>NZ_JBIAQC010000001.1:816363-1225596 GCF_042888685.1 Streptomyces sp. NPDC002779
AGTGTGCGCGCCGGTGCGGACCGGCTACAGGGTCGGGGGCCCGGGGTGGGGGGGGGGGGGGGGGGGGGGGCCGGGGGCCCCCCCCGCGCCAGGTGCACGAGCCGAAGGTACGGGGGGAACCCCGGCTCCGTGCGACGGCCGATGACCAGTCGGCTCACTGAATACTGCGCCGGGATCGGCGAAAACGTCACACCCCGCGCGAAAAAAGTTCCGCGGTTTACAGAACCGCAGCTCAGCGGGCGTGTCGTAGCACCCGCGCGGGGATCACGGCGCGGTGGACGGCGGGCTCGGTGAGACGTCCAGAGCGTCCGGTGCCACCGGGGAATCGGAGCGGTCCGGCACGGGGGTCCCGGGCGGCGACGAGGGCGTCCCGGTGGTGGTGCCGTCGGTGCGCCGGTGGTCCTCGGGGCGGCTGTGACCGTTGCCTTTCCCCTTGTCGCGGCCGCCCTCACCGCGGCCCCGGTCGCCCTTCTCGTCCTTCTCGTCCTTCTCGCCCTGGTCGCCCTGGTCGTCGTCCTCGTCCTGGCCGCTGCCCCGGCCGGCGTTCTCCTCCCGGCCGTGGGACTTGCCCTCCCCCGACCCGGACTCCGACCCCGACCCGGACTCGGACCCCGACCCGGACCCGGCCTCGCCGAGCAGTCCCTTGCAGTAGGTCCACACGCGCGCGGAGCCGCCCGCAGCGGCCTCCAGAGCCCGCCTGCTGTCGTCGGCGAGCCGCTTGCCGGCGCTGACGTCACGGCAGGCCGCGACGGCGGCGCTCTTGTGCTTGCCGCCGCTCCACCGGTCCTTGGGGTCACCGTTCGCGGCGCCGGGGTCGGTGCCGTCGCCCCCGGTCTCCCGCGAGGTGTCCGGGTCCGGCGCGGCCCCGCCGGACGTCCCGTCGGGCACGGACTCGCCCTCCACGGCGTCCTCCGGGGACGGCGACTCCTGCGGGCGCTCGGGCGGCACGGCGGCCGAGACCGACGCGGCGGGCTCCGGTGCGCCGCCCTCGAACGGCGTGGGCAGGACTCCGGTTCCGGCCGCGACCGCGACGCCGCCGACCATGCCGACCGCCAGCGCGGCGGCCAGACCGAGGCGCACCGGGCGCGCCCAGCGGGGACTGCGGGCCCCGGGCGGGGGCGTGCCGATGCGGACGAGGCCGGCGTCGCCGGAGTGCGGCCGGGAGCCGTGGCCGGGGGTCGCGGGGGCGGCGGCGGACTCGGAGCGGGCGGCGCGGAAGGCGGCCAGCGCGGCGGCCTCGCCGGGGAGTTCGGCGGAGGTCGCAGGGGGTTGGGCGGTCAGGGCCTCAAGCGCCTTGGCGAGGCGTTCCGCCCGGTCGCGGTCGGCCGCGTCCACAGCTTCCAGTGGCTCCCCGCTCAGCAGACGTTCCGCCGTCCTCCGGTCCAGCCACCTGTACTGCTCGTCGGCCATCACACATCCTTCTGCGTCCGCGCACGCGTATGCGTCACAGTCGCGGACGTCACGGCGCGGCCGCGCGGTTCTCGCTGGGGCGGCAGGGCGGCGAGGACCCCGGCCGATTCCGGATCGTTCTCCGAAGGGTCGCCGAGCAGTTCGGCGAGGCGTTTGAGACCCCGGTGCGCCGCCGTGCGGACCGCGCCCGGGCGCTTGCCCAGCGTCTCCGCGGCGGTCTTCGCGTCCAGGCCCACCACCACGCGCAGCACCACGGCCTCGGCCTGGTCCTGCGGCAGCCGGGCGATCAGGGAGAGGGTGCCGTCGGTGGCCAGGGCCTCGATGGCCTCGCCCGCGGTGTCGCACTCGGCGGCCCGGCCGGTCAGTTCGGTCTCGTCGCCGCCGATCGCGGGGCGGCGGCCGCGCATGCGTATGTGGTCCAGCGCGCGGTTGCGGGCTATCCGGGCGGCCCAGCCGCGGAAGCGGTCCGCGTCCCCGCTGAAGCGATCCAGGTCGCGCGCTATCTGGAGCCAGGACTCCGACGCCACGTCCTCGGCGTCCGGGTCGCCGACCAGCGTCCGTACGTAGCCGAGCAGCCGCGGGTGCACCGAGCGGTACACAGTCCGGAACGCGGTCTCGTCCCCGTCCTGTGCCGCAAGCACCGCGGCCGTCAGCTCCGCGTCGTCCCCCAGCACTCGGTACCTCGGTAGATGGTCGGTGGATGGCCCCGGCTCGGCGGCCCGCCGCCGGTTTCAGTGATCGTTCAACTTCCCCGTGCGACGCGAAAGGCACGTTACGACCTGAAACCGCTGCTCGTCCATGTCCGGACAAGGGGCGGCGGGCCGGGGACACATCGGGGTGTGACAGAAACCGCACTCATGGCGCTGTAGGAAATACGGGCCGCCGCGCGGCCCGTGCCGCGCGACGGCCGGGGCCTCTCCTGTGGGGGGTGGCGGCCCCGGCCGTTGCTTTGGCGGGGGCCCCAGGTGGCCGAATCAGCGGGCCGGTGAGGACAACTCCCGGCCGACCGGTGTCAGTTCTTCTTGCCCGGCTTGTTGTCGCTCTTGCCGGAGCCGTTGTCGGAACCCGAGCCGGAACCCGAGCCGGAGCCGGTCCCGGTGCCGTTGCCCGTGCCGGAGCCGGAGCCCGTACCGGTGCCGTTGTTGCCCGTACCCGTGCCGTTGGTCTTCCCGGCGCCCGGCTTGCTCTGCGCCGTCGCCTCCGCGAGTCGCTGCGCGCAGTACGCGGCCACCTTCTCCGCGCCGCCCGCCGCCTCGGTCAGCCGCTGCCAGGCCGGGGCGTCCAGCGCTTTGCCGTTGCCCCGGACCCGCTCGTAGGCCCGGCACTTGGCCTCGGTGTCCGCGGCGGCGGACGGACGGTCCCGGGGCGCGGTGGCGGTGCCGGAGGCCGTGGCTCGGGGCTCGGGGTCCGGGTCGGCGGGAGCGGCGGACGGCGGGGGCGTGCCGGGGCCGTCGGAGGCGTCCGAGGAGGAACCGGCCGTACCGATCGCCGCGAAGGCGGCCCCGCCAAGGGCGAGGCTCGCGACGAACAGCGAGAGCGTGGCCCGCAGCGAGCGCACGGAACGGCCGCGCGTCCGGGGCCGCCAGTCGTCCCGGCGCCGGGTGCGGGTCCGGTGCGCGCCCGCCTCCCGGGCGGCCCGGAACGCGGCGACGGCACGCCGCTCGCCCTCGGCGTCGACAGCGGCGGGGCGCATCGCGGCGGCGAGCAGGGCCTCCAGGTCGGGCCGGCCGGCGTCCACGGGCGGGCCGGACGGGGTGCCGTGCGGGTGCGCGGGCCGACGGTCGGCGGTGCCGCCGTCGCTCAGCTGTTCACCCATGTCCGTTTCCGTTCCTGTCCGACCTGACCGATCCGGGGCCCATGGTCCCGCTGGATCCTGTGTGGCCCGTGGGGCCCCTGCGGGCCGCGCGCCCCGAGGGGTACACGGCGTCCGCGACCTGTGGAGGCGCGGTGCTCCCCCCGTGCTACGCCCGCGCTCCCCGCTCCGTTCATTTCGACTCCCCCAGCGTCCGGGGGCCGTCATCCGTCACACCCTCGGCGCCCAGCTGGCTCGCCAGGCGCTTCAGACCCCGGTACGCGGCGGTGCGCACCGCGCCGGGACGCTTGCCGAGCACCCGGGCGGCCGCCGGGCCGTCCAGGCCCACCACCACCCGCAGCAGCACGGCCTCGGCCTGGTCGCGCGGCAGCCCCCGGACCAGCTCCAGGGCGTACTCGGTGGAGATGGACTCCAGTGCCTGCTCGTGCGTGCTGTGCGGGCCCGGCAGATCGAGTACGTCCTGATCGGTCGCCGTCGACCGGGGCCGTACCCGCTGCCGGCGCAAGTGGTCCAGCGCCCGGTGCCGGGCGATGGTCGCGCTCCAGCCGCGGAAGCCCGCCCCGTCGCCCTTGAACCGGCCGAGGTCGCGGGCGATCTCCAGCCAGGCGTCGGAGGCCACGTCCTCGGCGTCGTCGCCGACGATGCCGCGCAGATAGCCGAGGAGTCCGGGCTGCACGATGCGGTAGGCGACCGCGAAGGCCGCCTCGTCACCCTCCTGCGCCCGCGCGACGGCCGCGCCCAGCTCCCCGTCGTGCGCGTGCCCGCGACGGGGTTCCGCTCCCTGGCCCAACTACTGTCCTCGTCCCGCCGAGTTCATGGCCGGACCGCACCCCCCGGCACGGCTCCGTCCTCTGCCCACGCCCCTCATGGTCAACAGCGCCGGGCCGCACAGAAGTGTCACAGCGGCCGCCGTAATCTCGTGCGGCTCATGCGGCGGCCCGCCGGACCCGGCCGGGCAGGGTGAGGTAGAAGGTGTGCAGGGACTCCTCGGGGCCGCCCGCGTCGAAGCGGTTGTGGACCTTGCCGAGCGGGTTCCAGACGCGGCCGTCCGGCATCCGTACGCCGACCGGCTGGCCGAAGTAGGCGCGCTGGTGGGCGTCGAAGTCGACCCAGACGGCGCCCGCCCGGCGCACCAGCACCTCACCGACGTACGCACCGAGTCCGAAGAGCGTCTCGCGGGCGCGTTCCTGGTCGGCGCCGCCCTTGCGCAGGCCGTCGATCAGGAAGTCCACGACGCGCAGGCTGGCCACCGAGTAGTCGAGCGGCAGCCGGTTCCGGGCGGTGACACCGGCGACGAAAGCCGCCGTGAGCCCGCGCATCGCGTTCGCGTGCCCTCTTCGCTCGTCCCCCTGGTCCATCGGCCGACCCCTCCCGTCGATCCACGGGGGAACGTCTGCGAATCCCCCACAGCATCCAGCGGATTCCGGCACATCGGCATCACACGTCACGGCTGTGCTCATGCACACACAGAAAAGTCATGAGGTCGTACAACCCTTTGCCCGGGTGATGTTTGAACCGGACTCAACGCTGACAGGAGAGCGCGCCTGTTACAGGTGTGGCGATCGTGTCCAATCTCTAGGGGTGGGGTAGTTGAGTCCTCGTAGGACCCATGCGTACAAGCCGATCGGTCTCCGGCGGCGGGCCTGGCTGACCGTCGGGGCGGTGGTGCTGAGCGGAGCGGGTGTCGTCACGTATGCGATGGCGGACCAGCCCGTGTCGTCCGACGACAAGGCGGGCGAGCGCGAGCCCGCCGTGCACACGCTGAAGCTCGAGAACGAGGGCTCGGGCCGCAAGGGCCTGGACAAGCGGGAGACCGAGCAGTTCAGCGCGGTGGTGGTGACCTGGGACGACCCCGAGGCCGAAGCCAAGGGCACGCCCGAGGTGCGCACCCGGGACATCGAGACCGGCGCCTGGTCGCCGTGGCGCGAGCTGGTCCCGGAGCCGAGCCAGGCGGACGGCGCCGAGGCCGAACGGGCCGCGCTGCGGGGCGGTACGGAGTCGGTGTGGACCGGCGCGTCCGACGGCGTCGAGGTGCGGGTGGTCGACTCCGCCGGCACCGAGGTCGGCGGGCAGCCGGCCGGCATGGACGTCAAGCTGCTGGACCCGGGCACGGACCCGGAGGGCGGGGTGGAGCCCGCGGCCTTCGCGGTGGAGGAGTCGGCCACGCCCGCGGTGACACCGTCGGACAGCGCCTCGGCCTCGGCGTCGGTCACCCCCAGCGCCTCGACCTCCCCGTCGGCGACGCCCGGTTCGTCGACTTCCGCGTCGGCGACGCCCGGTTCATCGACTTCCCCGACCCCGACGCCCACGGTCCCGGCGCCCCGTCCCTCCACGGTGGTGAAGCCCCCGATCATCACGCAGGCCGAGTGGGGCGCGTCGACGGACTACAACGGCACGCCGAGCTATGGCACCGACATCAAGGCCGCCGTCGTTCACCACACCGGCGTCGACAGCGACAACACGCTGTCCTGCGCCGAGTCCCGGGCCCGGATGCGCACCATCCAGCAGGCGCACTTCGGGCAGGACTACTTCGACATCGGCTACAACTTCGTCGTCGACAAGTGCGGTCAGATCTTCGAGGGCCGCAGCGGCGGCATGGACCTGCCGGTGACCGGCGCGCACGACGCCGGGTTCAACACCGACACGCTCGGCATCTCCTACATCGGCAACTTCGAGTCGGCCAAGCCGACCAAGGCCGCCCTCGACGCCATCGCCCGGGTCGTGGCCTGGAAGTTCGGGATGTACGGCATCGACCCGGCCGGCAAGGTCACGCTGACCTCGCGGGCCCCGCTCAACTACAGCGGCAACAGGGTCGCCGAGGGCACGCAGATCACGCTGCCGCGCGTCTTCGGGCACAAGGACACCAACGCCACGGCCTGCCCCGGCCTCAACCTGTACCCCAAGCTCGGGCAGATCGCCTCGCTGGCCAGGACGCCGGGCATCTCGCACGCCCTGGCCACCACCGACTACAACCGCGACGGCGTCAGCGACCTGGTCGCCGGCACCCCGAAGGCCAACCGCGTCACCGTGGTCCCGGGCGGCACCGACGGCCCCGTCACCGCGTCCCGGACCGGCTTCACCCAGAACAGCGCCGGGGTCCCCGGCACCTCGGAGTCCGGTGACTCCTTCGGTGCCGCGACCGCCTGGGGCGACGTCAACGGCGACGGCCACGCCGACCTCGCGATCGGCGCGCCGGGTGAGGACGACACCAGCGGCAACGCCGACCGCGGCCAGGTCACGGTGATGTACGGCCCTGCCCTCACCACCGGTTTCTCGTACACCACGACCGGCGTCACCGCGGCCGGCGCCAAGCTCGGTTCGGCCGTCACCGTCGGCGACTTCAACGGCGACGGCCAGGCCGACGTCTTCTCCGCCGGCACCGGCAAGGGCGGCAACTACCACGTCCGGCTGACCGGCGCCGGCACCACGTACGGCACGCTCACCTCCGCCACCGGCGCCGTCGCCCACCTCGACGCCACGACCGGCGACTTCAACCGGGACGGTTACGCGGACGTCGCCCTCAACTACCGCGACACCGGCGGCATCGGCCGGATCGTCCGCTTCGCGGGCTCGGCGACCGGTCTGACCAAGGCCGGGGTCCTCTCGGTCAAGGGCGGCCGCTCCATAGCCGCCGGTGACTTCAACGGCAACGGCTACGACGACATCGTCATCGGCCAGCCGGTCGCCTCGGAGTCGGGTGCCGTCTCGGGCGGCCAGATCACCATGCTGTTCGGCACCTCGACCGGCTTCACCACCACCGGCATGAAGGTCATCCACCAGGACACCTCGGGCGTCCCGGGCGGCAACGAGTCCGGCGACTCCTTCGGCATCTCGGTCTCGGCGGGCGACCTCGACGCCGACGGCTACGCCGACGCCCTGGCCGGCGCCCGCGGCGAGGACCTCACCCGCAGCGGCGTCAGCCACGCCAACGCGGGCTCCGTGGTCCTCGTCAAGGGCAGCCCGACGGGCCTGACCGGCTCGGGCTCGGCGGCGATCTCGCAGGACACCACGGGCGTCCCCGGCGCCGCGGAGGCGGGCGACCTGTTCGGTACGTCGGTGACGCTGACCGACCTGTCCGGCTACGGCCGCGCCGACCTCACCGTGGGCGCGAACGGCGAGGACGGCACGGACGGCGTCCTGCTGCACATCCCGAGCAACAGCACGGGCATCGGCTACGGCGACTCGCTGATCTACAGCAAGACCACCCTGGGCACGCCGACCGACGGCGGGCTCGGGCAGGTGCTGGCGCCGTAACGGCGGCACAGCGAAGCGGCCGGGCCCACACCACTGCGTGGGCGCCGGCCGCTTTCGTCGTTCCGTCAGCCCGGTTCCGCAGGCGGGTGCGCAGCCGCAGGGCGAGGACGCTCAGGCCGGCGGCCATGTCACACGCGTTCCGCGGTACAACCTCCGCGCACCGCGTCCCGGCACAGCAGGCGCAGCGACCCGTCCCCGGTGAAACACCGGCGGGCCTCCTCCAGGGGGTCCCACAGCTTGCCGTCGGGCGTACGTATCCAGTGGTCGCCGCCGGACGACCACCACTCGGCGCCGCACTGACGGACGATCACCTCACCGGCGTACGCGCCGAATCCGCGCAGCACGCACTCCACGGCCGCCGGCGGGGTGCCCTCCCGGCGCAGATCGTCGATCACCCGGTCCAGCCGCCACAGGCTCTGCGCCGAGTAGTCGAGACGCAGCCGCGCCCCTTCACGCATCGTCGAAACCACGTCCGCCGCCCACCGCACCGGCTTCGCCGCAGCGGAGGGCCTGGTCTGCTGCTCTGTCGTCGTCACACCGACAAGAGCGCGGCGGCGCGGGGTTTCGTCACCCCGCAGCTGTGCGGGAGCGATGGTCGCGAGCCCCTCAGACACGGCCCCGCGCCCGCCGTGACACCACCGCGCGCAGCACCCGCCGCCCCTCGGTGGACACCTCCAGCGCCGGCCGCAGCCCGCCCGCGCCGTGCCCGGCGAGCAGCTCCAGGACGGTGATCTGGCGCCGCAGTTCGGCGGCGACGAGCGGCGACATGCCCTGCGTGCGGCCTTGGCGGCGGGCGTCGACCGAGGACGCCTCGTCGGCGACCAGGTCGAGCATCCGGTGGATCTGCAGCGAGGCGACCGAGCAGGCGTCCGCCCACACCCGCACCTCGGCGGCCGCGTGGCGGGCCGGGACCGCCTCCAGCATCCGGCGGGCCAGCCGTACGGCCTCGTCCGCGGCCTGGGTCGGCGCGTCCGCCCCGCCGCCGAGCGTGTCGCGCACCTGGGCGAGGCGGTCGGTCCAGTCGTCGCCGGAGGGGTCCGCGAGGCTCGTCCACAGGGGCCGCAGCAGGTCGTCGTCACCGCCCAGCAGGGGGACGCACCGATCCAAACAAGCCAACCCGCTTGCGGCCAGTCCGCGTTCGTCGGCCTGAGCGATCAACTCCACCAGGCTCATCCACGCCTCCCTCTTGCGGGCCTTTGTGGGGCTCCACCGGGGCACCTTCCTCACGGAGCCCGCACTTCCCCTTACTGCGTGCGACGCCCCAGGAGTGTCACAGGGGCACCACTCCGAGCCGGTCGAGCATCCGGAAGAAGAGGTTTTCGGCCAACGGATCGGGGTCGGCGCCGAACACGTCGAGCAGCGGTCCGGCCGCCACGGTGTGCCCGGCCTCGGCCGCCCAGGCGACGGCCCGCTCGGCGGCGCCACGGGGCTCCAGGAAGTAGTCCTCCAGGACGAGCCCCTCGCCCGCGCCGAGCCGCTCGGCCATCGCCGCCCGCCCGAGGCAGGCCGTCCACGCCCCGCTCTCCGGGCCCGCCGCCTCCACCACCGCGCAGTCGCTGTCCATGACGTACCCGAACAGCGCGGGCTCCCCGGTCTGATGGGCGAGCTCGTGCATGTTCCCGACGTCGCCCTCACCGCCCGGGTACTCCCAGACCTGCCAGCCGCCCGGCGCCTCCTGGCGCAGGGTCAGCCCCGGCGCGCCGGCCAGCGCCGCCAGCTCCGCGAGCGGCCGCTCGGCACGCCCCACGACGAAATACCCCCAATAGCCCATCTTCGTTCCCCCAGGCTTTGTTGCTTCGACTCGGGCCGAATACACCACAGCCGTACGCCCGTTCGCAGCCGGATCGGACGATCCGGCTCCCGGGCGGGCATCGGGGCCTCAGCCCAGGCGGTCGCCCAGCGCCTTGAAGTCCGCCCAGGACTGCCGGGGCGTGCCCGGGTTCCAGAGCTTCTCGACGGTCGCCCGCAGCGGCATCCGGATGCCGGCCGCCACCTGGTCCTGGGTCTGGGAGTTCGCGAGGTCGCACCAGACGGCGAAGGACCCGCCGAGGATCTGGTCGTCGTACTGCGCCGCCACCGCCTGGGTGCCGCGCAGCACGCGCGGCGTCCACTGCTCGTAGATGCGCTGCCCGGTCGGATAGACGAAGGTCTGCGGCTCCCCGAGGACGTAGTACAGGAACTCGTCGTTGTAGTTGATGACCTGCCGCCCCTCCGCCAGGTACTCCGCCGGGGGCCGGGCGCCGATCTCCTTGCCGGTCCAGTAGGCGACCACGATGTCCTCGTCGGCCTTGACGGAGGTGCCGCGGAAGAAGCCGTCGTTCCAGGCCCGGGGGTACTTGTCGTGGACGCGGACCGTGTCGGCGCGGTCGTTGAGCCAGCCGGTGGTCAGGTCCTCGACGGTCGCCCCGGAGCCGTAGGCCTCCCGCGCCGCGGTCGCGAGCTGCGGGTAGGACGCCTCGGGGTCGGCGACGGTCAGCGCCCGGTACTCGTCACCGCCGAGATGCCACGGGCCGCCCGGGAACAGCTCGGCGTACTCGTTCAGCAGGTCGTCGACGATCTCGGCGGACTCGTCCTGGGAGATGTCGATCGCCCCGCGCGTGGCCGCGCCCGAGGCGTTGCGCAGCTGGAGGCCGGGGTGGGCCGCGAGCACCGCCCCCAGATGCCCCGGGGAGTCGATCTCGGGCACGACGGTGATGTGCCGCTCCGCCGCGATCCGGACGATCCGCCGGACCTGGGCCTTGGTCAGATGCGGATCGGAGACGACCTCGGGGTGCGAGGAGGACTCGATCCGGAACGCCTGGTCGTCGGAGAAGTGCAGCCCCAGCTGGTTGAACTTCAGGTCCCCCAGCTCCCGGACCCGGTCCTCGATCCACTCGGCGGTGAAGTTCTTGCGCGCGATGTCCAGCATGAACCCGCGCACCTTCTTCGCCGGTTCGTCCCGTACGACCCCCTCCGGCGCCGTCCCCCCGCCGTGCACCGCCTGCTTCAGCGTCCGGGTGCCGTAGAACACGCCCGCGTCGGCGGGCCCGCTGATGTTCACCCGCCCGCCGCGCACGGTCAGCGCGTACGACTCCGGATCGGCGCCCTCGTCGTCGTTGAGCGACAGCCTTACGTCACCGGCCCGCACGTCGTCCTTCTCGCCCGCGTAGGTCAGCCCCAGCTCCTCGGCGACCAGCCGCCCCTCGTCCGCCAGGTCCGCGTCCCCGACGACCACCCGCCCGCCCCGCTCGGGCCGCCACCCCGGCCCACGTGCGGGCGCGTGCGAGCGGACCGCCGGAATGGTCCGGGGGGTGCGGGACAGCGCGTACGACGGGCTGGGGCTCGGCACCGGCGCCGCCGCGGAGCGGGACGCCCCGGCCGACCGGGACGTGGCCTCGCCGGACGGCTGCCGCACCGCGGCCCCCGTGGGCCCGGCGGAGCCGCCGCCGTCGCCGGAGGCCCACACTCCGAGGCCCACGCCGAACGCGGCGACCAGGGCCCCGACCAGGAGGGCTCGCTGTCCGACCTTCTTCTCCGGCGCCCGGCGCCTGTGCTGGCTCACCCGGCCAACCTACGACCGGCGAGCGCGGTACGCGTCCACCACACGTTCCGAAACTCTCCCGTTCGGCTGAAATTCGGTCCTCGGTCGGACGACTCAGGTGCCCTGTCGATACCGTGGCGACACATCTCTCACAGCATCCCCTGCCGAAACACACGTGACGCCCACACACCTCCCTGGCCGAGTGGCCGTACCCCACCAGCAGCGCGGCACCACCCTGGAGCGCTTCAACACGGCATGCGCCGACGAGCTCCGGCACACCCTCCTGACCTGCCTGCGCAGCCTCCGCTGGGCCCACCGCATCACGGCCCACCGGCCCTACCCGACCCCGGAAGCCCTGCTGGCCGCGTCGGACGAAGCGGCGTACGACCTGACCCCGGCGGACCTGACGGAGGCGCTGGCCGGCGAGACGCTGCCGGTGCTGCCGGAGGACGCGTACTCGGCCGCCCACACGGCACTGGACGCCGCGAATGCCGCCTACGAGGCGAAATTCGGCCATGTGTTCGTCATTTGCCTCGACGAGGTGCCGCCGAACGAGTGCCTGGACCACGTCCTGACGGCCATCCGGTCACGATTGACAAACGATCCGGAGGAGGAGCGGGTGGTGGCCTGGGAGGAACTCCGCCGCCTGGCGAGAGGACGCTTGCTGGACTCCCTGAGGGGCGCGGGGAACTGCGCGACCAGCCACAACGCACCCGCACTCGGCACACAACAGGACACACCGCCCACGTAGCCGCCCGCGCTCACCCATATGCGTGCCACTTTGATCACACCGACAGGCCCGGCGTAAGCATCCCGACAGCGCGTCGCTACGATGCTGGGGGCCGGAGGACCGTACCCGGCCGGGCCCGACCGACAGCACAAGCCGGCGCGGCCCCAATCCCCGCTCCCGGAGGGACTTCCGTGCCGGCTGGAACGCTGTACCGCGGCCGGGAAGGAATGTGGTCCTGGGTGGCTCACCGAGTCACCGGCGTCCTCATCTTCTTCTTCCTGTTCGTTCACGTACTGGACACCTCTCTCGTGCGTGTCTCCCCCGAGACCTACGACGAGGTCGTCGCGACGTACAAGACGCCGATCATCGCGCTGATGGAGTACGGGCTGTCCGCCGCCGTCCTCTTCCACGCGCTCAACGGTCTGCGCATCATCGCCGTCGACTTCTGGTCCAAGGGCCCGCGCTACCAGAAGCAGATGCTCTGGGCCGCCGTCGGTCTGTGGCTGGTGCTGATGCTGGGGGCGATCTACCCCCTCCTCGGCCACGCCGCTCGTGAACTGTTCGGGAGCTGACGCCCATGTCCACGACTGAGAAGACCGCGTCCGGAATCGGCCCCGTCGAGGGCCCCTCCGGTTACGACGTCGACAACCCGGCGCCCTACATCGAGGCCCCGCGCAAGCGCACCAAGAACACCCCGAAGTCGACCCGGGGCAACTTCGAGATGGCCGCCTGGCTCTTCATGCGGCTGTCCGGCATCGTCCTGGTCGTCCTGGTCATCGGCCACCTGCTGATCCAGCTGGTGCTCGACGGCGGCGTCTCCAAGATCGGTTTCGCCTTCGTGGCGGGCCGCTGGGCATCCCCGTTCTGGCAGGTCTGGGATCTGCTGATGCTCTGGCTGGCGACGCTGCACGGCGCCAACGGCCTGCGCACGGTCATCAACGACTACGCGGAGCGCGCGAACACCCGGCTGTGGCTGAAGGGCCTGCTCTACACCGCCACGGTGTTCACCATCCTGCTGGGCACGCTGGTGATCTTCACCTTCGACCCGAACATCCGCTAGGCACGGGGCTGCGAGAATCATGAAGATCCACAAGTACGACACCGTCATCGTCGGCGCCGGTGGCGCGGGCATGCGCGCGGCCATCGAGTCCACCAAGCGCAGCCGCACCGCCGTGCTCACCAAGCTCTACCCCACCCGCTCCCACACGGGCGCCGCGCAGGGCGGCATGGCCGCCGCGCTGGCCAACGTGGAGGAGGACAACTGGGAGTGGCACACCTTCGACACGGTCAAGGGCGGTGACTACCTGGTCGACCAGGACGCCGCCGAGATCCTGGCGAAGGAGGCCATCGACTCGGTCCTCGACCTGGAGAAGATGGGCCTGCCGTTCAACCGCACCCCGAACGGCACCATCGACCAGCGCCGCTTCGGCGGTCACAGCCGCAACCACGGCGAGGCCCCGGTCCGCCGGTCCTGCTATGCCGCGGACCGCACCGGCCACATGATCCTCCAGACGCTGTACCAGAACTGCGTCAAGCAGGGCGTGGAGTTCTTCAACGAGTTCTACGTCCTGGACCAGCTGATCACCGAGGTGGACGGCGTCAAGCGCTCCGCCGGTGTGGTGGCGTACGAGCTGGCCACCGGTGAGATCCACGTCTTCCAGGCGAAGGCCGTCATCTATGCCTCCGGCGGCTGCGGAAAGTTCTTCAAGGTGACGTCGAACGCGCACACCCTGACCGGTGACGGCCAGGCCGCCGTCTACCGGCGCGGGCTGCCGCTGGAGGACATGGAGTTCTTCCAGTTCCACCCGACCGGCATCTGGCGCATGGGCATCCTGCTGACGGAGGGCGCCCGCGGTGAGGGCGGCATCCTCCGCAACAAGGACGGCGAGCGCTTCATGGAGAAGTACGCGCCGGTCATGAAGGACCTCGCCTCCCGGGACGTCGTCTCGCGCTCCATCTACACGGAGATCCGCGAGGGCCGCGGCTGCGGTCCCGAGGGCGACCACGTCTACCTGGACCTCACCCACCTCCCGCCGGAGCAGCTGGACGCCAAGCTCCCGGACATCACCGAGTTCGCGCGGACCTACCTCGGCATCGAGCCCTACACGGACCCGATCCCGATCCAGCCGACCGCGCACTACGCGATGGGCGGCATCCCGACCAACGTCCAGGGTGAGGTGCTCGCCGACAACACGACCGTGGTCCCGGGCCTGTACGCCGCCGGCGAGGTCGCGTGTGTGTCGGTGCACGGCGCCAACCGGCTGGGCACCAACTCGCTGCTGGACATCAACGTCTTCGGCAAGCGCGCGGGCATCGCCGCCGCCGAGTACTCCCAGAAGGCCGACTTCGTCGAGCTGCCGGAGAACCCGGCGGAGCTGGTGCTGGCCCAGGTGGAGAGCCTGCGCACGTCCACCGGCACCGAGCGGGTGGCGACGCTGCGCAAGGAGCTGCAGGAGACCATGGACGCCAACGTCATGGTGTTCCGCACCGAGCAGACGATCAAGACGGCGGTCGAGAAGATCGCCGAACTGCGCGAGCGCTACCGGAACGTGTCGATCCAGGACAAGGGCAAGCGGTTCAACACCGACCTGCTGGAGGCCATCGAGCTGGGCAACCTGCTCGACCTCGCCGAGGTCATGGCCGTCTCCGCGCTCGCCCGCAAGGAGTCCCGCGGCGGTCACTACCGCGAGGACTACCCCAACCGCGACGACGTCAACTTCATGCGCCACACCATGGCGTACCGCGAGGTGGGCGACGACGGCACGGAGTCCGTACGTCTCGACTACAAGCCGGTCGTCCAGACCCGCTACCAGCCGATGGAGCGTAAGTACTGATGGCAACCCCCGTTCTGGACAAGGTGGAGGCGGACTCCGCCGCCTCTCCCTACATCACCGTCACCTTCCGCGTCCGCCGGTTCAACCCGGAGGTCTCGGCCGAGGCGACCTGGGAAGACTTCCAGCTGGAGATCGACCCCAAGGAGCGCGTCCTCGACGGTCTGCACAAGATCAAGTGGGAGGTCGACGGCACGCTGACCTTCCGTCGCTCCTGCGCGCACGGCATCTGCGGTTCCGACGCCATGCGGATCAACGGCAAGAACCGTCTCGCCTGCAAGACGCTGATCAAGGACATCAACCCCGAGAAGCCGATCACGGTCGAGCCCATCAAGGGCCTCACGGTCCTGAAGGACCTCGTGGTCGACATGGAGCCGTTCTTCCAGGCGTACCGCGACGTGATGCCCTTCCTCATCACGAAGGACACCAACGAGCCGACGCGTGAGCGGCTGCAGAGCGCCGAGGACCGCGAGCGGTTCGACGACACCACCAAGTGCATCCTGTGCGCCGCGTGCACGTCGTCCTGCCCGGTCTTCTGGAACGACGGCCAGTACTTCGGCCCGGCGGCCATCGTCAACGCGCACCGCTTCATCTTCGACTCGCGTGACGAGGCCGGCGAGCAGCGCCTGGAGATCCTCAACGACAAGGACGGCGTGTGGCGTTGCCGCACGACCTTCAACTGCACGGACGCCTGTCCGCGTGGCATCGAGGTCACCAAGGCGATCGCCGAGGTCAAGAAGGCGCTGATCACGCGCCGCTTCTGAGCTCCGCCGCGTTGGCCGAGGGCCCTGCTTCCGTCGCATCGGGAGCGGGGCCTCCGGGCTTTCCGGGGCCCTCTGCACCGTGGCCTGTCCCATGCGCCAACCGTACGAGCCGCCGCTGACAATCCCGGGATCCGGCCGATCATCCACCTACTCTGACTGTGTGTCAGATGACGAGTCCTACGAACTGCTCGGGTTCGACAACGTGCTGCTGCCCGTCGGTGACCTCGGTGAGGCCGTCGGGTTCTACGAACGCGCCGGGTTCACGACGGCGTTCCGGTTCGACGAGGCGGGGATCGCGCTGCTGAAGGTGGGCGGGGAGACCCCCGGCATCCTGCTGCGGCAGGAGGAGGGGCTGAACCACCGCCCGCCGCCCTGGCACGCCCCCCGTCTGTGGCTGGAGGTGCCGGACGCCCGCGCGGCCGCCCGCCGGCTCGCCGACGCCGGAATCACGCCGCTGGACGAGCCGTTCCCGGGGGCCACCGGATGGACCGTCGAGGTCGCCGACCCCTGGGGGAACGTCCTCGGCCTCACCGACTACACCAAGCGCCCGGCGCTCGGCCGACGCCCCTGAGGCGGACCCGCACCTGCCGAGGCGGACCCGCACCTGCCGAGGCGGCCGGTTTTCGACCACCGACTTGGCATGCACCCTTCCAAAATGGCGCTCAGGTGGGACGCTCCTGACAGCTTCGATCCACTCCGCACCCCTCACAAAGGAGTACGCGTGCGAGGCATACCTCGGATATCCCGCTCCCTCCTCGTCGGCGTCACCGCCCTGCTCACCGCCGCCGGGGCACTGGCCGTACCGGCGAGCGCCGGGCCCCGGTCCGACACCGGCGTCCGTCCGGTCACCCAAGCCGCGCAGGAGAGAGCCGCCGCGTTCTGGACCCCCGCGCGGATGCGGGCGGCCGAGCCGCTGGACCTGCTCCCGGTGAGCGGCCACCGCGGCACGGCGCCGGCCAAGGGCGCCCGGACCACCGTCCCGGCCACCGTCCCGGCCACCGACGCCGGCACCGGCATCCAGGCCTTCCCGCACGGCGGCGGCGCCTGGACCGGCGGCGGGGCCGTGGTCTCCACGGCGGGCCGGGTCTTCTTCACCTACCAGGGCCGTACGGCGTCCTGTTCCGGCAACGCCGTCACCAGCGCCAACAAGAGCACCGTCATCACCGCGGGCCACTGCGTGCGGATGGGCGGCGCCTGGCACACCAACTGGGTCTTCGTGCCCGGCTACCACGACGGCCAGTCCCCCCACGGCCGCTGGACCGCCACCAGGACCCTCGCCACCCCGCAGTGGACGGCGAGCGAGGACATCAACTACGACATCGGCGCCGCCGTCGTCGCCCCGCTGAACGGGCGGTCTCTGACGGACGTCGTCGGCGGACAGGGCCTCGCCTTCAACACGGGCTACAACCTGCGCATGTACGCCTTCGGCTTCCCGGCCGCGAGCCCCTACGACGGGGAGAAGTTCATCTACTGCTCCGGCAGCACCAGCCGGGACTTCCTGCTCTCCAACGACCACGGCATGACCTGCAACATGACCGGCGGCTCCAGCGGCGGCCCCTGGTTCACCCAGTTCAACGAGTCCACCGGCACCGGACTGCTGTCCTCGGTGAACAGCTTCAAGTACAACTTCCTCCCGAACCGGATGTACGGCCCCTACTTCGGCGCCGACGCGCAGAACCTGTACCAGGCGGCACAGTCGTCCTGATCCGCACCGGTCGGTGCACGGACTTCCTGCCGGGGATGACGCGGGTGACGCCGCCCCCGGCAGGAAGCCGTATCCGTTCAGTTGACCGCGTCGACCTCGCCCTCGGCGAGCTCCACGTCGTAGACCAGCGGCTCACCGTCCACCACCACGTGCCCCGCGCGCGAGCCGTGCGCCGAGGCCGTCGCCGCCAGCAGATAGGTGCCCGGCGCCGGGACCGAGACGATGTACGAGCCGTCCGCCAGGGAGGTCACCCGGTCCAGTTGGCGGCCGCCCTTGGACAGCAGGGTGACGGCCGCTCCCGGCACCGGGTCGCCGTCCGCGGTACGGATGAAGCCGTGCACCACCGAGGCACCGCCCTCGACCGCCGGCCGCTGCTCCAGCGCCTCCTCCTTCGGCTCGACCGCCAGATGCGGCAGCCGCTTCTCCAGACCGGCCGGCAGCCACCAGTTGGACTTGCCGAGCAGGAACATCGCGGCCGGCACCAGCGCCGTACGCAGGATGAACGCGTCCAGCGCCACCGCCGCCGCGAGACCGACGCCCGCCATCGCGCCCTCCATGTCACCGCTGAGGACGAACGCGGAGAACACGCAGATCATGATCAGGGCCGCGCAGTTGATGACCCGGCTGGTCTCCGCCAGGCCCACCCGCACGGCGCGCGCGTTGTCCTTGGTGTGCACCCATTCCTCGTGCATCCGGCTGACCAGGAAGACCTGGTAGTCCATGGAGAGGCCGAAGAGCAGCGAGAGCATGATGACCGGCAGGAACGACGTGATCGGGCCCTCCTTGCCGACGCCGATCAGTTCGGTGCCCCAGCCCCACTGGAAGATCGCCACCAGTACACCGAAGGACGCGGCGGCCGCGATCAGGTTCATCAGCGCGGCCGTCAGCGGCACGACCAGCGAGCGGAACGCCACCAGCAGGAGCAGGAAGCCCAGCGCGATGATCGCCGCGATGAAGTAGGGCAGCCGGTCCGAGGTCACCGACGCGAAGTCCTTGAACACGGCCGTCACACCGCCCACATGGGCCTCGACGCCCGCCTGGGCGATCACGTCGTCGCGCAGCCGGTCGATCAGCTGGTCGGTCTGCTCCGACTGCGGTGAGGTCGTCGGCACCACGTTGATCACCGAGACGCCGTTGGCGGGCGGTACGGCGGCCACCTGGGCCACTCCCTCGGTGGACTCGATGGCGGTGACGAGCGAGTCGGGGGCGGGGCCGTCCACGACGACCTGGAGCGGGCCGTTGACACCGGGTCCGAAGCCCTCGGCGAGCAGGTCGTAGGCCTGCCGGGTGGTCGTGGACTCCTGGTGGTTGCCCTGGTCGGTGGCGCCGAGCCGGATCGACAGCACCGGCAGCGCCAGCACCGCCATGACGACGAGGGCGCCCGCGGCGACCGTCCGCGGCCGCTTCTGGACGTACACCGACCAGCGCGCCGCGAGCCCGCTCGCCTCGTCCGGCTCCGGTCCCGTGGCGGCCAGCCGACGGCGCTGCCTGCGGCTGAGCACCCGCGGGCCGAGCAGGCCCAGCAGCGCGGGCAGCAGGGTGATCGCGGCGAGCACGCTGAGCACCACCGTCAGCGAGGTCGCGATGACCACGCCGTCCAGGAACCGCATGTTCATCACCAGCATGCCGGCGAGCGCGATGCACACCGTGCCGCCCGCGAACAGCACCGCACGCCCGGAGGTGTTCAGGGCCGTCACCGCGGCCTCCTCCGGCTTCATCCCGCGCAGGATGCCGCGCCGGTGCCGGGTCACGATGAACAGCGCGTAGTCGATGCCGACGCCGAGGCCGATCAGCGAGCCGAGCAGCGGGGCGACCTCGGGCACGTCCGTGACATGGCTGAGCAGCATCGTGGAGAGCATGCCGGTGCCCACGCCCGCGATCGCCACCACGATCGGCACCAGCATCGCGAACAGCGAGCCGAAGGCGAGGAACAGCACGACCGCCGCGGCGAGGATGCCGACCGCCTCGGCGGTGCCGGCCGGCGGCTCCTGCGTACGGGCGATCGCCTGTCCGCCCAGCTCCACCTGGAGTCCGTCCCGCTCGGCGGCCTGCGCGGTGTCGACGATGTCCTCGATCACCTCCTTCGGGATGGCGTTGGCCTGCTCCTTGAAGGTGATCTGGGCGTACGCGATCCGCCCGTTCTCGCTGACCTGCGGGTCGGTGACCTCACCGACCCCGTCCATCCCCGCGATCTCCTCCAGCGCGGGCCGTACGCGGCTCTCCACGGCCGCGTCCCGCACGGAGCCCTCGTCCACCTTCCACACCACCGTGTCGGTGTCTCCGGCGCGCTCCGGGAAGGCCTTCTCCATCAGGTCGTACGCGCGCTTGGAGTCCGTGTCCGGCAGGGAGAAGACGTTCGCGTAGTCCGTGCCCGCGGCGGAACCGCCGAAGCCCAGGCCGAACAGTGCCCCCACCCACAGCAACAGGACCACCAGCCGGTGCCGATAGCACCACCGTGCCAATGTCGCCACGCTCAACGCTCCTTCATCGGTCGTCGGTCGGTCCCCCAGGTCCTGCACACCACCATCGGGGCCGCCGCTCGCGCGCGGACAGCCGACGGGCTCGACTCTCAAGGAACTCCAAACCGGGAACCGGCCCGGTTGTCAGTGGTCGCGCCGATACTGGGCACATGACTACGGCTGTGGGCACCGTGCTGGTCGTGGAGGACGAGGAGAGCATCGCGGACGTCCTCGCCATCGCCCTGCGCTACCACCGGTTCGAGGTGATGACCGCGGGCACCGTCCGTGAGGCCCTGGCGCTCGCCGGGCGCACCCGGCCCGATGTGGCGCTGCTGGACGTGATGCTGCCGGACGGCGACGGCCGCGCCCTCGGCCGTCAGCTGCGCGTCCATCAGCCGGAGCTGGCGCTGGTCTTCCTCACCGCCCGCGACTCGCCCGCCGAGATCGTCGGCGCCCTGGGCTTCGGCGACGACTACATCACCAAGCCCTTCGACATCGACGTGGTGATCGCCCGCGTCACCGCCGTCCTGCGCCGCACCCGCGCCGCCGACGTCCTCCCCCAGCGCCCGCCGCTGCGCTACGGCGATCTGGAGCTGGACGAGTCGACGTACTCCGTGCACCGCGCGGGCCGCACCGTCGAGCTCACCCCCACCGAGTACGCCCTGCTGCGCTTCCTGGTCCGCAACGGCGGCCGGATCGTGCCCAAGGAGCAACTGCTGCGGCACGTCTGGCAGTACGAGCACACCCCGCCCGAGTCGACCGTCGTGGAGACCTACATCAGCTATCTGCGCCGCAAGCTCGACACCCTCGGACCGCCCGTCATCACCACCCGCCGGGGCGTCGGCTACGGACTGGCATGAGGTTCCGGTGCCTGGGCCGGGGGCATCGCGGCATCCACTCGCTGCGCGCCAAGCTGACCCTGGCGAACGTGGCCCTGCTGGCCCTGGGCATCGTCGCGGCGACCGCGATCAGCCTGATGGCCGCCCGCCACTATCTCCTCGACAAGATCGACTCCGAGCTGCTCGCGACCCGCACCACCCTGCAGAACGCCGGGTTCAGCATGCGCCAGATCGAGTCGCTCGGTGAACTGGGCATCGCCATGGACCAGTTCGCGGGCAGCGGCGCCGAATCCCTGCCGAGTTCGACCGGGTCGGTCTTCGTGGCCGTCGACCGCGCGGGCCGGCCCGTCTCCCTGGGCCCGCTGGCACCGACGGCACGGCAGCGTTCGGTGGCCGCCGAGGTCGGTGATCCCACGGTCCTGGCCGCCGCGGCGGAACCCCGGGACATCGAGGTGGAGGGCACCCCGTACCGGGTGGTCGCCGCCCGCCTGTCCGACGGTCCGGTGGTCCTGATCGCGATCTCCACCGACGCCCTGCACGAGGGCATGGCCAAGGCGCTCAAGCTGGACCTCGCCTTCGGCACCCTGCTGCTGGCCCTGCTGGCCTGTCTGACCCTGTTCAGCGTCAGCCGCAGGATGCGTCCGCTGGAGGACATGGTGGAGACCTCCTCGGCCATCGCGGAGGGCGACCTGACCCGCAGAGTGCCCTCCAGCCGGGACGCCACCCTGGAGGTGGAGCAGCTGCGGCTGGCCCTCAACTCCATGCTCCACCAGGTGGAGTTGGCCTACCGCACCCGTGAACGCAGCGCGGCCCAGCTCCGCCGCTTCGTGGCGGACGCCTCGCACGAACTGCGCACCCCGCTGGCGGCGATACGCGGCTATCTGCAGCTCTACGACAAGGGCATGCTCAGCGACCCCGACCAGCGCAAACGGGCCTGGGAGCGGGTGCTGGCGGAGGCCGACCGGATGGGCCGCCTGGTGGACGAGCTGCTGTGCCTGGCCCGCCTGGACCAGCAGCCCGAACTCCGGTTCCGCAACGTGGACATCAGCCGGCTGGTCCGGGACGCGGCGGAGGACCTGCGCGTCCAGCAGCCGGAGCGTCCGGTGACGGTGTCGGCGGAGGGCGCCCTCCTGGTCCGGGCCGACGAGTCGGGGCTGCGGCAGGTGGTGGGCAACCTGACCGGGAACGTCCGCACGCACACGCCCGTCGACGCCCCGGTCCACCTCGCGGTGGAGCGGGCGGACGGTGTCGTGCGGATGCGCGTGGCGGACCGGGGCCCAGGGCTGGCCCAGGAGGACGCGGCCCGCATCTTCGACCGCTTCTTCCGGGCCGGAGGAGGCGCGGGCAGCGGCCTGGGCATGGCGATCGTGCAGGGGGTGGTGAAGGCGCACGGGGGCGAGGTGGCGGTGGACACGGCGCCGGGCGAGGGGCTGACGGTGACGGTGACCCTGCCGATGTGAGGGGGCGGGGTGCCGTCGACAGACCCCGGATCAGGCCTGCCTGGAGGCCAGTTGGATGACCGTGATGTCCGACTCGGCCCCGACTCGCGTGGGCGGGCCCCACGCGCCGGCGCCGCGGCTGACGTAGAGCTGAGTGTCGCCGTACCGCTCCAGGCCCGCCAGGGTCGGGTTGGCGCCGGCCGCGACGAGGTTGCCGGGCCAGAGCTGGCCGCCGTGGGTGTGGCCGGAGAGCTGGAGGTCGACGCCGTGCTCGACGGCGTCGTGGATCTGCACGGGCTGGTGGGCGAGGAGCACGCACGCGCGTGCCGGGTCGCGGTCGCCGAGCGCCTTGGCGAAGTCGGGGCCCTGGCCCTCCTCCTCGCCCGCGATGTCGTTGACTCCTGCGAGGTCGAACCAGGGCAGTTCGGTCCGGGCGTTCTCCAGCGGGAGCAGACCGAGGCGCCGCACCTCCTCGACCCACTGCTCGGCGCCCGAGAAGTACTCGTGGTTGCCGGTGACGAAGTAGGCGGGGGCGTCGAGGCCGCGCAGCGGGGCCACGGCCGGGGCGAGGTCCCGCACGCTGCCGTCGACGAGGTCACCGACGACGGCGACGAGGTCCGGCCGGGTGGAGTTGATGGTGTCGACGACCCGTTGCGCGAAGCCCCTGCCGAGGACCGGGCCCAGGTGGACGTCGCTGACGACGGCGATGCGGTAACCGTGGGCCGCGCGCGGGAGCTTGGCGAGCGGGACGGTGACCCGCTTCACGCTCGGCCCGTTCAGCACGCCGTACGTGCCGATCCCGACGGTCCCCACGGCCGCCGCCGCGGCGGCGCCGCCGATGACACGGGAGACGAACAGGCGGCGGGAGGGGGCGGCCACCAGCAGCGGGCCCTCGGGCTCGGGCGAGGAGGGCGCGCCCACCGGCACCGGCTCGGCCTGCCGCACGGGCGCCTCGGCGGGCTTGCGGCGCTCCAGCAGGCGGCGCAGCAGCGGTCGTAGGGCCTCGCCCGCCAGCAGGGCCAGCAGCAGGTACATCGAGAGCGCCAGCCACAGGAAGCCCGGCCACGCCAGCACCTGCTGCAGCCAGAAGGGCGCGCCGGTGCGCTCGGCCACCAGGGCGGCGAACGCCAGCAGCCAGCCGCCGGCGATCAGCGCGGCGCCCGCGCGGCGGACCCAGCCGGGGCCGCTGGAGGTGTCGCGGAACAGGCGGCGCCACACGTACCAGTTGGCGGTCACCATGACCGCCAGGACGAGCACCACGAAGACGATGACCACGAAGTCGTATCCCTCTGCCTATGACGTCCGGCGCAATGCGCGCACCCCGCGCAACCCGATGGCCCCGACAACCGTCCCCAATACGAAGGAGACGACCGCGAGCAGCAGGTGCACCCAGAAGTAGCCCGTCGGGTCGCCCGCGTCGTCGAACGCGAGCCCGCTGCCGTCCTTGACGAGGTTCTTGACGAAAGTGATCCAGATGAACCAGCTCCACACCCCGAAGGCGAGCAGGAACCAGGAGACGGGGCGGCTGAGCTTCATACGTTCAGTATCACCGCCGCGTGTCCGGTTCCACGGCCGGGGTGGGGGTCGGGGCGGGACATCACCCGCGGTGCCCTGTACGTTCTCGTCCGTGCCCGCACCCCAGAAGACCACCAGGCGATCGCTGCTGGTCACTTCCGCCGTTGCCGCCTCCCTCGCGCTGAGCGTGCCCGTCTCTCACGCGGCCCCGAGTCCCTCACCGACTCCGTCCGCGACTCCCCCGGCGACCATGTCGACGGTGGGCGGCGAGCGGCTCGGGCAGCCGGGGACACAGGTCGAGCTGGCGAGCGGGGTGCCCGTACTGCCCAAGAAGCTGTCCGCGCGCTCGTGGATCGTCGCCGACGCCGAGTCCGGCGAGGTGCTCGCCGCGCACAACGCGCACTGGCGGCTCGCCCCCGCGAGCACGCTGAAGATGCTGTTCGCGGACACCCTGCTGCCGAAGTTCCCCTCCTCCACCCAGCACAAGGTGGTCCCCTCCGACCTGGTGGACGTGGGATCCGGGTCCAGCCTGGTCGGGATAAAGGAGGGCGAGAGCTACACCGTCCACGATCTGTGGCTGGGTGTCTTCCTGCGCTCCGGCAACGACGCCGTGCATGTGCTGTCGAAGATGAACGGCGGCATCGACAAGACCGTGGCGGAGATGAACGCGCACGCCGAGAAACTCCAGGCGCTCGACACCCACGCGGTCTCCCCCGACGGCTACGACGCCCCCGGACAGGTCTCCTCCGCCTACGACCTGACCCTGATCGCCCGCTCCGGACTGCAGAAGGAGGATTTCCGGAAGTACTGCTCGACGGTCTCCGCGAAGTTCCCGGGCGAGACGAAGAAGACCAAGAAGGGCAAGAAGGTCCGCGAGTCCTTCGAGATCCAGAACACCAACCGGCTGCTCA
Source organism: Streptomyces sp. NPDC002779 (assembly GCF_042888685.1). Classification (NCBI taxonomy): domain Bacteria; kingdom Bacillati; phylum Actinomycetota; class Actinomycetes; order Kitasatosporales; family Streptomycetaceae; genus Streptomyces; species Streptomyces sp. NPDC002779. The sequence continues at coordinate 840,554 of NZ_JBIAQC010000001.1, forward strand.
GCGGGGACGCCGGCATCTCCGTCTACCAGGGCATCGCGGGCGTGAAGAACGGCAACACCACCAACGCGGGCGCCACCTTCACCGGGGTCGCCGAGCGCGACGGCAAGGTGCTGCTGGTCACCGTCATGAACCCGGAGAAGGACGAGCACAACGAGGTCTACAAGGAGACCGCGCAGCTCTTCGACTGGGGCTTCAAGGCGGCCGGCAAGGTCCAGCCGGTGGGCGAGCTGGTGCCGCCGAGGAGCGCCGTCGAGGCGAGCGCCCAGCCGGGCGCCAGCGACTCCGGCGCCGGCTCCGGCGAGGCCGGCGGCTCCGGGGACGGCGAGCCGGTCGCGAAGCCGGTGGTGGGTGCCACGGCCGAGGGCGGTTCGAGCGGCGTCGGGATCGCGCTCGGGGTGACCGGTGGGCTGCTGGTGCTGCTCGCGGCGGGCGCGCTCCTGGTCAACCGCCGGTGGCCGCTGCCGGATCTGGTACGCCGACGTCGGTGACCTCTTCCGCCTTGGTGCCGGTCGCCGTCCACGCCGCGCAGAACACCACGAGCTTCGAGGTGAAGTTGATCCACAGCAGCAGGGCGACCGGCACCCCGAAGGCGCCGTACATGCTCTTCGAGGCCACGCCCTGCATATAGCCGCTGAGCAGCAGCTTCAGCAGTTCGAAGCCGATCGCGCCGATCAGCGCGGCCACCATCAGGCGGCGGCGCGGCGGCTCGACCCCGGGCAGCAGCGTGAGGACGTAGAGCAGGACCAGGAAGTCGGCGAGGACGGCGACCGCGAAGGCGACGATGTGCAGCAGGACGCTGCCGAAGCCGCCCTCGGCGATCCCCAGCTCCTTGATCAGCCGGCCGACCAGCGCGGACGCCACGGCGGAGGCGGCGATCGTGACCAGCACGGCGCCGCCGAGACCCAGCAGGATGCCCGCGTCCTTCGCCTTGTGCAGGACGGGGTTGTCCTCCTCGTCGTCCAGCTCCCACACCGCGCGCAGGCACTCGCGCATGGAGCCGACCCAGCTGATGCCGGTGAACAGCAGCAGGGCGCCGGCGATGAGGCCGATGGTGCCGGCGTTGTCCACCAGGCCGTCGACGTTCAGCTGGTCGGAGATGCCGGGCACCTGCTCGGCGATCTTGTCCTCGAGCGTGTTCTGCTGGTCGCTGCTGAGCGTGGCGGCGGCGATCGCGGCCGCCACGGCGAGCATGGGGAACAGCGCGACGAAACTGGTGAACGTCATCGCCGCGGCCAGCCGCGTCCATTTCACCCGGTCCATGCGCTCGTACGACCGCCACGCGTGCGTGGTCATCAACCGGGCCATGAGCGGCCCGATGACGGGGAGCTTTTTCAGCCAGTCCATGATCCGACTCTCCCCTCGTTGCGAAAGACCCATGTACGGGTTCCCCAGAACCGCAGGACAGTCGCCAGCGCCATGCCCACTCCGGCGCCGGACACGACGTCCGCGCGCGGGGAGGTGAACCCCAGGCCGTAGTGGCTGACGGCGAGGCAGAGCAGTTGTACGGCGGCCCCGGCGACGTTCACCGCGAAGAAGGCGGCGTACGGGCGCAGGCCCCTGGGGCGGGTGTGCCGGTAGGTGCCGAGCGCGTTGCCCGCGTAGGCCACCGTGCAACCGGCCACGAAGGACAGCGCCTTGGCGGTGAGCGGGTCGAGGCCGGCCGGTCCGCGCAGGACGACGAACAGGCCCGTGTCGACGGCGTAGGCGAGCAGGCCCGCGGCGGCGAAGCCCAGCAGTTCCCGCCGGTCCGCCCACGCGCGCGTCCTCACCAATTGGCCACCGCCAGGCCGTACATGGCGAGCCAGACGAGCGCGATCAGGGCGAGGGCGCGGTCGCGCAGTACGACGTCCTCGGGTTCGCCCGCCGTGCCGCGGTCGGCGAAGACGGCGTACCGGAGGATCGCGAGGATGAACGCGACCATGGACAGCTGCCGCCAGGGCAGCACGCTGGTGTGCGGGACCCCGCCCTCCTCCAGCGCCCACAGGCAGTACCCGAGGACGGCGACCCCGGCCGCGAGCTGCCACACGAAGCGCAGGTAGCCGGTGGTGTACTCGGTGAGCAACGCGCGCGTGGCGCCCGCCTTTCCGGCCATCTGCACGGCTTCGGAGTAGCGCTTGGCCGACACCATGAACAGCGCGCCGAAGCCGGTCGTGATCAGGAACCAGCGCGAGAGCGGGATGCCGAGCGCGAGCCCGCCGACCATGGCCCGCATCAGGAAGCCCGTGGTCACGACCACCAGGTCGACGACCAGGACGTGCTTGAGGCTGACGCAGTACGCCAGTTGCATGCCCAGGTAGGCGGCGAGCAGGGCGGCGACCAGGGGGTCGCTCAGCCAGGCGGCGGCGGCCGGGGCGAGGACGGCGAGGGCGCCGCCGACGGCGTAGGCGACCGGTACGGGGACCTGGCCGGCCGCGACCGGGCGGTGCCGTTTGGTGGGGTGGGCGCGGTCGGCCTCCGCGTCGCGGGCGTCGTTGATCAGGTAGACAGCCGCGGCGCAGGCGGTGAAGAGGGTGAAGACGAGGGCGAGTTGGGTGAGGGCGTGGGTCGTGAAGAGCTGGCCCGCGGCGGCGGGGGCGGCTACCACCAGGACGTTCTTGACCCACTGTTTGGGGCGGGCGGTCCGGAGGAGGCCGCGCAGGAGGCCGGGGGTCGTGGTGCCGGTGGCGCGCGGGGGCGTGCGCTGTTCCAGGAGCGCGGGTTCTCTGGTGCCGGGCGTGGCACCGGCCAGGGGCGTGATCTCAGTCATGCGCGCCGCCCTTCATCCACCGCGCGCCCGCACACGCCGTGAGAACTCCCAGGGCGGCGCCCGCCACCACGTCGGAGGGGTAGTGGACGCCGACGACCAGACGGGAGAGACACACGGCGGCAGCGAGGGGCGGGAGGACGACGCGGGCGACTGTGAGGGTGGGGTGAGGGGTGGGGTGCGGGGTGGTGTCGGCGGGACGGGGTGTGGTGTCGGCGGGGCGGGTGGCCGTGCCTACGGGGTGGGCCGTGTCGGCAGGGCGGGCGGTCGTAAGGGCGGGGTGGGGTTCCGTGGGCGGCAGGCGCTTGGCCGTGAGGGCGAGGTGAGGCGCCGTGTCGGCGGAGCGGGCGGCCGTGCCGACGGGGCTGGCGGGCGTAAGGGCAGGGCTGGTGGCCGTGAGGGCAGGGTGGGGTGCCGTGCTGGCGGTGTCAGTTGCCCGGAGGGCGGTGTCGGCTGCCTGGCGGGCGGGCGCGACTGCCTTGCGGGCGGGCGCGGCTGCCCGGCGTGCGGGCGCGGCTGCCGTGGCGGCCAGGGATGGCGCTGTGCTGCCGCGCGCCGTCAGCATGCCGAAGGCGACCGCGGCGGCCGCTGCGGAGGCCGCGTGGGAGCTGGGGAAGGAGTGGCGGCCCGCGGTGCGTACGAGGGGGGCGACGTGCGCGGGGCGCGGGCGGCGCACCACCCTCTTCACTCCCATGCTGGCGAGGTGCGCCCCCGCGGTGAGCGCGGTCCCGCGCAACCAGGCGCCGCGCCGCGCTCCGTCGGCGGCGGCTCCCGCGAGGCCCGCCGCCAGCCACAGGGCACCGTGCTCACCGGCCCAGGACAGGGCCCGCGCGGCGCCGGCGACGCGCGGATCACCGCCGTACACACGCAGCGCCGAAAGGATTCGGTGGTCCAGATGGTCCATGGGGACTCACTGTTCACGCCGACCCCGCCGTAACTCCGGCAATATTGAGCGACATCCCATTAATCACCCATTTCGGGGAGAGTAGGGATGTTTCACAACGAATCGCTCGTTAACCGGCGATACGGTCGCCGACATGCCTGCCGACACCGTTTCCGTCACGGGATGGGGCCGCACCGCTCCCACCGCCGCCCGTCTGATCCGCCCCCGGACGTACGAGGAGGCCGCGGCCGCCGTCCGCGCGTGCGGGCCCCGGGGCGGCATCCCGAGAGGCCTGGGGCGGGCGTACGGGGACGCGGCGCAGAACGCCGGTGGCGCCGTGCTCGACATGACGGGCCTGGACCGGGTGCACGCCATCGACGCCGACGGCGGCACCGTCCTGTGCGACGCGGGCATCTCCCTGCACCGGCTGATGCAGGTGCTGCTGCCGCTCGGCTGGTTCGTGCCGGTGACGCCCGGCACCCGCCAGGTGACCGTCGGCGGGGCGATCGGCGCGGACATCCACGGCAAGAACCACCATGTCTCCGGGTCCTTCTCCCGGCACGTCCTCTCCCTCGAACTGCTCACCGCGGACGGCGAGATCCGCACCGTCGGCCGGGGGACGCCGTTGTTCGACGCGACCGCGGGCGGCATGGGCCTGACGGGCGTGATCCTGACGGCCACGCTCCAGTTGCTGCCGGTGGAGACCTCGCTGATGTCGGTCGACACCGAGCGCGCGACGGACCTCGACGACCTGATGGCCCGCCTCACCGCCACCGACCACCGCTACCGCTACTCGGTGGCCTGGATCGACCTCCTGGCCCGCGGGGCCGCGACCGGCCGCGCGGTCCTCACCCGCGGCGACCACGCCCCCCTGGAGGCGCTGGGCGACGGCACACGCGCACGGAGGGACCCGCTGGCCTTCCGCCCCTCCCAGCTTCCGTCCCCGCCCGCCCTGTTCCCCGAGGGCCTGCTCAGCCGCCGCACGGTCGGCCTGTTCAACGAGATCTGGTACCGCAGGGCGCCCCGCGCGCGTACCGGCGAACTCCAGCGGATCTCCACGTTCTTCCACCCCCTGGACGGGGTCCCCCACTGGAACCGCGTCTACGGCCGCGGCGGCTTCGTGCAGTACCAGTTCGTCGTCGGACACGGGCGGGAAGACGCCCTGCGCCGGATCGTGCGGCGCATCTCGGACCACCGGTGCCCGTCCTTCCTGGCGGTCCTCAAGCGCTTCGGGGACGCCGATCCCGGGTGGCTGTCCTTCCCGGTCCCCGGCTGGACGCTGGCCCTGGACATCCCGGCGAACCTGCCCGGCCTCAGCCCCCTCCTCGACGAACTGGACGAGGAGGTGGCCTCGGCGGGCGGCCGCGTCTACCTCGCCAAGGACTCCCGCCTGCGCCCGGAGCTGCTCGCCGCGATGTACCCGCGCGTGGCCGACTTCCGCGCCCTGCGCGCCGAGACGGACCCGCGCGGGGTCTTCACATCGGACCTCTCCCGCCGCCTCGGCCTGTAGCCCACGCCCGTCGGCCTGTGGCCCGCCACTCCACCCCTCACCGCCCCCTCCCCCAAGGAGCCGTCATGAAGGACGCCTTCGGCCTCCCCCAGTCCCTGCTCGTCCTCGGCGGCACGTCCGAGATCGCGATGGCGACCGCCCGCCGGCTGATCGCCCGGCGCACCCGCACGGTGTGGCTGGCGGGACGTCCGACCCCCGCCCTGGAGGAGTCGGCCGAGCAACTGCGCGCGCTGGGCGCCCGCGTGCACACCGTCGCCTTCGACGCGCTGGACACCGAGTCCCACGAGTGGGTGCTCGGCAAGATCTTCGCCGAGGGGGACATCGACCTCGTGCTGCTGGCGTTCGGCGTCCTCGGCGACCAGGCCCACGACGAGCGCGACCCGGTGGCCGCGGTGCGCGTGGCCCAGACGAACTACACCGGCGCGGTCTCGGCGGGCCTGATCTGCGCCGGCGCCCTCCAGAACCAGGGCCACGGCTCCCTGGTCGTGCTGTCCTCGGTGGCCGGCGAACGCGCCCGCCGCGCCAACTTCATCTACGGCTCAAGCAAGGCGGGACTCGACACCTTCGCCCAGGGCCTCGGTGACGCTCTGCACGGCACGGGCGCCCACGTGATGGTCGTACGCCCCGGCTTCGTACGCTCGAAGATGACCGCCGGGCTGGAGGAATCCCCCCTGTCGACGACCCCGGAAGCCGTGGCGACGGCGATCGAGCTGGGGCTCAGGCGCCGGTCGGAGACGGTGTGGGTACCCGGGGCTCTGCGCATGGTGATGTCGGCGCTGCGGCACCTGCCGCGTGGCGTGTTCCGGCGGCTACCGATCTAGCACTTTCACAGCACGCCCTAGGCGGGAGATCGGCGTCGCCGGTGTCAGGGGCGCGACCAGCCCCCACCGGCCCGCAGATCACCCACGACCTTTGTCCGGCCCTCCCGGCGAGTCAACTCGCCGGGATCGACCCGCGCTTGACGTGGCTCGCCTGCGGCGGCACCACCGCCCCGCCGAAGGCGTACTCCCGGAGCTTGCGCCACACGCCGTCCGCGCCCTGCTCGTAGAGCGCGAACCCGGTGCAGGGCCACTCGGCCTCGTAGTCGGCGAGTTCCTCGAACGCGCGGTCCATCGCCGCCTCGTCGATGCCGTGCGCGACCGTCACATGCGGGTGGTACGGGAACTGAAGCTCACGCGCCACCGGACCGGACGCGTCCCGCACCTGCTTCTGCAGCCACGTACAGGCGTCCGCCCCCTGGACGACCTGGACGAAGACGACCGGTGACAGGGGCCGGAAGGTCCCCGTGCCGGACAGCCGCATCGGGAAGGGCCGCCCGGCCGCCGCCACCTCCATCAGGTGCGCCTCGATCGCCGGCAGCAGCGAGGCGTCCACCTCGGTGGGCGGCAGCAGGGTGACATGCGTGGGGATGCCGTGAGCCGCGGCGTCGCCGAAGCCCGCGCGCCGCTCCTGGAGCAGGCTGCCGTGAGGCTCCGGGACCGCGATCGACACGCCGATCGTTACGGTCCCCACGTCGTCTCCTGTCGTCGTGACGGTCGGTTCTCTCAGCCGTCGGCTATCGACTGTACGGCCACGGCTGTGCTGCGGGCAGGCGCAAGGGAAGTGATGTGCAGCGCTCTGCCAGTAGTACGTGTGTGCGGTGGTGCGCCTCAGTGCTTGGCGGGCAGGAAGCCGACCCTGTCGTAGGCCTGCGCCAGCGTCTCCGCGGCGACGGCACGCGCCTTCTCGGCACCCTTGGCCAGGATCGAGTCGAGCGTCTCCGGGTCGTCCAGATACTGCTGGGTCCGCTCCCGGAACGGCGTCACGAACTCGACCATGACCTCGGCGAGGTCCGTCTTGAGCGCACCGTAGCCCTTGCCGTCGTACTTCTGCTCCAGTTCCGCGATTCCGGCCCCCGTGAGGGTCGAGTAGATCGTGAGCAGGTTGCTGACGCCCGGCTTGTTCGCGGCGTCGTAGCGGATGACGGTGTCGGTGTCGGTGACCGCGCTCTTGACCTTCTTCGCGGTGGCCTTGGGCTCGTCGAGGAGGTTGATCAGACCCTTCGGCGTGGACGCCGACTTGCTCATCTTGATCGACGGGTCCTGAAGGTCGTAGATCTTCGCCGTCTCTTTGAGGATGTACGGCTTGGGGATCGTGAAGGTCGCGCCGAACCGGCCGTTGAAGCGCTCGGCGAGGTCGCGGGTCAGCTCGATGTGCTGGCGCTGGTCCTCGCCGACCGGGACCTCGTGGGCCTGGTAGAGCAGGATGTCGGCGACCTGGAGGACCGGGTACGTGAACAGGCCGACCGAGGCCCGCTCCGTGCCCTGCTTGGCGGACTTGTCCTTGAACTGGGTCATGCGGGAGGCCTCGCCGAAACCGGTGAGGCAGTTCATGACCCAGCCGAGCTGGGCGTGCTCGGGGACATGGCTCTGGACGAAGAGCGTGCAGCGCTCGGGGTCGAGACCGGCGGCGAGGAGCTGGGCGACGGCCAGCCGGGTGTTCCCGCGCAGCTCCGCCGGGTCCTGCGGGACCGTGATCGCGTGCAGGTCGACGACCATGTAGAACGCGTCGTGGGTCTCCTGGAGGGCCACCCACTGGCGGACGGCGCCCAGGTAGTTGCCGAGGTGGAACGAGCCTGCGGTGGGCTGGATTCCGGAGAGCACACGGGGTCGGTCAGAAGCCATGCTCACCATTCTCTCAGGTCTCGGCGCCCGATCCGGAACCGATCGCGAACTGGTCCGCAACAGGTGGGAACCGATCCGTCTGCTGCGGTGTAACAAGGGTGTGAGAACGCGGGAGGGGGGCCGCATCGTCGATGAGGCCGCGGTGATCGCTCGCGTACGCGCCGGGGATCCGGAGGCGTACGCCCAGTTGGTACGTGCCCATACGGGCATCGCGCTGCGGGCGGCCGCCGCGCTCGGAGCCGGTGCGGACGCGGAGGACGTGGTGCAGCAGGCCTTCGTCAAGGCGTACTGCGCGCTGGGGCGGTTCCGGGACGGTTCGGCGTTCCGGCCGTGGCTGTTGTCGATCGTCGCCAATGAGACGAGGAACACAGTGCGCACGGCGGCCCGGCAGCGCACGCTCGCCGGCCGGGAGGCCGCCTTCGTGGAGGCCGAGCCGCTGATACCGGAATCGGCGGACCCGGCGGCGGCGACGCTGCGCCAGGAGCGCCGCGCGGCCCTGCTGGCCGCCCTGGAGAAACTGAGCGAGGAGCACCGCCTGGTCGTCACCTACCGCTATCTGCTGGAGATGGACGAGCCGGAGACGGCCCAGGCGCTGGGCTGGCCCCGCGGGACGGTGAAGTCCCGGCTCAACCGCGCACTGCGCAAGCTCGGCAAGCTGCTGCCGGATTTCGAGCCCGGGGAAGGAGGTGAGAAGCATGAGTGAGGAGCGCGAGGCGTACGACGGTGACGGCAGCCGCGGGCTGCCGGAGGAGCTGCGCTCGCTCGGGCGGTCCCTGGACCGGCCTGAGCCGGCCGGTGCCGAGACGATGGCCGAGCGGGTGCTGGGGCAGATACTCGCCGAGCGGATCCCGACGCCGGTGGCCGAGCCGGCGGGGGCCCGGGAGCGGATGCGGGCGGCGCGGCGGTGGGTGGCGGCGCGCCGGCGTTCGCTGACGGCGGCGCTGTGCGGTCTGCTCACAGTGCTCGTGCTCACTCCCCCGGTGCGGGCGGCGGTCTTCGACTGGTTCGGCTTCGGCGGGGTCGAGGTGCGCTACGACCCGTCCGCCCGGCCGTCGGCGAGCGCCGAGGTGCCTCGCTGCGAGGGCTCGGGTTCGGTGTCGCTCGCGCAGGCCGGGCGCCGGGCCGGGTTCGAGCCGGCCGTGCCGGGGGCGCTGGGCGCGCCGGACGCGGTGACGGTGACCGGGGAGCCGCGGGGGCGGTTCCTGGTGAGCCTGTGCTGGCAGGAGGGCGGCCGGACGATCCGGCTGGACGAGTTCTCGGCCCGGCTGGACACCGGTTTCATCAAGACCGTGCGGGAGCAGCCGGAGTGGCTCACGCTGGGCCGCTCCTCGGCGCCGGAGCCCGCGCTGTGGTTCGCGCGACCGCATCTGCTGAGCTTCTGGCTGGTGGGCGCGGACGGTTCTCCGTACACCCGCGAGGAGCGGACGGCGGGGCCGACCCTGCTGTGGATGCACGGGACGGGCACGGCGGACGACGACATCCTCACGCTGCGTCTTGAGGGCGTCGCGTCGAAGGAGCGTGCGACGGAGATCGCGATGTCGCTGGAGGCCGCGCAGTCGCCGGAAGGGGCCTCCGAATAGTCGGTCGGGGGTGGGAACCCCGGCGGGCCGGGCGGTGTACCAGAACTGACACGCGGCTCGCGGACGGGCCGCTCGGTGATCGACTGCTTGGGGGTTCGGATGCGCGGGCGAGTGCTCGGTTCGAGAGGCGGACGGCGTCGGCTGACGGCGTCGGCAGGGGCGTTGACGGTGGCGCTGGGGATGCTGGTGTGGGGGGCGGCACCGGCCTCGGCCGGGGGGCCGACGAGCGCGTTCCTGGCCTCCCCGGAGACCGGGAAGGCGGGAGGGCTGTACGCCTCGGACCGCAGGTACGCCCAGCTGGATTCCCTCCTCCAGGCGGGCACCCCGGGCACCCCGCCCAAGGACGCGATGGCGGACCGGCGCGTCACCGTCACCTGGCTGGTACACGACACCTCTCCGTGGCGGGTCGACCAGATCTTCCCCGTCACCGGGGGCGAGGACGTCTGGGTGCACCGGGCGATGGACGTCACCGAACGGACGGACGGCAGCTGGCACCGTGCCCCGAATCCCGAGCGGCTGCGGGCCCTGCTGGCGGACGTGGGCGTGCTGAGTCAGGGGGACGGTGGTGCGGACCTGTCGTCCTTCGCGCTGCGGGAGGTGTACACGGCCGGCGGGGAGCACGGGAGCGTCCCGGAGACGGAGACGGAGGCGCCGGTGGAGGGTGCCGCGGCGTCCCGGCCCGTGGCGGCTTCGGGGACGGGCGAGGACACCGACTGGTGGTGGGCCCTGCCCGGCGGTGCGGCCGGGGCGGTGCTGGCGCTGACGCTGCGGCCCTTCGTCTCGCGGGTGCCGCTGGGCAGCCGGAGGGACGAGCCGGGGCCCCGGCAGGAGTTGCGGGACGCGTGAGGGGCACGGGCGGACGGGATCGGCACGGGGAGGTCGAGGGCGGATGAGGGTGCCCAGGGGGCGGATGGCTGCGCGACTGGTGCTGCTGGGGCCGGTGTCGGCGGTGCTGGCGCTGTGCGGCGGAGCACCGGCGGCCGGGGCGGTGGGCGGGGCGATGGGCGGTGCTGTGGGCGGTGCGGTAGGGGGTGCGGGGCGGGCTCCCGATCTGGCGATGGTGGTCGCGGGCGGCGCGGGGCAGCCGACCGCGGTGCGGTCCGGGGAACCGCGGTTCGCCCGGCTGTGGCAGCTGCTGGAGCCGACGTACACCGGGACCGAGCGGGTGCCCGAGGCGTGGACCGAGGGCCGGCATCCGCCGGTGCGGCTCATGGTGGTGTGGGGGCTGACGGGGGTGGGCGGCCGGCCCATGACCGACAGTCCGCCGGGCGGGGACGTGGCGATGCAGCGGCAGGATCAGCTGTTCGTCGCCGAGGACGGCACACCGTGGGTGCGCTCGGATCCGGCGCCGGATGTGGAGGACGACGACATCCGCTGGCATCGGGCGCCGCGCTCGGTCTTCGAGCGGCTGGACCGGTCGGGGCTGCTCGGCGGCCCGGTGCGGACGGCCTCGGCCGAGGCCGACGGCCCGGTCCCGGCGGTGGACGCCGTGTGGTGGGCGATACCGGGGCTGGCGGTGGGCTTCGCGGCCGGGGCGGGCGGCACGCTGGCGATACGCCGCGCGGCGGCCCGCCCTGGAGGGGGGCCGCCGCGGGAGGAGCCACGACAGCAGCTCATCGATCTGTGAGCGTCACCGATCCGTGCGCGTCACCGATCCGTGAGTGTCACCGACCCGTGCGCGTCACCGTTCCTTGACAACTCAACAGGGAGTGCCGGTCAGCCGAGGTCGATCTCCGGGTACAGCGGGAAACCGGCCACCAGGTCGGTCGCCCGGCGGGAGATCTCGTCCGCGATCTTTGGGTCGAGGACGTGGGCGGCCTTGGAGGGGGCGCCCGACTTGGTGGTGCCGGGCTCCGCGGTGGTCAGGACGCGGTCGATGAGACCGGCGACCTCGTCCATCTCGGCGGTGCCCAGACCACGGGTGGTCAGGGCGGGGGTGCCGATGCGGACGCCGGAGGTGTACCAGGCGCCGTTGGGGTCGGCCGGGATGGCGTTGCGGTTGGTGACGATGCCGGACTCCAGCAGCGCGGCCTCGGCCTGGCGGCCGGTGAGGCCGTAGGAGGTGGCCACGTCGATCAGGTTCAGGTGGTTGTCCGTGCCGCCCGTGACCAGGGTCGCGCCCCGGCGCATCAGGCCCTCGGCGAGGGCGCGGGAGTTGTCGACGATGCGCTGGGCGTAGTCCTGGAAGGAGGGCTGCCGGGCCTCGGCGAGGGCGACGGCCTTGGCGGCCATGACGTGCGGGAGCGGGCCGCCGAGGACCATCGGGCAGCCGCGGTCGACCTGGTCCTTGAGGGAGTCGTCGCACAGGACCATGCCGCCGCGCGGGCCGCGCAGCGACTTGTGGGTGGTCGTGGTGACGATCTGGGCGTGCGGGACCGGGTCGAAGTCGCCGGTGAGGACCTTGCCGGCGACCAGTCCCGCGAAGTGGGCCATGTCGACCATCAGGGTCGCGCCGACCTCGTCGGCGATCTCACGCATGATCCGGAAGTTCACCAGACGGGGGTAGGCGGAGTAGCCGGCGACGATGATCAGCGGCTTGAAGTCGCGGGCGGAGGTGCGCAGGGCCTCGTAGTCGATGAGGCCGGTGGCGGGGTCGGTGCCGTAGGAGCGCTGGTCGAACATCTTGCCGGAGATGTTCGGGCGGAAGCCGTGGGTGAGATGGCCGCCGGCGTCCAGGGACATGCCGAGCATCCGCTGGTTGCCGAAGGCCTGGCGCAGTTCGGCCCAGTCGGCATCGGAGAGCTCGTTGACCTGGCGGACGCCGGCCTTCTCCAGGGCGGGGGCCTCGACACGGGCGGCGAGGACCGACCAGAAGGCGACGAGGTTGGCGTCGATGCCGGAGTGCGGCTGGACGTAGGCGTGGCGGGCGCCGAAGAGTTCCCTGGCGTGTTCGGCGGCGAGCGACTCGACGGTGTCGACGTTGCGGCAGCCGGCGTAGAAGCGGCGGCCGACGGTGCCCTCGGCGTACTTGTCGCTGAACCAGTTGCCCATCGCCAGCAGGGTGGCCGGGGAGGCGTAGTTCTCGGAGGCGATCAGCTTGAGCATCTCGCGCTGGTCGTGGACCTCCTGGCCGATGGCGTCGGCGACCCGCGGTTCCACGGCGCGGATGACGTCGAGGGCGGCGCGGAAGGCGGTGGATTCGTGGGAAAGGGGCTGCTCGGGCAAGTCGGCCTCCGGACGGCGTGGTTTCAGCGTTCACGGTTCGGCCCAGGCGCACGGCACACAGTCACGACCGGGCCGCTCCCCGATGGTCGGTCCCATCCCAGCGCGCCAGTCACGGCCCGCCGTCAGCCTACCGGGCGCGCCGTCGGGTGAAGGTCCCGCGTCCACCATCCGAGCGAGGATAGGAAGGGGACTCCGCTCGTCTCCCGGAGTCTTCTGGAGGTCCCGTGACCACTACGGAAACCCTCATCGCCGCGGCCGAGGCGCACGGCGCGCACAACTACGCGCCGCTGCCGGTCGTCGTCGCCTCGGCCGAGGGGGCGTGGATGACGGATGTGGAGGGGCGGCGGTATCTGGATCTGCTGGCCGGTTACTCGGCGCTCAACTTCGGTCATCGCAACCGGCGGATCATCGAGGCGGCCAAGGCGCAGCTGGAGCGGGTGACGCTGACGTCGCGGGCGTTCCATCACGACCGGTACGCCGCGTTCTGCGAGGAGCTCGCGCGGCTGTGCGGCATGGAGATGGTGCTGCCGATGAACACCGGGGCGGAGGCGGTGGAGACCGCGGTGAAGACGGCCCGGAAGTGGGGGTACCGGGTCAAGGGCGTGCCCGCGGAGATGGCGAAGATCGTGGTCGCGGGCGGCAACTTCCACGGCCGTACGACGACGGTCATCAGCTTCTCCACCGACCGGGAGGCGCGCGCCGACTTCGGGCCGTACACGCCCGGGTTCGAGATCGTGCCGTACGGGGATCTGACGGCGATGCGGGCGGCGATGACGGAGAACACGGTCGCGGTGCTGCTGGAGCCGATCCAGGGCGAGTCGGGGGTGATCGTGCCGCCGTCCGGTTATCTGCCGGCGGTGCGGGAGCTGGCCCGGGAGCGGAACGTGCTGTTCGTGGCCGATGAGATCCAGTCGGGGCTCGGGCGGACGGGGCGGACCTTCGCGTGTGAGCACGAGGGGGTGGTGCCGGACATGTATGTGCTGGGCAAGGCGCTCGGCGGTGGCGTGGTGCCGGTGTCGGCGGTGGTGTCGTCGGCCGAGGTGCTGGGGGTGTTCCGGCCCGGGGAGCACGGGTCGACGTTCGGGGGGAATCCGCTGGCCTGTGCGGTGGCGCTGGAGGTGATCGCGATGGTGCGGTCGGGCGAGTACCAGGCGCGGTCGGCGGAGCTCGGCACGCATCTGCACCGGGAGCTGGCCGCCCTGGTGGACATGGGGCGGGTGACACAGGTGCGGGGGCGCGGGCTGTGGGCGGGGGTGGACATCGCCCCGGCGTACGGGACGGGCCGGGAGGTGTCGGAGAAGCTGATGGAGCGGGGTGTGCTGGTGAAGGACACCCATGGCGCGACGCTGAGGATCGCCCCGCCGCTGGTGATCGGCAAGGAGGATCTGGACTGGGGGCTCGCCCAGCTGCGGACGGTGCTGGGGGTCTAGAGGATCACATGCGGCAGGAAGCGGGCGTACTCGTCGGTGATCAGTCCCGCCGATTCGCGGATGCCCAGGCCCGCCGCTTCGTCCTCGACGACCCAGGCGCCGAGGACGACCCGGTTGCCGTCGAAGTCGGGCAGGGGTGCCAGCTCCTGGTAGCAGCAGGGCTCGTCGCGCGGGACGGGGTCGGTCCCCGGTTGGTGGACGGTGACGCCCGCGCCTTCGCGGCCCAGCAGGGGCTTGGCGACGTAGCCGGTGGTGCGGGCGAGGTCGCGGGGGCCGTCGAGGTGGGCGGGGAGCAGGTTGGGGTGGCCGGGGTGGAGCTCCCAGAGCATCGCCAGCAGGGCCTTGTTGGACAGGAGCATCTTCCAGGCGGGTTCGATCCAGAGGGTGGATCCGGTGCCGCCGCCGTTGTCGAGGGTGTCCAGGACGTGGCCGGCGAAGCGGTCGGTGGTGAGCCACTCCCAGGGGTAGAGCTTGAAGCAGCTGCGGATGAAGCGGAGCCGGTTGTCGACGAAGCGGCCGGAGAGACGGTCCCAGCCGATCTCCTCCATGGAGATCCAGTCAGTGTCGAGGCCGGCCTGCTCGGCGGTCTCCTTGAGGTAGGCGACCGTCATCAGGTCCTCGCCGAGCTCGTCGGCGGCGGAGTGCGCGAAGTACAGCGGGCTGCCGGGCGGGAGGAGGGGGGCTTGTTTCCTCCAGGCGGCGACCAGGCGTTCGTGCAGCGAGTTCCACTGGTCGGCGCCCGGGAAGCGCTCCTCCATCCAGAACCACTGCGGGGAGGCGGCCTCGACCAGGGAGGTGGGGGTGTCGGCGTTGTACTCCAGGAGCTTCGCCGGGCCGCGGCCGTCGTAGCGCAGGTCGAAGCGGCCGTAGAGGGACGGGAGTTCGGCGCGGCGGTGCCAGGCCTCGGTGACCGCTTCCGCCACGCGCGGGTCGGTGATGCCGAGGTCGGTGAGGCGCCCGGAGGTGACGATGTGCTCCGCCGCCCGCAGGCACATGCGGTGGAGTTCCTCGACGACCTCCTCCAGCGCCTCGACCTCATCCAGGGAGAAGACGTAGTAGGCGCTCTCGTCCCAGTACGGGCGCAGGGAGTTGTCGGGGTAGCGGGTGAGCGGGTAGATCAGGCCCTGTTCCTCGACGGTCCGCTGCCAGCCGGGGCGGGGTTCTATGGTGCGGCGTTCCATGGTGGACGTCCGGACGGTCCGGGTCAGCCGCCGCCGCTGCCGGAGCCCGAGCACCCGAAGCCGCCGCGGTCGACGGCGTCGCTGCGGCTGAAGGTGCCGTAGTCGGCGTAGCCGCCGTCGACTTCGGCGTCGTAGTACCAGGCGGCGTCGGCGCCGCCGCCCTTCTTCTTGCCACTCTTGCCGCTCTTGCCGCCCTTGCCGTACGAGGAGCCGGAGGAACCCGAGGCGCCCGACGTGCAGTTCTTGTCGGCGATGACCTTGTAGCCGTCCCAGGTGTAGCTGTCCCGGTCGACGCAGCGGCGGTCGGGCTCGGAGCCGCAGGAGGTCAGTGCCGCCGCGACGACTCCCATACCGCCCAACACCACCGTGCTGGAGCGCAGTCGGCGCTTCGTGCGAGCCATGTCCCGTCTCTCCCCGTGTCCTTCGGCTGGACGATTACCCTACGGCAGCACCCGGCAAAGGGCTTCGAGGGCCCCCGCCCAGGCATGGTTGGGCGGGGTTCCGTAGCCGACGACCAGGGCGTCGAGGGGTTCGGCGATGGCCTTGTCATGGCGGAAGTGGGCCAGGCCGAACAGGGACAGGCCCTGCCAGCGGGCCGCCTGGAGGACCGATGCCTCGGTGCCGGGCGGCAGGCACAGCACGGCGTGCAGGCCGGCCGCGATCCCGGTGGCCCGGACCGTCGGGGCGCGCTCGGTGAGGGCGGTGACCAGGGCGTCCCGGCGTCGGCGGTAGCGCAGCCGGGAGGCGCGGACATGGCGGTCATGGGCACCGTGGGCGATGAACTCGGCCAGGGTCAGCTGGTCGAGCACCCCGCAGCTGTCCACGTCGCCCTTGGCCCGGGTCACCGGTTCCACCAGGGCGGGCGGCAGGACCAGCCAGGCCAGGCGCAGGCCGGGGGCGAGGGACTTGCTGGCGGTTCCCAGGTAGACGACGTGGTCGGGGTCCAGGCCCTGGAGTGCGCCGACGGGCTGGCGGTCGTAGCGGAACTCGCCGTCGTAGTCGTCCTCCAGGATCAGGCCGCCGGTGCGGCGGGCCCAGTCCACGACGGCCGCCCGCCGGGAGCGGTGCAGGTCGGCGCCCATCGGGAACTGGTGGGCGGGGGTGAGCAGTACGGCACCCTCGTCGGTCAAGTCGGCTGGGTCGGTGCCGAGTTCGTCGAAGGGCAAGGGGGTGGTGGCGAGGCCGGTGCCAGCCAGGACGGCGCGGTGTTCGGGGAGTCCGTACGACTCGACGGCGATCGTCCGGGCTCCGCGGGCCCGCAGGACCGAGCCGAGCAGGTGCAGGCCCTGGGGGAAGCCGGAGCAGATGACGATGCGTTCGGGGTGGGCGCGGACGCCGCGGGCGCGGGAGAGGTAGGTCGCGAGGGCGGTGCGCAGTTCGATGCGGCCGCGGGGGTCGCCGTAGCCGAGGACGTCGTAGGGGGCGGTGTTGAGGGCTCGGCGGGCCGCCTTGAGCCATTCGGCGCGGGGGAAGGCGGCGAGGTCGGGGGTGCCGGCGGTCAGGTCGTGGGTGGGGCGGGGGCGGGCTCGGCGGGTCGGAGCGGTGGCCGTGGGGGGTGTGGAGCGGCCCTCGGCGACCCGGGTGCCCGAGCCCTGGCGGGCGGTGAGCCAGCCCTCGGCGACGAGGTCGGTGTAGGCGTCGGCGACCGTGTTGCGGGCGATGCCGAGGTCGGCGGAGAGGGAGCGGGAGGAGGGCAGCCGGGTGCCGGGCGCCAGCCGGCCCGTGCGGACGGCCTCGCGCAGGGCGTCGGTGAGGCCCCGGCGCAGACCGGGTCCGGTGGCCGGGTCCAGGTGGAGGTCGATCCCCAGGGCCCGAGAAGTGGCCCATGCGTCTGCCATGGAAATGGACCATACTCCTGGGCCTTTCGCTTCGTAGGGTCGAGGCATGACGATGACCAGTGATCACACCGCCCCTGCCGAAGCCACCGTCGAGTACGCGCCCGAGCACCCCCCTCGGCTGCGCTGGGCCGACCACGCGCCCGAGGTCTACAAGGCGATGGTCCGGCTCGACGCGGCGGCCCGGCGGGGTCTGGACCCGAAGCTGCTGGAGCTGGTGAAGGTCCGCGCCTCGCAGCTCAACCACTGCGCCATGTGCGTGGACATGCACTCCAAGGACGCCCTGGCGGCCGGGGAGAGCGTGGAGCGGATCATCCAGCTCTCCGCCTGGGAGGAGTCGGCGCACTTCTACACCGAGAAGGAGCTCGCGGCGCTCGCGCTGACCGAGGCGGTCACCGTGCTCACCGAGGGTTTCGTGCCCGACGAGGTGTACGCGAAGGCCGCCGCCCACTTCGAGGAGCCGGAACTGGCCCAGTTGATCGCCTCGATCGCGGTGATCAACGCCTGGAACCGGTTCGGCGTGACCTGCCGGGTGACGCCGGGGCACTACCAGCCGGGCCGGCACTGACCGCCGGGGTGTGCCGCGCCCGGATCACGTCCGGGCCGTGACCGTCAGGACAGCCACGGACGCCAGGTGGACTCGTGGCTGTCCGCCCACTTCCTCGCCGCCTCCTCGGGGGTGAGCTTCTGTTCGGCGATCATCAGGGAGACCTCGTTCTGGTCCTCGGTCGTCCAGCGGAACTTCTTCAGGAAGGCCGCGGCCTTCCCGCCGTCCTGCGCGAAGTCGGCGTTGAGGTACTTCTGCAGCGGGGTGTGCGGATAGGCGCAGGCGACCTTCTCCGGATCCGCGTCGCAGCCCTCCTGGTACGCCGGCAGCTTCACCTCGGTCATGGGGACCTTCCCGAACAGCCACTGGGGGGCGTACCAGTAGGTCAGGAAGGGCTTCCTCTCCTTGGCGAACTGCTTGATCTGGGTGATCTGGGCGGCCTCGGAACCGGCGAAGACCACCTGGTAGTCCAGGTCGAGGTTCTTCACCAGTGCCTTGTCGTGGGTGACGTAGGAGGGCGAGCCGTCCAACAGCTGGCCCTTGCCGCCGCTCTCCGGGGTGCGGAGCCGGTCGGCGTACCGGTTGAGGTTCTTCCAGTCGGTGACGTCGGGGTGCTGCTTCGCGAAGTACGTGGGGACGTACCAGCCGATGTGGCCGGTGACGCCGAGGCCGCCGCCGTTCACGATCGTCTTCTTGTCCTCGACGTACCGCTGTTCCTGGTCGGGGTGGCCCCAGTCCTCCATGATCGCGTCGACCCGGCCCTGGCTGAGCGCGTCCCAGGCGGGGACCTCGTCGACCTGGACGGTGTCGACGCGGTAGCCGAGTTCGTGTTCCAGCAGGTACTGGGCGACGGCCACGTTGGCCTGGGCGCCGACCCAGGACTGGACGGACAGGGTGACCGTCTTCGCGCCCTGGGCGTTGGCGAACGGCGAGGCCTGCCGGGTCATGTCGGCGGCGCCGCAGCCGGTGAGCAGCAGCAGCGCACCCACCGCCGCGGTCGTGGTGACACGGACGCGCATGTCACGCTCCCTTCTTCGTGCGGCGTTCCGTCGGCTGGGTCACCCGGTCGAGCATCAGACCGAGGCAGACGATCGCGACGCCGGCCACCAGGCCGGTGGCGAGGTCGCCCTGGGCGAGGCCGAAGACGACGTCGTAGCCGAGCGCGCCGCCGCCGACCAGGCCGCCGATGATGACGACGGCGAGGACCAGGACCACGCCCTGGTTGACGGCGAGCAGCAAGGAGCGGCGGGCGAGCGGGAGCTGCACCTGCCACAGCTGCTGGGCCGGGGTCGCGCCGAGCGAGCGGGCCGACTCCAGGGCGGCGGGGTCGATCCGGCGCAGGCCCTGGGCGGTGATCCGGACGACGGCGGGCAGGGCGTAGACGACGGCCGCCGCCACCGCGGGGGCGCGGCCGACGCCGAACAGGGCGACGACCGGGATCAGGTACACGAACTGCGGCATCGTCTGGAAGACGTCCAGGACGGGGCGCAGAGCGCGGTCCACCCGGTCGTTGCGGGCCGCGGCGATGCCGGTCGCGACGCCCAGGACGAGGGTGACGGCGACGGCGGCGAGCACCTGGGACAGGGTGTCCAGGGACGGTTCCCAGGCTCCGAGCACGCCGATCGCGGCCATGGCGAGGGTCGCGGTGAGCGCGGTGCGCCAGGTGCCGATCAGCCAGGCGAGGGCGGCGACGACGAGCAGGACGGCCCACCAGGGCAGCCACTGCAGGCCGTCGCGTACGGGGTCCAGGACCCAGGTCGTGAAGTGGCCCGCCCACTCCGCGGTGCCGCCGACGACCGGGACGCCCGAGTAGAGGTGGGCGGTCATCCAGTCGACGGCCCGGTTGACCGGGGCGGCGATGTTCAGCACCCAGGCGTCGGGCCAGTCGAGGCGGCCCACGAGACGTCCGGCGACGGCGGCGGCCAGGGCGGCGCCGAGGGCGTACGCCCATGCCGCGCGGCCCGTCCGTTCGGTGCCGTCGGCGGCCGCGGCGGTGACGCGGTCCAGGACGACCGCCAGCAGCACGATCGGGATGCCGGCCGCCAGGGCGGCGCCCACGTCGACCGAGGCCAGCGCCTGGTAGACGCGGTCACCGAGGCCGCCGGCGCCGATGACCGACGCGATGACGGCCATGGACAGCGCCATCATGATCGACTGGTTGACGCCGAGGAGGAGTTCCTTGCGGGCCAGCGGGATTCGGGCGGTCAGCAGCCGCTGGCGGGCGGTGGCGCCGAGGGAGTCGACGGCCTCCAGCACCTCCTGGTCGGCGCCGCGCAGGCCGAGCGCGGTGAGGCGGGCCATGGGCGGGGCGGCGTAGACGACGGTGGCGAGGACGGCCGCGGGGACACCGATGCCGAAGACCAGGACGACCGGGAGGAGGTAGGCGAAGGCGGGGAGGACCTGCATGGTGTCCAGGACCGGGCGCAGGGCGCGGTCCATCCGGTCCGAGAGGCCCGCGGCGAGCCCGAGGAGGGCGCCGACGGCGAGGGACGCCAGCACGGCGACCGTCATCAGGGCGAGGGTCTGCATGGTCGGCACCCACATGCCGAGGGCGCCGCAGGCCAGAAAGGCGGCGGCGGTGCCCAGGGCGAGCCCGGCGCCTGCGACGCGCCAGGCGACAAGCGCGCCGACCGCGGTGACGCCGGCCCAGCCCGCGGCGAGCAGCACCAGGTACACGGCGCGTACGCCGAGGACGACGGTGTTGCTGACGTGGCCCAGGAAGTGGAGGAACAGGGGGTGGCTGTCCCGGTTGTCGATGATCCAGTCGCTGGTCAGGGTCAGCGGGCCGGTGAGGTCGACGGTGAGGGCGTCCGGCCAGCTGCCGCTCGCCCAGCGGGCGTGGGCCAGCGGGACGAGGATCGCGGCGGCCAGGGCGAGCAGGGTGAGCTTGGCCGCGGCTCGGTTTCTCAGGACGCGCGGCAGGGTGCGGGGCGCCGGTGCGGTGATCGTCGCCATCAGACCGGCTCCGGGGTGGGATCGACGGGCGTCGGCCCGGCGGCACGGCCACCCGTGCCGACGGCGGATCCGCCGGCCACGACGCCCAGCAGGGCGGCGGCGTCCACCACGCCGAGGCAGCGGCCGCGGTCCACGATCCGGGCGGGGCTGCCCGTACGGGCGACCGCCTCGATGGCCTCGGACACCGTGGCGTCCGGGGCGAGCGCCGGGCCGTTGCCGGCCTCCTCCGCGGACGCGGGCCGCATCGCCGTACGCACCGTCATGACCTGCTCGCGCGGTACGTCCCGGACGAACTCCCGGACGTAGTCGTCGGCCGGGGAGCCCACGATCTGTTCCGGGGTGCCCAGTTGGACCACCTTGCCGTCGCGCATCAGGGCGATGCGGTCGCCCAGTTTGAGGGCCTCGTTCAGGTCGTGCGTGATGAAGACCATGGTGCGGCCCTCTTCGCGGTGCAGCCGGACGACCTCCTCCTGCATGTCCCGGCGGATCAGGGGGTCGAGGGCGCTGAAGGGCTCGTCGAACAGCAGCACTTCGGGGTCCACCGCGAGGGCGCGGGCCAGGCCCACGCGCTGGCGCTGGCCGCCCGAGAGCTGGCTGGGTCTGCGCTGTTCCAGACCGGCCAGGCCGACCTTGGCCACGACCTCGGCGGCGCGTGCGCGGCGTTCGGACCTGCCGACGCCCTGGATCTGCAGGCCGTAGGCGACGTTGTCGAGGACCGTGCGGTGGGGCAGCAGGCCGAAGTGCTGGAAGACCATCGCCGCGCGGTGGCGGCGCAGCCGGCGCAGCCGGGCGGTGTCCATGGCGCGGACGTCCTCGCCGTCGATGGCGATCGTGCCGGAGGTCGGCTCGATCAAGCGGGTCAGACAGCGCACGAGCGTGGACTTGCCCGAGCCGGACAGGCCCATCACCACGAAGACCTCGCCCTTGCGGACGTCGAAGGAGACGTCCCGCACCGCCGCCGTGCAGCCGGTGCGGGCGCGCAGCTCGGCGGGGGCGAGCGCGGCGAGTCCGGGGTCGGCGGGGACGCGGTCGGCCTTGCGGCCGAAGACCTTCCACAGGCCCTGCACGGAGAAGACCGGAGTGCCGCTCATCGGGCATCGCCGCCGATCAGGTCCACCGCGCGTTCCCCGACCATCAGTACGCCGATCATCGGGTTCACGGCGGGCATGGTCGGGAAGACGGAGGCGTCGGCGATGCGGATGTTCTCCAGGCCGCGGATGCGCAGCTCGGGGTCCACCACGGCGAGTTCGTCGTCGGCCGCGCCCATCCGGCAGGTGCCGGCCGGGTGGTAGACGGTGTGCGCGGCCTTGCGGGCGTACTCGCTGAGCTCCGCGTCACCGACGATCTCCGGGCCCGGGCAGACCTCGCGCTTGAGCCAGCCGGCCAGCGGCTCGGTCCTGGCGATCTCGCGGGCGATGCGGATGCCGTCGACCAGGGTCCGCGCGTCGTAGTCGTCCTCGTCGGTGAAGTAGCGGAAGTCCAGCGCGGGCTTGACCGAGGGGTCCGGGCTGGTCAGGTACAGCCGGCCACGGCTCTTCGGCTTGGGGATGTTGGGGGTCATCGAGACGCCGAACTCCGGACGTTGGTAGCCCAGGCGCTCGGGGTTGTCCGTGAAGGGGATCTGGTAGAAGTGGAACATCAGGTCGGGGCCCGCGTGTTCGGGGTCGCGGCGCACGAACAGGCCCGCGTCGGAGTCCATCGCGGAGTTCTCCGGGATGGGGCCGTCGGTCTCCCAGACGATCACCGACTCGGGGTGGTCGAGCAGGTTCTCGCCGACGCCGGGCAGGTCGAGCGCCACGGGTATGCCGAGCGCCTCCAGGTCCGCGCGGCGCCCGATGCCCGAGTGCAGCAGTAGCCGCGGCGAGTCGACGGCACCGGCGCACAGCAGCACCTCGTTGCGGGCGCGGACGAGGAACTCCTCGCCGTCCTTGGCGCGTACGTGCACGCCTTGTGCGCGGGTGCCGTCCAGCTCCAGCCGGTAGGCCCAGGTCTCCAGCAGGATCGTCAGGTTGGGGCGCTCGTCCATCACCGGGTGCAGATACGCCACCGAGGCGGACGACCGCTTGTTGTTCTCCGGGTGGTAGGCGAGGTCGAAGAAGCCGGCGCCCTCGGTGAACGGCTTGTCGTTGAAGCCCTCCACGCGCGGGACGCCGAGCGCCTTCTGCGCCGCGTCGACGAAGTCGCGGGCGATGGCGTTCCGGTCCTTCTCGTCGACCGGGACGATGTTGTTCAGCAGCCGCGCCCAGTACGCCTCCATCGGCACCGCGCCCCAGCCCTCGGCGCCGGCCGCCTCCCACTCGTCCCAGTCGGAGGGCAGGGGCTTGAAGGCGATCAGGGTGTTGTGCGACGAACATCCGCCGAGCACGCGGGCGCGGCTGTGCCGGATGTGGGAGTTGCCGCGTGGCTGCTCGGTGGTGGGGTAGTCGTAGTCGAGGTCGCCGCCGAGCAGGCCCATCCAGCGGCGCAGGGTCAGCACGTCGTCCCGGCCGACGTCGCTGGGGCCGCCCTCGATGACGGCGACGGTGACATCGGGGTTCTCGGTCAGCCGGGAGGCGATGACGGAGCCTGCGGTGCCGCCGCCGATGACGACGTAGTCGTAGACATGGGTGTTCGCGGACAGAGGGGGCATGGGGGTGCTCCAGGAGGTGCGAGGCGGAGGGGGTCAGCCGGCGAACCAGCGGACGGGCTTCGGGGCGAGGTTCTGGTAGACGTGCTTGCTCTCGCGGTACTCGGCGAGGCCGGCGGGGCCCAGCTCGCGGCCGACGCCGCTCTTGCCGAAGCCGCCCCACTCCGCCTGCGGGAGGTAGGGGTGGAAGTCGTTGATCCAGACGGTGCCGTGGCGCAGCCGGCCGGCGACCCGGCGGGCGCGGCCGGCGTCGGCGGTCCAGACGGCGCCCGCGAGGCCGTACTCGGTGTCGTTGGCGAGGGCGACGGCCTCGTCCTCGGTGCGGAAGGTCTCGACGGTGAGGACCGGGCCGAAGACCTCTTCGCGGACGACCTTCATCTCGCGGTGGCAGGCGTCGAGGACGGTCGGCTCGTAGAAGTAGCCGGCGCCGAGCCCTTCCGGGCGCTTGCCGCCGGTGCGCAGGACGGCGCCCTCCTCCAGCGCGGAGGCGACGTACGCCTCGACCTTCGCGCGCTGCTGCTCGGAGACGAGGGGGCCGCACTCGACGCCCTCGTCGGTGCCGCGGCCGAGCCTGATGCGGCCTGCCCGGCGGGCGAGTTCGGTGACGAAGCGGTCCCGCACCGACTCCTCGACGATGAGGCGGGCACCGGCCGAGCAGACCTGGCCGCTGTGGATGAAGGCGGCGTTGAGGGCCTGGTCGACGGCGGTGTCGAAGCTCTCGTCGGTGGCGCAGGCGTCGGCGAAGACGACGTTGGGGTTCTTGCCGCCGAGTTCGAGGGCGACCTTCTTGACGCCCGGTGCGGCGGCCTGCGCCACCTTGGTGCCGCTGACCAGGCCGCCGGTGAAGGAGATGAGGTCGACGTCGGGGTGCTCGGCGAGCCGGGCGCCGACCGAATGGCCCGGCCCGGTCACGATGTTGGCGACACCGCTCGGCAGTCCTGCCTCGGTCAGCAGGCCGATCAGCGCGACGGTCGTCAGCGGGGTGATCTCGCTCGGCTTGACGACGAAGGTGTTGCCCGCGGCGAGTGCCGGAGCGATCTTCCAACTGGCCTGGAGGAGCGGGTAGTTCCAGGGGGTGATCAGGGCGCAGACGCCGACCGGCTCGTGCACGACGACGCTGTGGATGTCGGGTGAGCCCGCGTCCACCACCCGGCCCGGGGCCTCGGCGGCGACGAGGTCGGCGAAGTAGCGGAAGGCATCGGCGACGCAGTCGATGTCGACGCGGCCCTCTTCCAGGGTCTTGCCCGCGTCCCGGCTCTCCAGCGCGCCGAGTTCCTCGCGGTCGCGCACCAGCAGGTCGGCGACGCGGCGCAGCAGGGCGGCGCGTTCGGCGGCCGGGGTGCGCGGCCAGTCGCCCTCGTCGAAGGCACGGCGGGCGGCCGCGACCGCCAGGTCGGTGTCCTGCTCGTCGCCCTCCGCGACCACGGCGAAGGGCCGGGCGACCGCTGGGTCGACGATGTCGCGGGTGGCGCCGGAGATCGCTTCGCGCCACTCGCCGCCGACATGGATCGTCCGTCGTTCGTGCTGCCTTGCCATGATCGGTATTGCCTTCCGTTCCTGTTCGGTGCCCCTGAGTCACCTGGGTGTCACCTTCTGGGACCGGCAGCACCTGCCCTGGCCTCCTCGATTGCATGCGCGATCCATGGCCGAAAGTGGGCGGCGTCACGGAAGATGCGGGCAAAGAGGGCGAATTACACGGCGCGTCCTCCTGGAACCTGGACTCCCCCGAGAACTTTGACTAAAGTCAAAGAAATATGGAGCCCGTGTCGACGGAGCATGTGACGGCTTTCCGCCGCTTCAACCGCTACTTCACGCGCCGGATCGGCGCCCTCGACGACCACTACCTCGGCCAGGACCGCCCTCTCGGCGAGGCCCGGCTGCTGTTCGAGATCGGTGACGGGGTGTCCCTGCGGGAGCTCAGGAGCCGACTCGGCCTGGACGCCGGGTACTTGAGCCGGATGACCCGGGCGCTGGAGGCGCAGGGCGTGGTCCGGGTCAGGGTGCATCCCGAGGACAGCCGGTCACGGATGGTGGAGCTGACGCCCGCCGGACGCGTCGAGCTCAAGGAGCAGCAGCGGCGCGCCAACGCCCTGGTGGCGGACCTCCTCGGCGGCCTCACCGAGGGCCAGCGCACCGAACTGACCGAGGCGATGGCCACCACCCGCCGCCTGCTGCGCCTCGCCGCCATCACCGTGCGGCACGTCGACGGCGCGAGCGGGGACGCACGCGCGTGCCTCGACGCCTACGCCACCGACCTCGACGCCCGCTTCCCGGAAGGCTTCGACCCCGGCGCTCTCGTCCGGCCGGAGGAGGTCTCCGGGGACGCCGGGGCGTTCTTCGTGGCGTACGAGGAGGGCCTGCCGGTGGGCTGCGGGGCGCTGCGGCGGCTGGAGCCGGGCGTCGGCGAGATCCGCCATGTGTGGGTGCACCCGGACGCCCGGCGCCTGGGACTGGCCCGCCGGCTGCTCAGCGCGCTCGAACGCGAGGCGTCGGCACGGGACTTGACGGTCGTACGGCTGGACACGCACGTCGTGCTCGCGGAGGCGCAGGCGATGTACCGGGCGTGCGGGTACCGGGAGATCCCGCGGTACGACGACAACGTGTACGCCGGGCACTGGTTCGAGAAGCGGCTGTGACGGTCCGCCCGGGGAAGTGAACCGAACGGACCACAGGCCCCGTTCCGGCGGAGACCGGAGCGGGGCCTGTGCGGGGTACTGACCGAGCCGGGGCTCAGATGAGGCCGAGGGCGCGGACCGCCTCGCGCTCCTCCGCGAGCTCGGCCACGGAGGCGTCGATACGGGCGCGGGAGAACTCGTTGATCTCCAGGCCCTGGACGATCTCGTACTTGCCGTCCTTGCAGGTGACGGGGAAGGAGGAGATCAGACCCTCCGGGACGCCGTAGGAGCCGTCCGACGGGATGCCCATGGAGACCCAGTCGCCGTCGGCGGTGCCGTTGACCCAGGTGTGAACGTGGTCGATGGCGGCGTTGGCGGCCGAGGCGGCCGAAGAGGCGCCGCGGGCCTCGATGATGGCGGCGCCACGCTTGGCGACGGTCGGGATGAAGTCGTCGGCCAGCCACTGCTCGTCGTTCACGACCTCGGCGGCGTTCTTGCCGGCGATGGTGGCGTGGAAGATGTCCGGGTACTGGGTGGCGGAGTGGTTGCCCCAGATGGTGAGCCGCTGGATGTCGGCGACCGTGGAACCGGTCTTCTTCGCGAGCTGGGTCAGCGCGCGATTGTGGTCGAGGCGGGTCATCGCGGTGAAGCGCTCGGCCGGTACGTCCGGGGCGGCGGCCTGGGCGATCAGGGCGTTGGTGTTGGCCGGGTTGCCGACGACGAGGACCTTGATGTCGTCCGCGGCGTGGTCGTTGATGGCCTTGCCCTGCGGCTTGAAGATGCCGCCGTTGGCCTCCAGCAGGTCGCCGCGCTCCATGCCCTTGGTGCGGGGGCGGGCGCCGACGAGGAGGGCGACGTTGGCGCCGTCGAAGGCGACGTTCGGGTCGTCGCTGATCTCGATGCCCTGGAGAAGCGGGAACGCGCAGTCGTCCAGCTCCATGGCCGTGCCTTCGGCGGCCTTCAGCGCCGGGGTGATCTCCAGGAGGCGCAGCTTGACCGGCACGTCCGCGCCGAGCAGCTGGCCGGAGGCGATGCGGAAGAGCAGGGCGTAACCGATCTGGCCGGCCGCGCCGGTGACGGTGACGTTCACGGGAGTGCGGGTCATGGCGTTCTCCGTATGACAGCTGGCGGTGGGGCGTCGCTGCCCCGGATGTTTGATCGATCTCTTGGCGTCAAGAGAGATCCAGCGGTCAGGCTATCGCGCCTCCGGGATCCCGGGCGTCCGGGTCGGTGTGGCCCACCCCACAGACCCCCCAAAGGGGGCGGCCGCCCGTCCGGGAGAGGTGGAACGAGGCGGCCGCCGAGTGGGGGTGCCGGGTTGCCGGACTCCCGTGGGGGTACCGTGCGCGTGCCCGGGATGACGGCGGCTAATCCTGCGCCGCCGAATTTCTTTACCCGCCTCAGCGACCGTCCCGGTGCCGCCGGGCCCGGCGGCCGCACCTCGCCCCCTGACGTCCCCTGACCGGGGGACGCCCCCCGCTCGGCCGCCGCGCGCGGACGCACCCCCAGCTCGGCCCCCGCGCGGGGACGCACCCTCCCGCTCAGCTCGCCCGCCGCGCTACTTCGTGCAGCCCTCCTGACCCGCCGCGAGGGTCACGCAGGCCGTCGCGTCGCCCGCGTCCTTGACCGCGACCATCGGGGTGTACGCGATCGTGTCGCCGGTGACCGTGATCGCGCCGGTCTGCTCCGACTTGCCCACGCTCACCCGGACCTGGTCGCCCTCGGCCCCCTGGGTGATCCGGCCCCACGCGGCACTGCAGGTCTCGCTGTACCGGACCTCCACCACCGTCGTGCCCACGGTCGCCGTCTTCGCGGTCGTCACCAGGTCACCGCTGCACCCCATGCTCTCCGCGTCCTTGCCGGTGCAGGACGCCCCGCTGCACTCCACGCCCGGAGGCAGCTCCGCGTCCTTGGTCACCGTCGGCGAGGGGGACTTCGTACCGCTCTCGTTCTTCGCGCCGCCGCCGTCCGTCAGGAAGAACGCGGCGGCGACCACCACCAGCACGCCCACGACGCCCGCCAGGAACATCGTCAGCCGACGCTTGCCCCGGCTCTCGCCCGAGGGAGCGGCGGCATGCCCGGCCCGCGGCCCACGCGGCGGTTCGCTGTACGACGGAGTCGGCTGCGGAGCCGGTGCCGGGCTCGCGGACGGTGCCGTACCGCCGCCGTTGCTCCCGGTCCGCGACGGGCCCCGGTACCCCGCCATGCCCCAGGAGTTGGGGCCCGACGCCGCCGCTTCCTCCACCGAGTCCCGTACGTCATCGGCGTCCGCGGACCGCGGCGGCACCGTCGGCGCCACCCCCGCCGGACCCGCGATGCCCGGCGTCGCCGTCGCGCTGCCGTTCCTGCGGGCCGTCCGGGCACCCTTCGCGTTCGCCGGAGGCGCACCGAACTCGCCCAGCGCGGCGCGCGCCTGCGAGATCCGGATCGCCTCCATCGTCATGTCGTGCCGCATCTCCGAACGGCTCCAGGCGCGCTCGGCGAGCTCCCACATCGTCGTGAGGTGGACCGGATTGGTCCCGGTCACCTCGGCCAGCGCCACGATCGCGCCCTTCGGCGCGAGCAGCCGCCCGTTCAGATACCGCTCCCAGGACGTCTTGCTGTAACCCGTCCGGTCGGCCACCGCTGCGATGCTCAGGCCACTGCGGTCCACGAGTCGGCGCAACTGGCTGGCGAACTCTCTGACCTGCGGATCCAGTTCATCCGGCAAGTCCTTCCAACGAGGCATTGCTTCCCCCCTCTTCCCCCCGGTTCGTGCTGTACGTTCCCCGCGCGTGTCACCCTCTGCCGAGTCCCGTTCTGGCTACCCAGTGGGATGCGCCGAGTCAGGATCTCAGTTCCCGGGGTGGGGGCGCACGGGAGCGTAGGGGGCCGTGGGCATGCACCGTCGCACGCCTGGCGGGCCGTGGTCCAGTCTCCCACCGCCCGTTTCCTCTCGGCCCGTCTCCCCCCGGTGACGCCGCTGACAGCCGTGCGGGACGTCCCGGACCGTCCCGATTGGCCACGCTAGCCCGACTGTCGACCGACTTCGATCCAAATCCGCAAACTTGTCAACACATCAACACACAGACCGCACATATCCCGTCACCGCATGCACACGACGCCCATCCGGCCCCAGCGGTTCCGGAGCTCCGCGCGCTGTGGCAGGCCGCGCACACCGTGGCGGAACGGTCACCGCTGTGCCACAGCGCCCTGACAGCCGTTGAACAGGCACTTCCCGGCGCGGGAAGGTGGACGCACGGCGGCGGCCCGTCCTTGCTCGGGGGAGAGGACGGGCCGCCGTCGTACGGATGTGCTAGTTGCTGACCGTGAAGTGCAGGGTGTCCTTGAGGAACGGGATCTCCAGCAAGGGGTCCGGCTGCACCATCAGCGCCAGCAGGAGAATCGCGGTGCCGAGCACGCCGTAGGTGAGGATGTCGGTGAAGCGGGAGCGGACCGCGAGCATGCCGACGTCCGGGACCAGCCAGCGCAGCAGCCCGCCACCGATCAGGGCCACCCCGATCAGCAGGGTCCCGGCGCGGAAGGCGTCCAGAGCGGTCACGAGCAGGCCGGTGCCGACGAGCACGAGCACCAGCAGGACCGGCCACTGGCGAGCCGGTGCCGGGGCGTCACCGGGAGCGGCCCGGCCGCCGCCCTCGGGGCGCGCGGTGTCCCGGGTGAACAGCGGGAAGCGGCGGGTCGTACGGCGCGGCCGGCCCTCGGCGTCCGGCGCGCTGACCGCGTCCCGGACCTCGATCTCGTCGTCCGGCTCGAAGGGCCGCTCAGCCGACACTGCGCTCCGCCGCCTCGACCACGTTGACCAGCAGCTGGGCCCGGGTCATCGGGCCGACGCCGCCGGGGTTGGGGGAGATCCAGCCGGCCACCTCCGCCACGTCCGGGTGGACGTCGCCGACGATCCTGCCCTCGGCGCTGCGCGAGACACCGACGTCGAGCACGGCCGCGCCGGGCTTCACGTCCTCGGGACGGATGAGGTGGGCGGAACCGGCGGCCGCGACGATGATGTCCGCGCGCTTGAGGTGCGCCGACAGATCGCGGGTGCCGGTGTGGCACTGGGTCACGGTGGCGTTCTCGCTGCGCCGGGTGAGCAGCAGCGGCATCGGCCGGCCGATGGTCACACCACGGCCGACGACCACGACCTCGGCGCCCTTGATCTCCACGCCGTAGCGGCGCAGGAGGGTGAGGACGCCGTTGGGGGTGCAGGGCAGGGGGGCCGGCTCGTTCAGGACGAGGCGGCCGAGGTTCATCGGGTGCAGGCCGTCCGCGTCCTTGTCCGGGTCCATCAGCTCCAGGATGCGGTTCTCGTCGATGCCCTTGGGCAGCGGCAGCTGGACGATGTAGCCGGTGCAGGCGGGGTCCTCGTTCAGCTCCCGTACGACCGCCTCGATCTCGTCCTGGGTGGCGGTGGCGGGCAGTTGGCGCTGGATGGAGGCGATGCCGACCTCGGCGCAGTCGCGGTGCTTGCCGGCGACGTACTTCTGGCTGCCGGGGTCGTCCCCGACCAGGATCGTGCCGAGGCCGGGCGTGACGCCCTTCTCCTTCAGCGCCGCCACACGGGCGGTCAGATCGGACTTGATCGCGGCTGCGGTGGCCTTGCCATCGAGAATCTGGGCGGTCATGGCCCCATCCTCGCGGATGACGGGGTCCCTCTTCCAATCCGGGCCCCCGGCCGGCTGTCCGCCCATGATCAGGTGTGTTGCACTTGCACAACACATAGGGAGTACGGCTGGACAACGAACCGGCCACTGAAGAACGATTGTGGCCACAGTGCCGCGGGCAGTACCGGGGGGACGAACCGCATCTGTTGAACCTTCCTCCGAACCGTGCCGCTCGTCGTCCCCGCAGTCACACGGAGGAACACCGCCATGAGTTTCGGCGAACCGAACAGCCCGTACGGGCCCCCGCCCCAGCAGCCGAACCCCGGTTACGGCTATCCGCAGCAGGGCCAGCCGCCCGGCGTCCCGCCGCAGGGCTACGGCGCCTACCCCGCGGGTCCTCCGGTGCACCCCGGCGGTTACGGCTACCCGCCGGCCGGTCCGGCCCAGATGCCCGGCATCACCCGTGCCGCGCAGATCATGCTCGGCGTGATCGCCCTGTGCCACATCGTCATCGCCGCCGTGTACGGCGTGGCGTTGGCCGACTGGGACCAGACGATGCTCGAGGCGGGCGTCACCGGTGACGCCGAGGCCGAGCGCTACGCGGATCTGGGCAAGGGCGTCGTGGTCTTCTTCCTGGGCCTGGCCGCCGTCTTCGCGATCCTCGGGCTGGTGCTGCTGCTGCAGTTCGCCAAGGGCCGCAACGGCGTCCGCGTCTGCTCGATCGTCTACGCGTCGTTCGCGATCGTCAGCGGCATCTTCGCACTCGGCATCTACCTCCTGGGCCTGCTCATCATGATCCTCGCGATCCTGGTGATCGTCTTCGCGGCGAAGCGGTCGAGCGCGGAGTGGTTCAAGCGCCCGCGGTACTGAACAGTGCGCGCCCTTGCGCAGCGAGGGCCGTGTCCCACCCGGATCAGGGGGACACGGCCCTTTACGCGTGGACTCAGTGGAAGAAGTGCCGCGTCCCCGTGAAGTACATCGTCACGCCCGCCTTCTTCGCCGCCTCGATCACCTGCTCGTCGCGGACCGAACCGCCGGGCTGGACGACCGCCTTGACGCCGGCCTCGGTCAGGATCTCCAGGCCGTCGGGGAAGGGGAAGAACGCGTCGGAGGCGGCGTAGGAGCCCTGCGCGCGCTCGGCGCCCGCCCGCTCCACCGCCAGCTTCGCGGAGTCGACCCGGTTGACCTGCCCCATGCCGACGCCGACCGAGGCGCCGTCCTTGGCGAGGAGGATGGCGTTGGACTTGACCGCCCGGCAGGCCCGCCAGGCGAAGGACAGCTCGGCGAGCTCCTCGGGGGAGAGCGCCTCGCCGGTCGCCAGGGTCCAGTTGGCCGGGTCGTCGCCGTCGGCCTGGAGGCGGTCCGTGACCTGGAGCAGCGCGCCGCCGTCGATGGCCTTGACCTCGACCGGGGCGGCCGGGGCCTCGGGGCAGCGCAGCACGCGGATGTTCTTCTTCTTGGCGAGGGCCTCCAGGGCCCCCTCCTCGTAGTCCGGCGCGACGATGACCTCGGTGAAGATCTCCGCGACCTGCTCGGCCATCTCCTTGGACACCGGGCGGTTGACGGCGATCACCCCGCCGAACGCCGACAGCGGGTCGCAGGCGTGCGCCTTGCGGTGCGCCTCGGCGACATCCGCGCCGACCGCGATCCCGCACGGGTTGGCGTGCTTGATGATCGCGACGGCCGGCTCGGCGTGGTCGTACGCGGCACGGCGGGCGGCGTCGGTGTCCGTGTAGTTGTTGTACGACATCTCCTTGCCGTGCAGCTGCTCGGCCTCGGCGAGACCGCCGGACCCGGAGGTGTACAGCGCGGCCGGCTGGTGCGGGTTCTCGCCGTAGCGCAGGGTGTTCTTCCGCTCCCAGGTGGCGCCGAGGAAGTCGGGGAACGAGGAGTCGTCGAGGGGCGCGTACTCGGACGCGAACCAGCTCGCCACCGCCACGTCGTAGGCCGCGGTGTGCCGGAAGGCCTCCGCCGCGAGCCGCTTGCGCGTGGCGAGGTCGAAGCCGCCGTCCCGCACGGCCGCCAGGACGTCGGCGTACCGCGAGGGGCTGGTCACCACGGCCACCGAGGGGTGGTTCTTGGCGGCGGCGCGGACCATCGAGGGGCCGCCGATGTCGATCTGCTCGACGCACTCGTCGGGGGAGGCGCCGGAGGCGACGGTCTCGCGGAAGGGGTAGAGGTTGACGACGACCAGGTCGAACGGCGCCACGCCGAGCTCCGCCAACTGCCGCTGGTGGTCCTCCAGGCGCAGGTCGGCGAGGATGCCCGCGTGGACCTTCGGGTGCAGCGTCTTGACGCGGCCGTCCAGGCACTCGGGGAAGCCGGTGAGCTCCTCCACCTTGGTGACGGGGACGCCGGCCGCGGCGATACGGGAGGCCGTGGAGCCGGTCGACACCAGCTCGACGCCGGCCTCGTGCAGCCCGCGGGCGAGGTCCTCGAGACCCGTCTTGTCGTAGACGCTGACGAGCGCCCGTCGAAGGGCCCGCTTGTTGCTCTCGGCGGTCACTGGATAACTACCTTTCGTCCCTCAATGCGATAGCCGTTGCGGGCGAGCCGCCCCACGACATCGACGAGCAGCCTGCGCTCGACTTCCTTGATGCGCTCGTGCAGAGCGCTCTCGTCGTCCTCGTCCCGGACCTCGACCACGCCCTGCGCGATGATCGGTCCGGTGTCGACGCCGTCGTCGACGAAGTGGACGGTGCAGCCGGTGACCCTGGCGCCGTACGCGAGCGCGTCACGGACGCCGTGGGCGCCGGGAAAACTGGGCAGCAGGGCGGGGTGCGTGTTCACGAACCGGCCGCCGAAGCGCGCGAGGAATTCCTTGCCGACGATCTTCATGAACCCCGCGGAGACCACGAGATCGGGCTCGTATCCGGCGACGGCCTCGGCGAGCGCCGCGTCCCACTCCTCGCGGCTGCCGAAATCCTTGACCTTCCGTACGAAGGTCGGGATGCCGGCGCGCTCGGCGCGGGCCAGCCCTTCGATGCCCTCGCGGTCGGCTCCGACGGCCACGATCTCGGCGCCGTAGGCCTCGGTGCCGTCGGCGGCGATGGCGTCGAGCAGCGCCTGGAGATTGGTGCCGGATCCGGAGACCAGCACGACGAGGCGCTTGGCAGCCACAGCGGGGGCCTTTCTCGGGGGTGCGTCGGTACGGTGGCCGGGCCCGCACGGCGGTATGTACGTTCGTACGAATGCTTCGGGCCCCCGGATACGGGGAAGCCTACGAAGCGGCCGACCGTCAGCAACGATACCGGCACACCGGGCAGCCCCCTCGGGACGGGGGCGTGGCCGGAAGGTAGCGTCTGAGAGGGGCCCGGTCGGGAACGCCGTTCGTGGACGGTGCGTTCACAGGGTGACGGACCTGGTGCCGCCAGCAGTAGTCAGCCGTAATCACCTAGGGGAAGACGCTCACTTGATGCCGGACCGCAGCCTGCGACTCCTCACGCTCCCCCCGCAGCCGGTGCAGGGAGGGGAGCGCCGTGGCGTGCTGCTGCGCGAGCGGCCCTCCTCGCCGCCGGACGCGCCGTCGGGCGGGAACAGCGGCGACGAGCGGGACGCCAGGCCGAAGGACGACAACCCCTTCGCACCGCCGCCGGAGGGCACCCCGGACCGCCCGTGGCAGCCGCGCCGCCCGGCATCCGGAGGCGGCGACTCCGGTGACGGCGACCAGGGCTCACCCTGGGGCAGCCAGTGGAGCGACCGCCAGCCCGGCCGGTCCTCCGGCGGCTTCGGTGAGCGCCCCGGCCCGAACCCCGAGACCCCGAGCGGCAACGACGGCCCCGGCACGAACATGCGCTGGGACCCGACCGACCCTTCGCAGCGCCGCGCGCGCTACGCCCTGCTCTGTGGCATGTGGGCGTTCTTCTTCGCCCTGTTCAGCTGGCCGTACGTCGCCCTGATGCTCGGCGCGCTCGCCCTGTACTGGGGCATCACCGCCCTGCGGGCCAAGCCCCGCACCCCCGACCCCGACACCCCGGCCCCGGCGAACACCGGCCGCCCCCAGACGACGGCCGCGGTGAGCGGTGTGGTCACGGCGTCCCTGGCGATCGCCCTGGTGGCGGCGGGCTTCACGGCGAAGCTGGTGTACAACGACTACTACACCTGCACCACCGACGCCCTGACCTACCAGGCGAAGCAGGCCTGCGAGGACCTGCTGCCGGAGGAGCTGCGCGGGGTTCTGGGGGACACCGGCTGAGGCACTGACCGGGGTCGGAGCCGCGCCCCGGGTCCGGGCCCGGAAGGGGCGGGCGTCACGAGGACTCGGGGGCGTCCTCCTGCCCCGACGCCTCCCGCAGTGCGGCCCAGCGCGCCTCCCGTGCCGCGTCGTCCGCCGGCCAGACCGGCGGCCAGACCGACTCCGGCTCGGTCGGCAGGAAGTCGTACGGCTCGAAGCTGTCGTCGTCGCCGTCGTCGTACGAAGCCTGTGCGGCGGACGGGATCTTTCCTTCGTGAAAGGCCTTGTCTCCGGGCGGGGCCTTCTCCCCGCGCTGAGTCTTCTCCCCGCGCTGAGCCTTTCCGGCGAACAGAGCCCTCACGCCGCGCCGAGTCCGACCCGCCGACGGAGTCTTCCCTCCGAGCGCGTCCTTCCCTCCGGGCGCGTCCTTCCCGCCCCGCTCCTCCGCCCGAGGCGTCCCCACCCGAGGTGCGGGCCCGTCCGCCCTCCCCCGGCACCGCCACCACCGCACCGCCACCGCCACCGGCACCGCGACCAGCACGCCCCACGCCAGCGCGGCCGCCCCCACCTGCCACCACACCGGTCCGAACCCGGCCAGCGCCGCCACCCCGAGCGCACCGCCCGCCATCGCGCCCAGCCCCGCCATGGCCGCCGCACCCAGGACCGCCGCCAGCACCGCCGCTCCGGCGGTCCGCCCCCGGGACCACGCCGAGCCGTCCGTCTCCGCGCTCCCGGCCCGTCCCACGAACCACCCCACGGTCACCCCGGCCAGCACCGGCACCGCCCCCGCCGCCCAGTTCACCGGCGTCCCCGGCCCCGCCTCCGGGACCGCCGCCAGCAAGGGGAACGGCGGCAGCAGCGCGGCGGGCGAGGAGAACAGCGGCCCCACGACGTGCCCCGCACCGAGGGAGAAGCCGGGGCCCAGGGAGTACGCCGTGCCCCACACCGCCGCGTTCGGCATCAACGCCAGACACAGCAGCAGCACCGCGAACTGCCCCGACCACCCCTCGGTGAGCTGGAAGAACGACGTCCGCGCCGCCCCGCCGTGCCACACCAGTGACACCGCCAGCAGCAGCGCCCCGCCCCCGAGCAGCACCGCCGTACCCGCCCCGGCCGCCCGTGCCGCGGCATCGAGACGGGCCCGCGCCTCTCCCCCGACGACCGGCCGCCGCATCCCCGCCGGCAGCAGGATCAGCACCTCGTCCACGGCGTCCCGGGGCCGCCCGTACGCCGTCCACACCCCCGCCCCGGCCGCTGCGATGACGACCAGCGGCACCCACACCCCGGTCCACACCCAGTCCGGCCGGAGCACCCCGCCCGCCGCGTACCCCGCGGCGGCGGCGCCCACGGCGAGATAGCCGAGCACGACACCCGCCCAGGCCGTACGCCCCGAGACGGTGGGCTCCTCCGACTCCTCCCCCTCCACCGCGTCCCGCGCGGCGCGGTGCACCAGCCACACCGGGAGCGCGAGCAGCAGCAACGGCGTGACGCCCACCGGCGCGGGCACGCCGGACAGCGTGTCGACGCGGACCAGTTCGGCGCCGTGCGCCAGCAGCCACAGCGCCGCGGCGACGTGCAGCGCGCCCGAGGGACCGCTGTCGGGGTAGGGCGAGCTGATCCACAGCACCATCACCAGCACGGCGAGCGAGCCGAGACCGAGGCCCGCGGCCACGGCGCCACCCAGGAGGCTCGCGGCCAGTCCGGGGTAGCGGTCGCGCGCCCGGTTGAGCAGGGACGACAACGGCGATCGACGAACGGTCAGCTGGATCACGCCCGCCATGCTCCCAACGACACGCGCTTTCCCGTCGTAACAGGCGAACCCCCGTTGTGTCGCTCAATATACGTTTATGTACATTTTCGTCCGAAGGGGCACCTCGTGACGCAGAGCCCTGCAACCCCGCTGCCCCCGCCCAAGGAACGCCGACGCCTGCGCGAGGCCCAGTCGTTGACGCAGGCTCAGGTCGCGGCGCAGGTGGGCGTGACCCGGGAGACCGTGCGCGCGTGGGAGACCGGCCGCATGACGCCGCGCGGCCGGAAGCGGGAGGCGTACGCGCGACTGCTGAACGAGCTGACCACGACGCCGGCCGCCCAGGAGGCCCCGGACGAGCCCGAGGTGACCGCACCTCAGCAGAGCGCCGACACCGCCGAGCTGCCCGTACGGACCCCGCCGCCCGAACCGGCACCCGCGGAGGTCGAGTCGTCCCGGCCGCTGACGCCCGCTCAGGCCTTCGACGCGCTCTACGCGTTCTGCGCGCCCGCCCTCGTACGGCAGGCCTATCTGCTCACGGGGCGACGCGAGCTGGCCCGGGAGTCGGTCGAGCGGGCCTTCGACCGCGCCTGGCAGCGCTGGCCGGAGGTGGCCGTCGACCGGGATCCGGCGGGCTGGGTGCGGGCGACGGCGTACGAGTACGCCCTCTCCCCCTGGCACCGCTTCCGCCCCCGCTACCGGCACCCCGAACCGCCGCCCGCCAACCCCTCCGACCGCGCGCTGATGGACGTACTCCTCACCCTGCCGCCGCCGTACCGCCGCACCCTGCTGCTCTATGACGGAGTGGGCCTCGATCTCCCGGACACCGCGGCGGAGACGGAGGCGAGCACGCCCGCGGCGGCGAACCGGCTGCTGCACGCGCGCGAGGCGGTGGCCGCGCGGCTGCCGGAGCTGGCCGACCCCGCCGAACTCCACCGGCGGCTGGCCGAGGTGGCGTCGGCGGAGCGCCTGCGCGCCGCGAAACCGCCGACGGTACGCACCGGCAGCGAGCGCCGGGCCAGCTTCTGGACCCGCGCCGCCATCGCCTTCACGGTCGCCCTCATCGGCACCACGGCCCTGACGCTGCGCACCGCACCCCGGCAGTACGAGGCGCCCGTCTCACCGGGCCGGACCGTCCAGGGCGTCCCCCCGAAGGTCGCCCCGGGCCCGCTGTCCGAGACGGAACAGGAGCTGCGGGCCAAGCTGCGCCAGGAGACGGCGAGCGGTCCGCAGCGGCTGGTACCGCTGCCGGGATGACGCCGATGGGCCCGCTCCCCACCGGGGAACGGGCCCATCCGACGGATCAGCCGGAAGCTCAGGCGCTGAGGATCTCGCGCGCCAGCTTCGCCGTCTCGGTCGGCGTCTTGCCGACCTTGACGCCGGCGGCCTCCAGGGCCTCCTTCTTCGCCTGGGCGGTGCCGGACGAACCGGAGACGATGGCGCCGGCGTGGCCCATGGTCTTGCCCTCGGGCGCGGTGAAGCCCGCGACGTAACCGACGACCGGCTTGGTCACGTTCTTCGCGATGAAGTCCGCGGCCCGCTCCTCGGCGTCGCCACCGATCTCGCCGATCATGACGATCAGGTCGGTCTCGGGGTCGGCCTCGAACGCGGCGAGCGCGTCGATGTGCGTGGTGCCGATGATCGGGTCGCCACCGATGCCGACGGCGGTCGAGAAGCCGATGTCACGCAGCTCGTACATCATCTGGTACGTCAGCGTGCCGGACTTCGAGACCAGACCGATACGGCCCGGCTTGGTGATGTCGCCCGGGATGATGCCGACGTTCGACTGACCCGGGGTGATGATGCCGGGGCAGTTCGGGCCGATGATCCGGGTCTTGTTGCCCTTCTTGCCGGCGTACGCCCAGAACGACGCCGAGTCGTGCACGGCGATGCCCTCGGTGATCACGACGGCCAGCGGGATCTCGGCGTCGATGGCCTCGACGACCGCGTCCTTGGTGAACTTCTCCGGCACGAAGATGACGGAGACGTTGGCGCCGGTGGCCTCGATGGCCTCCTTGACGGTGCCGAAGACCGGTACCTCGGTGCCGTCGAAGTCGACGGAGGTGCCCGCCTTGCGCGGGTTCACGCCGCCCACGACCGTGGTGCCGTCGCCGAGCATGAGCTTGGTGTGCTTCATGCCCGTGGCGCCGGTCATGCCCTGGACGATGACCTTGCTGTCCTTGTTGAGCCAGATAGCCATGGTGTGTTCTGTCCTCGTCCTGAGTGCTTACTTGGCGGCGTGGGCCAGCTCGGCGGCCTTGTCGGCCGCGCCGTCCATGGTGTCGACGCGCTGGACCAGCGGGTGGTTGGCGTCGGTGAGGATCTGCCGGCCGAGCTCGGCGTTGTTGCCGTCGAGACGGACGACGAGCGGCTTGGTGACCTCCTCGCCGCGGTCCTCCAGGAGCTTCAGCGCCTGGACGATGCCGTTGGCGACCTCGTCACAGGCGGTGATGCCACCGAAGACGTTGACGAACACGGACTTCACGTCCGGGTCGCCGAGGATGATCTCCAGGCCGTTGGCCATGACCTGGGCGGAGGCGCCACCGCCGATGTCCAGGAAGTTCGCCGGCTTGACGTTGCCGTGCGCCTCACCGGCGTACGCGACGACGTCCAGGGTCGACATGACCAGACCCGCGCCGTTGCCGATGATGCCGACCTCGCCGTCGAGCTTGACGTAGTTGAGGTTCTTCTCCTTGGCAGCGGCCTCGAGCGGGTCGGCCGCGGCCTTGTCGTGGAGCTCCTCGAAGTCGGGGTGACGGAACTCGGCGTTGTCGTCGAGCGACACCTTGCCGTCCAGGGCGATGACCTCGCCGGAGGCCACCTTCGCCAGCGGGTTCACCTCGACCAGGAGGGCGTCCTCCTTGATGAAGGTGTCCCACAGCTTGACGAGGACGTT
This sequence comes from Streptomyces sp. NPDC002779, assembly GCF_042888685.1. Taxonomy (NCBI): domain Bacteria; kingdom Bacillati; phylum Actinomycetota; class Actinomycetes; order Kitasatosporales; family Streptomycetaceae; genus Streptomyces; species Streptomyces sp. NPDC002779. The sequence continues at coordinate 879,699 of NZ_JBIAQC010000001.1, forward strand.
GACGACCTTGTCGGCGACCTCGGCCGGGAACTTCGCGGCCTCGACGATCTCGCGGGCCTTCTCCTCGGTCACGCCGTCGATCGCGTCGATCGGCGTCTTGGCGACGGCCTCCGGACGGGTGGCCGCCACCTCCTCGATGTCCATGCCGCCCTCGACGGAGGCGATGGAGAGGAAGGTGCGGTTGGCACGGTCCAGCAGGAAGGAGACGTAGTACTCCTCCAGGATCTCCGGAGCCGTCTCGGCGATCATCACCTTGTGGACCGTGTGGCCCTTGATGTCCATGCCGAGGATGTCCGTCGCGCGGGCGACGGCCTCGTCCGCGGTGGCGGCGAGCTTCACGCCACCGGCCTTGCCACGCCCGCCGACCTTCACCTGGGCCTTGACGACGGACTTGCCACCGAGGCGCTCAGTGGCTGCGCGGGCCGCCTCAGGCGTGTCGATGACTTCACCGGCCAGCACCGGTACATCGTGCTTGGCGAAGAGGTCCCTCGCCTGGTACTCGAACAGGTCCACGCGCTTCCGTCCCTATCAGTGATCTCGCGGTTCGTTGGATGCGTGGGCGTGCCGCGAAGGGCAACGTGACGTCCGCTGTCACTAGGGAGGCGCACACGGTGTCCGAGCGCGCGGCATGTCCGTCTCGCAGGTTATCGCCGCTCGACGGGGGCTTCTAAATCAGGGGTCACACCTGAGCGGTGATACCTGTCACATGATGCCGTGCTCACTGGCACGGAGTGCCTGATGTGAAGGGCCTCACCGGGCTGGGGTTGGCCCGGTGAGGCCCCTGGAACAGCCCGAAGGGGCAGGAATCGACTGCGCCCCCGAGGGCTCCGGCCGGGCGGTCCCCACCCCAATGGGGACCGCCCGGCCGTCCGTGAGGTCCCGGCCGGACGGTCCGACGGCTTTCGGCCGTCCGGGTCCTTACGCCTCACGGAGCCGGGATTCAGAGGGAGCGGAGGTACCCCGGGGTGACCGAGTCGGCGACGCCCTGGACGCCGGTGACGGCGTTGCCCGCCAGCGGGGTGCCGGTCAGGTTCTCGGCGACCGGGGAGACATGGCCGGCGACGCCGTGGGCGAAGGGCTGGACGTCACCCACGACGCCCTGGGCCGCGGTCCCGGCGGCGTACGCGACCGGCTGGACGAGGTCCGCCACGGGGTGGGCGACATGGCCGACGGCACGGTGCGCGAAGGGGCCGACGTCCCCGGCGAGGCCGTGGGCGAGCGGCTGCGCGTCGGCCGCCACGCCGTACGCCAGCGCACCCGCGTCGGTCACGGCCTGCCCGGCGACCGGAGTGACCCCGCGCACGGCCGTGTGCGCGACGGGCGGCAGCACGGCCCCCTGCGCGTCCGCGGCGACCTGACCGACGAGTCCGGTGGCGTACGGGGGTACGTCGGCGAGGACGCCGTGGGCGACCGGCTGGGCGCCGGAGACGGTGCGGGTGGCGAGGGGGTGGACGTCCGCCACGGTTTCGGTGGCGACGGCGTGGACGTCCGCCACGGTTTCGGTGGCGACGGCGTGCACATTGGTGGCGGCGCCGGTGGCGACCGGCTGGACGTCGGTCACCAGGCCGTATGCCGCGGCGGTGGCGGCGTCGACCGCCCGGGTGACCGGGGGGAAGGCTCCGTCCACGGCGGCGGTGACGAGGGGCGGGACGGCCGCGGTGCTCGTTTCGTCGAGGACGGCGGTGGCGGTGCCGGTCGGGGCGCTCAGGGTCCGCTCCACCTCCGGGGCGAAGGCGGCGAGGGGGCCGAAGAGGTAGTCGACGGTGTCGGGAGTGGTGGGGATTTCGGGGGTGGTGGGGATTTGGGGGGTGTTCGGGATTTCGGGGGTCTGCTGCGCGGTCTGCGCGGCGCGGGCCGCCTTGACGCCCTCGGTGAGCTGCGCGGCGCCGCCCTTGAGATTGGGGGCCTTGGGGGCCTTGGTGGCCTTGGTGGCCTTGGGGGCCTTGGGGGTGGTCGTGGTGCTCGTTTCGACGGATGCCGTCTGCTTCGAGGTGGCGGTGACCGTCTCGGCCACGCCCTCGGTGACGTCTTCCGTGGCGTCCGGCACGGACAGCGTGGCGGAGGGCAGCTCGTCCGCGCTCGCGGCGGTGGAGCCGAGCGCCCACGCGCCGGTGACACCGGCGGCTATGACGAGGGAACGGCGGATGTTCTTGTTCATGCGTACGTCGGATCCTTAAAGGAGATTGGGGACACGGGCAGACCTGTTCCGCCCCCGCGCGGCAGGTCCACTGCGCGGGAAAAGGCCTGCTCTAGGCGGGGGATACGGGAATGTCCCGGTACGCGTCCCTGATCTCGTCGGCACCGACGTGCGCGGCGGCGCCGGGCACCAGCCGCGGCGGGGCCGGGTGATGTGCGGCGACCGCATGCGCGTCGCCATGCCTGGGCGTGCCGTTGTCGACCGTCGCACGGTGGTCCAGGGCACCGCCCGGAACACCTGCGGGCGCGTGCCGCGCGGGCACGGGCGCGGTGGAGTCGGCACGGTGGGGGTGGGGGTGAGCGGAGGTGCGGTGCGCGGGCGCGGGCGCGGTGGTGTCGTACGGCGTGACGCCGTGCGGGGTAGCCGTGGCGGCCTCCCCGGTCGCCGGCCCGGCGGAATCCGCCTCGTCGGCTGGCGCGGAGGTCACCGGCACGGGTGCCGGTGCCGGCAGCGTCTGTTCCGGCAGCGCGGGGAGTTCCGGGAGGCCGGGGAGCACGGGAAGTTCCGCATCCGGGGCCTGGGGCAGCTCCGGCAGAGTGGGCTGCTCGGGCAGAGCGGGCTGGTCGGGCAGAGCGGGCTGGTCGGGCAAGGCGGGCAGGGCGGGCAGCTCAGGCAGCGACTCCCGCGGCGGCACCGTGCCCCGTGCTTCGTCCAGCCCCTCGGTCACCGCGCCGACGAGCTCGCCGACGGGCCGCACGACACGCTCGGTGACGGCCGGAACGGTGTCCTCGGTGACGGACCGAAGCTCTCGCCCCTGCGGTTCCCCGGCCCCGGGCTCCCGAGCCACCGACCCGGTCACCCCCTCGACCGCCGTGCGCACGTCGACCGACAGAGCCGTGGGCGCGTCCTCCGCCGCCTGAGCCCGCTGTCCGCCGAGGAGCCCTAGCGCGAACAACCCGCCCACCAGCAGCGCCAGGTACAGCACACGCCGTCCGGCCGCCGTGCGCGGCATGCGCACAGCGGCACCGGGCAGAGCTGCTGACCAGGTCAAGGGGGCGGATCCTCCCGTACGGCGGCACGGAGTCGAAGTCGGTGAAGGCATCGATCCTTGCACGGGACTCCTGAGGCCGCGCAAGCCCCCCGTGACCGATGGGTACTCATGTCCGTTTTGCTGCCGCCGGATCCGGTACGGGGATCGGCCGCTTCTCGATCGCCGCCGCCATCACCTCGGGGAACAGATCCGGCGTACACGCGAACGCCGGTGCCCCCAGCGCGGCGAGCGCCGCCGCGTGTTCCCTGTCGTACGCCGGTGCCCCCTCGTCGGAGAGCGCGAGCAGCGCCACGAACTGCACGCCCGACGCCTTCATCGCCGCCACCCGCTTCAGCATCTCGTCGCGAATGCCCCCTTCGTAGAGGTCGCTGATCAGCACGACCACCGTCTCGGCGGGCCGGGTGATCTGCGACTGGCAGTACGCCAGCGCCCGGTTGATGTCCGTACCGCCGCCGAGCTGGGTGCCGAACAGGACGTCCACCGGGTCGTCGAGCTGGTCGGTGAGGTCGACGACCGCGGTGTCGAAGACGACCAGCCGGGTGTCGATCGACCGCATCGACGCCAGCACCGCCCCGAACACCGACGCGTACACCACCGACGCCGCCATCGACCCGGACTGGTCGATGCAGAGCACGACGTCCTTCTTCACCGACTGTGAGGCCCGCCCGTAGCCGATGAGCCGCTCGGGCACGATCGTCCGGTACTCCGGCAGATAGTGCTTGAGGTTGGCGGCGATCGTGCGGTTCCAGTCGATGTCGTGGTGGCGCGGCCGGCTGATCCGCGCGCTGCGGTCGAGGGCGCCGGTGAGCGTGGCCCGGGTGCGGGTGGCGAGCCGCTTCTCCAGGTCCTCGACGACCTTGCGCACGACGGCCCGCGCGGTCTCCTTGGTCGTCTCCGGCATGGCCTTGTTGAGGGAGAGGAGGGTCCCGACGAGATGCACGTCGGCCTCCACCGCCTCCAGCATCTCCGGTTCCAGCAGCAGCGTGGAGAGTCCGAGCCGGTCGATGGCGTCGCGCTGCATGACCTGCACGACGGAGGAGGGGAAGTAGGTGCGGATGTCCCCGAGCCAGCGCGCCACGGACGGCGCCGACGCCCCGAGCCCCGCCGAACGGTCCTTCCCCGTCTGCGGCCTGTCCCCCTTTCCGTAGAGCGCGGTGAGCGCCCCGTCCATCGCGGCGTCCTGCCCGGCGAGCGTGCATCCGGTGCCGTCGGCCGCGTCCCCGCCGAGCACGAGCCGCCAGCGCCGCAGCCGCTCCTGCGCCGGGTCCGTCACGTCCGTCGTCATCCGCGCATCCCTCCGTGCCGTTCCCACAGCGGGATCACCGGCACGATCGTCGCCGGCCGGCCCCCCGCCCGCGTCTCCTGGCCCTGTCCCGGCGCCTGCCGCGCGGCCCGCACCGCTCGGGCCCTCGCGCTCCGCTCCGCCCGTCCTCCGGCCGCCATCACGCCACCCCCACCAGGTCGTCGTCGTCCGTGTCCAGCCCCAACAGCAGCCGCACCACCGGCAGCACGGCGTTCCCGCGCTCCTGGTCCAGTTCGGCCGCGAACCCGGGTACGCCCCCACCCGCGACCGCCGCACCGCCCCGCTGTCCCGGCCCGCGCCGCACCAGCTCCCCGAGCGTTCTGCGCACGCCCGGCTCGTACGCCGAGAAGGTGCGCCTGAGCAGCGGCAGTACGTCGGTGAACGCGTCCGCCGGCACCCCGGTCAGCCAGGCGTCGACCAGGCCGAGCAGCCGCTCGTCGTGCACGAGCAGCATCCCGCCGCCCGAGCCGCCGCCGACGAAGCCCTCGATCCAGGCCGCCGCGTCCCCGGGAGGTGTTCCCGGCGACAGCACGAGCCCCATGAGCCGGGCCGCCTCGTCCTGAGCCAACTCCCCCTCGTCCAGCAGGAGCCGCACGGACCGGCCGCGGATCACGCCGGGAACCGAGTCCCGCAGGGACAGCACCTTGAGCACCGCCCGCCAGCGCCCGCGCAGATCACCGTGGCCCGGCGCGGGCGCGTCCCCGAGCAGCCCCACCGCCCCGTGCACGGCGTCCACATGGCGCCGTAGCTCCTCGGCGGCGTCCGCGTCGAGTCCGGCGCAGGCCGGGGGAAGTCCGACGAAGATCCGCTCGGCGAGACCCGCGGCGACCTCCGCGAGTGCCCCGGTGTCGGTGCCGCGCACGTCGCCGTACCGCAGGGAGCGGACCAGGGCGGGCAGGGCCTGGGCGAGGTGGCCGACGTCCGAGTCGAGCGCGGCCCGGTCGGCCAGCACCCGCATCACCGTCGGCAACGCGTCCGGCAGCTCGGCCAGCAGGCACCGCTCGGCGAGCGCGGTGACGTCGGAGAGGTGCTGCGCCGAGACGGCGTCCGCCTCGGACTTGGCGGTCGCGGCGGCGAGTACGGTCGTCCCCCACACCCCGGCCTCGGCGATCCGCACCGCCAGCTCCGGCTCCCAGCGCAGCCGCCAGGTCTCCCGGAAGGTGCCCGTGCTCCCCCGCGAGGCGGCCGGCTCTCCCCACGGCACGCCCAGCAGCCGCAGCCGGTGCAGCAGCCGGCTGCGCCCGGCGTCGGTCTCCTTGCGCAGGTCGAGCTCCAACTCCCGCTCCAGCGCCTCCGGCTTGAGCCGCAGCCTGCGCTGGATCCGGTCGAGGTCCCGCTGCAGGGGCACCGCGGGCGCGTCCCGCGGCACCTCGCCCAGCACGTCGCCCACAACGAGCCGGTCGTGCACCAGCGCCAGCGGCACGTCCGAGCCGTCGCACATCACCGCCCGCACGGCGTCGGTGGTCTCGCCCAGGCCGGGCAGCGGGCGGCCGCGCATCGCCGCGAGCGTCTCGGCCAGCCGTACCGCCTCGATGACATGGGCGGAGGACACCATCCGGTCCTCGGCCCGCAGCAGCCCGGCCACCTTGGTCAGCCACCGCTCGACGGGCCGGTCGGTGGCGCGGAACAGATGCCCGTACCACCCCGGCGAGTCGATGCCCGCCCCGTAGCCGCTGGCCCGCGCCAGCCTGCGATGCGTCCACGGCACCCAGGTCATGTCCGCCTTGACCTTGGGCAGTCCCTTGAGCAGGGCCCGGTCGGCGGCGACGGTGCTCCGCCCGCCGAGCGCGGGCACGTGCCAGGCCCCGCACACCACGGCCACCGCGTCCCCGAACTCCTTCTGCGCGGCGCGTACTTGGAGCCGCATGTACGCCTCGCGCACCAGGTCCCGGTCGTGTCCGCCGCTGCCGTACACCTCCCGCAGCGCCGTCATGGCCTCGGCCAGTACCGCGAACGGCGCGAGCGGATCCCCCGCCGCACCGACCCCGCGGTGCTCGACGACGTCCTCCCACCAGCGCTCGGCGTCGTCGTATCCGGCGGCGTCGGCGAGCACGGCGAGGGGGTCGACCCGGACATCGGCACGGCTCTCGGCCTGCTCCTCCGGGGATTCGGGCGCCGGCGTGCCCTCCTCCTTCTCCCCCGTGTCCTCCTTGTCCTCCTTCTGCCACGCCAGTGTGTGGGTGGCCGGAAGGTCGATGAAGCGGGCCGGTACCTCGTGCTCCAGCGCCCAGCGGATCGCGACCCACTCCGGGGAGAACTCGGCCAGCGGCCAGAACGCCGAGCGGCCCGGCTCGTCCACGGCATGGGCGAGGAGGGCGACCGGCGGCCGCATGTCCTCCTCGGCGGCCAGCGGGATCAGCGCGTCCGCCTCGGGCGGCCCCTCGATCAGCACCGCGCGCGGCCGGGCCGCGTCCAGCGCCGCCCGCACGGCCCGCGCCGAGCCGGGCCCGTGATGCCGTACGCCGAGCAGCAGCGGCCCGGCGGCCGTGCCGGGGTCAGCTCCCGTCGTCACACCGTCCCCCTCGCCTGGCCGGCCACCTGGTGTCGTCGTCCTGCGTGCGGAGCCTCCAGCAGGCGGTCACGCGCTCACCTCCCGGCAGGCGCGGTAGAAGTCGGTCCAGCCGTCACGCTCGCGGACGACCGCCTCCAGGTACTCCTGCCAGACGACCCGGTCGGCGGCCGGATCGCGGACCACGGCGCCGAGGATGCCCGCGGCGACGTCCGCGGGCCGCAGGACGCCGTCCCCGAAGTGGGCGGCCAGCGCCAGGCCGCCGGTGACGACGGAGATCGCCTCGGCCGTGGAGAGGGTGCCGCTGGGCGACTTCACCTTGGTCCGGCCGTCGGAGGTCACCCCGTCGCGCAGCTCGCGGAAGACGGTCACCACCCGGCGGATCTCGTCGACGCCGTCGGGCACGGCCGGCAGGTCGAGGGAGCGGCCGATCTGGTCGACGCGCCGGGAGACGATGTCGACCTCCACCTCGACGCTCTCCGGCAGCGGCAGCACGACCGTGTTGAAGCGGCGGCGCAGGGCGCTGGAGATGTCGTTGACCCCGCGGTCGCGGTCGTTGGCGGTGGCGATGAGGTTGAAGCCGCGGACGGCCTGCACCTCCTGGCCCAGCTCCGGGACGGGCAGGGTCTTCTCGGACAGGATCGTGATGAGCGAGTCCTGGACGTCGGCCGGGATCCGGGTCAGCTCCTCGACCCGGGCCGTCATGCCCTCCGCCATGGCCCGCATGACGGGGCTCGGCACCAGCGCGTCCCGGCTCGGGCCGTGCGCGAGCAGCTGCGCGTAGTTCCAGCCGTACCGGATCGCCTCCTCCGGGGTGCCGGCGGTGCCCTGGACCAGCAGGGTCGAGTCGCCGCTGACGGCCGCGGCCAGATGCTCGGACACCCAGGTCTTGGCGGTGCCGGGCACTCCGAGCAGGAGCAGGGCGCGGTCGGTGGCGAGGGTGGTGACGGCGACCTCGACGATGCGGCGCGGTCCCACGTACTTCGGAGTGATCACGGTGCCGTCCGGCAGGGTGCCACCGAGCAGATAGGTCGCCACGGCCCAGGGCGACAGCTTCCAGCGGGCCGGGCGCGGACGGTCGTCCTGCGCGGCCAGCGCGGACAGTTCGGCCGCGAAGGCGTCCTCGGCGTGCGGTCGCAACGGCTCGGTCGGTGCGCTCTCGCGTGTTGTCTCGGTCGTCGGGTCCACGGACACGGTCATGGCGAAGTCCCCCTCCAGCTCGGCCGGTTCGGATCTGTCACCAACCGTGCACCACGCCACTGACAATCGGTTCCGACCTGCGCAAACGCGCTCGCCGGACCGATTGTCAGTGGGGGGATCTACCTTCGATGGCATGACTCAGCAGGGGGTGCGCTGGAGCGCGGAGCAGGTGCTGGCACTCGCGCCTGACACCGCGTCACGCAAAGCGGGCAGCAAACTCGGCGCGGCCGGGCCGTGGTCCGAGGCGGGCAGTACCGACGAGGGGACGGTGTGGGGGCTGTGCAAGGGCAGTGGCAGCAAGCCGTATCAGACGGTCGTCGACATCGCGGACGCGTCAGGGCCCGCGTACAAGTGCAGTTGCCCCAGCCGGAAGTTCCCGTGCAAGCACGCGCTCGGGCTGCTGTTGCTGTGGGCGGGCGGGGACGGGGCCGTGCCGCAGGGGCAGCCGCCGGACTGGGCGCGGGAGTGGACCGAGGGGAGAAGGAAGCGCGCGGAGCAGCAGCGGGCGGAGGGCGCTTCCGGTTCCTCGTCCGGCTCGGCCGATCCGGAGGCGGCGCGGCGGCGGGCGGAGCGCCGGGCGGAGAAGGTCACCGCGGGGGCGACGGAGCTTGAGCAGCGGCTGGCGGATCTGCTGCGCGGCGGACTGGCCGGCGCGGAGCAGGCGGGGTACGGGCTGTGGGAGGAGACGGCCGCCCGCATGGTCGACGCCCAGGCGTCGGGACTCGCGGCACGGGTGAGGGAGCTGGGGGCGATCCCGTCGTCCGGACCCGGCTGGCCGGTGCGGCTGCTGGAGGAGTGTGCGCTGCTCCACCTGCTGGACCAGGGCTGGCTGCACCGCGAGCGGCTGCCGGAGCCCCTGGCGGCGACGGTCCGCTCCCGCATCGGTCTGCCCGCCTCGCCCGAGGGCCCGCCGATCCGCGACCGCTGGCTGGTCCTCGCCCAGTACGACACGGCGGACGCCCGCCTGACCACCCGCCGGATCTGGCTCCACGGCGCCGACTCGGCCCGCACCGCCCTCCTCCTGTCCTACGGCGCCGCGGGCCGCGCCCCTGAGCCGGCGCTCCCGGTCGGGCTGGCCCTGGAGGCGGAGGTGTCCCCCTATCCGGGCGCCGGTCAGCTGCGGGCCTCCCTGGGCGAGCGGTTCGCCGCACCCGTGCCCACCTCTCTGCGCCCGGCAGGGGTGACGACGGCGCAGGCGGCCGCGCGCTACGGGGAGGCGCTGCGGGACGACCCCTGGCTGGACTCCGTCCCGGTGACGCTGGAGCGGGTGATACCGACTCCGGACGGCGAGTCCTGGCAGCTGGCCGACGCCGACACCGACGCGGCCCTGCCGCTCACCCCCACGGCCCGGTCCCGCCCCGGCCTGTGGAAGCTGGTCGCCCTCTCGGGCGGCGAACCGGTGAAGGTCTTCGGCGAATGCGGCCACCACGGCTTCACCCCGCTCGCGGCATGGCCGCAAGGACCGGGCGAGGCGATACAGCTGTGCTGATCCGCCCCCGACACACCTCAGGACGACTACGGCCTCACCCCGCCCGCAGCCGGACGGCAAGGACCAGGCAAGGCGATACAGCTGTGCTGATCCGCCCCCGCCGCACCCCCAGCCCGCCACCCGGCAGCACCCCACAGAAGGGACGACCCTCGTGAACAGGACCCCGGACGCGTCTGCCTGGGAAGAGCTCGTCACCACTGCCCTCCTCGGGACCGATCGCCGCACCCCGCCGGGGGCGGACCCGGCCCGGGAGGCGCCGGTCGCGTTGCTGGACGCGGCGGCCCTGGAGACCGTGCGCCGGAGGGCGGGCCTGCTCCCGGCCCGCGCGGCGGCCCGTCCCGAGCCGGCGCCCGCGGACACCCGTCCCGCGCTGCCCCCGGCGGCGGCCCGCAGGCTGGCGCTGCTGCTGGCCGACCGCGGAGGTACCGGCGGCGGACGCAGAGGCACGGCGCCGGACCTCATGGAGCTGCTGCCCCAGTGGCTGACGGCGGCCAACGCCCACGGCTACGCGGCGCCGCCGCAGCTGCTGCCGGCCCTGCTGGACGCGGCCCGGGGCCGCACGGACCTGCGGCCGGCGGCACTGCGCTTCGCGGGCACCCGCGCGGTGTGGCTGGCGCGGCTGAACCCGGACTGGCGGTTCGCCCTGCGCGCCACGCCCGGCGGCGGGACGGCGCTGCCCCGCCCCGAGGAGCGGGAGAGGGTGCGGCGGTTGTGGCAGGAGGGCCTGTTCGCCGAGCGCGTCGCCCTGCTGGCCGCGATACGGGCGCGGGAGCCCGCCGCCGCACGGGAGTTGCTGGCGACGACCTGGGCGACGGAGCGGGCCGAGGACCGGCTGATGTTCCTGGACTCGCTGCGCACCGGCCTCGGCCCGTCGGACGAGCCGTTCCTGGAGCAGGCGCTGGCCGACCGCAGCCGCAACGTGCGGGCGACGGCGGCCGAGTTGCTGTCGGCGCTGCCCGACTCGGCGCTGGCCGGGCGGATGGCGGTCCGGGCCGGGGCGTGTGTGGCCGTGGACCACACCGGGGCCACCGCGACGATCACGGTCGAGGCACCGCACGAGTGCGATCCGAGCATGGAGCGCGACGGTGTGGTGTCGAAGGCTCCGGCGGGACGCGGGGAACGGTCGTGGTGGCTCGGACAGTTGGTGGAGGCGGCACCGCTCGGCGGCTGGCCCGCGCGGCTGGGCGGCCGGACGCCCGCGCAGATCGTGGCGCTGCCGGTCGCGGACGACTGGCAGGCCGAGCTGCACGCGGCATGGTGCCGGGCGGCCGTACGGCAGCGGGACGCCGAGTGGGCGCGGGCGCTGCTCGGGACGCCGTCGGCGCCGGAGGCGGGCGGGCCCGGAGCGGTGTCACTGGCCGAGCGGGCGAAGCTGCTGGGCACGCTGGATCCGGGCGAACGGGCCGAGTGGGTGGCCGGCTTCATCGCGCGGCATGGGCTGTCCGAGGCTTTCCAGCTGCTGGGCGTGTGCGCCGTGCCGTGGGCCGCGCCGCTCGGGCGGGCGGTGGTCGACGCGCTCAACATCGCGCGGGACGCGGGGAGTTACCCGTGGAGTTTCAGCGGCGTGATGGGGCTGGCCGAGCGCTGTCTGGACCCGGCCGAGGCGAGCCGTCTCGACGGCCTGCTGGCGGTGCCCGACGAGACGGAGGACGCCTCGCCGGGGGCCGGAGGATACTGGGCGGAGGCGTTCCAGCGGCTCGTCACGACCCTGCGGCTGCGGGCGGCGATGCTGGAGGAGCTGAGCGGGACCGCGCGGGCCGGCGACCCGCCCGCCCGCGCCGGAACAACCGCTCAGCCTCCGGAGACGCTCGGCTGACGCACGTTCGCGCGGACCCAGTCCACGATCGACTGCGTGGTCGCCCCCGGGGTGAAGATCTCCGCGACGCCCTTCTCCTTCAGCGGCGCGATGTCCGCCTCGGGGATGATCCCGCCGCCGAAGACCAGGATGTCCTCCGCGTCCCGCTCCTTGAGCAGGGCGATCACCGCGGCGAACAGCGTGTTGTGGGCGCCCGAGAGGATCGACAGACCGATCGCGTCGGCGTCCTCCTGGATCGCCGTGTCGACGATCTGCTCGGGCGTCTGGTGCAGGCCCGTGTAGATGACCTCCATACCGGCGTCGCGCAGTGCCCGCGCGATCACCTTCGCCCCGCGATCGTGGCCGTCGAGCCCCGGCTTGGCCACCACCACGCGGATCGGACCGGCTGCCACACCCATCACTGCCTCCATGAAGCGACTACATCCATCCGTACCGTCAAGTACCGCACACATCACTCGCGCCGTACACGCCGCACACGCCGTGGCACGGACGCCCCGCGCCACAGCGCCCGGGGAAGTGAACGAACGTTATCGCCAGCATCGCGCACCCCGCAGTTTCACGGTGGAGACCGAGGGGGAAATCACATGGTGGGACACGTTCGCCGCGCACCGTTCCGACCCTCTGCGGCTCACGGACCGCGGACACACGCGGCCGCCGGGCCACGGCCGGAACCCGCGCAACGGGAGCCGCGACGAGATCGCCGCACCACCGCGCCGCAGGCCGCGCGGCATGGGGGTGCGGCGGGTCGGCGAGGGCACGAGGAGCACGCAGGGCAGGTACGGCACGACAGCGGAGAGCCTCGTCGCCACACCGGCAGGGAGTCTCGTCACGTCATCGGCGTCATGGACGTCACACGCCGCCCCCGCCCCGCGCGGCCCGCTCGCGCACCGTCGGCCGGCCTCGGCGCGACCTCCCATGAGGGCACACGGGGGACACAGACGTCCTCGGGCGTGCCGACAGGAGGTCGGCCATGACGGTCACCAAGGCAGTGCTGCCCCTTCTCCCGCTCTGTCAGCGGCTCCTCCCGAGCCGGCTGACCGGACTGTCCATGGCGCTGTTGAAGGCCACCGCCCTCGAGATCGCGATCCTCGCCGGACACCTCCTGCTCTATCCGTCCGGGATCTCCCCGGAGCGCAGGGCCCCCCTCCCCGCACCGGGCTCCGCGGACACCCCCCGGCTGCCGGCGGAGGCGAAGCCCCCGGTCGTGCTGCTGCACGGTTTCATAGACAACCGCTCGGTCTTCGTGCTGCTGCGCCGCAGCCTCGCCCAGCACGGCAGGCAGCAACTCGAGTCGCTCAACTACTCGCCGCTGACCTGCGACATCCGCACGGCGGCCGAGTTGCTCGGCCGGCACATCGAGGAGATCTGCGCACGCACGGGCAGCAGCCGGGTGGACGTCGTCGGACACAGCCTCGGCGGCCTCATCGCCCGTTACTACGTGCAGCGGCTCGGCGGTGACCTCCGGGTGCGGACGCTCGTCACCCTCGGCACCCCGCACTCGGGCACCCGCGTGGCGCCGCTGGCGAACGCGCATCCCATCGTCCGCCAGATGCGCCCCGGCTCGGTGGTGTTGGAGGAGCTGGCCGGGCCCGCGCCCGGCTGCCGAACGCACTTCGTCAGTTTCTGGAGCGACCTCGACCATCTGATGGACCCGCTGGAGACGGCCTGCATCGACCACCCCGACCTGTCGGCGCGGAACGTGCGGGTGAGCGGGGTCGGACATCTCGCCCTGCCCGTGCACCCGGCCGTGGCGGTCGGGATACGGCAGGCACTCGACACCGACTGGACGAAAGCCGAAATCGCCCGCGCCGGCGGTCTGACGGTGGCCTGAGCCGACCCGGATCCGGCGGAAGTCTCGAACAATCTTCGAACACAAGGCCAAAGTCGCGCCCTCTGTCCCCCGAAACACGGCCGAATGCCCGTTTCCGGGAAAGGTGAAACCTGCCGAAGATTGTCGCGCCCGCATACCGCCGGGTACAGTCGCCGCACTGCTCTGGCAGCCCCTGTTGTCGAGGCGAAAGAGAAGTTGGTGAACGACCGTCACCCGTCGGGGATCATGACCACCCCGGCTCCGGCCTCCGAGGCCGCCTCGGCGCACTACGCGTCGTACGGCACCCAGGAAGCCCAGTACGACGACTTCACCACGCAGGGTCACTACGACGCCACCGGATTTCCGCAGCCCACCGGGACGTTCGACACGGACCCGCTGTTCGGCTCGATGCCGGGCGAGAGCACCGGCGCCTACGACTCGGGCCAGTGGGCCACGGTCGGCCATCAGACCCCGCACTACGACGCGTACGCGGCCCAGCACCACGCCGCCTATGACACCGGCGTCTACGAGACGACCGCCTGGTCGGCCGGCCACCAGCAGCTGCCCGGCGTTCCGCCGCAGGCCACCAGCCCCGACGCCAGTGGCCAGTGGGACGCCAACGCCTGGCTCCAGCCCGACCCGTCCGGCGGCCCCGCCGACCGGACCCAGCACTGGGACTGGGGCACGCAGACCTTCGACACCGGCACCTACGACGCCACGCAGTGGAACTCCGACGGCGCCGCCACCGGGTCCGACGACTACGAGCACCGGGCCGAGTCGTTCGACCAGCAGCCGACGGCGACCTTCGAGCAGGTCGCGGCCGAGGAAGCGTCGTACGACGGGACGTCCTACCGCGAGACCTCGTACGAGGAACCCGCCCCGGGCGAGGGCGAGTCGAGCGACACCGGCGAGATCCCCGACGTGACCCCCCTCCTCGACGACGAGGAGGAGAGTGCCCCCGCTCCGGGTTCCCGCGCCGCCGCCCGCACCGCGTCCCGTTCCCGCCGCCGTCCCCCCGCCAAGCGCTCCGCGCTGCTGACCATCGCCGTGCCGTCGGCGTGTGTCATGGGCGTGGCCGGGATCGCCGCCGCCTCCGTCGGCACGCTGACGCCCGACGAGCAGGAGACCACGGCCACCGCGTCGGACGCGCAGGCGGTCAAGCCCTCGACGGCCAACAACATGCTGGACACCCAGCTGGAGAGCCTCTCGGCCGGCGCCGACGACTTCGCCGACCGGGCCAGCCGGACGCAGGAGCGCATCGACCTCAAGGCCGAGCAGGAGGCCGAGCGGAAGAAGGCGGCCGAGGAAGCGGCCCGCAAGGAGCGGCTGCGCCCGAAGTTCGCGCTGCCGGTGGCCCAGCACGGGCTCAGCGCCTACTACGGCCAGGCCGGCATCAACTGGATGTCCGTGCACACCGGCATCGACTTCCCGGTGGCGTACGGCACTCCGGTGCTGGCCGCGACCGACGGCACCGTGCGCACCCAGTGGAACAGCGCCTACGGCAACATGATGATCGTGACCGCGATGGACGGCACGGAGACGTGGTACTGCCACCTGTCCACGTACCAGGTCGCCTCCGGTACGGCCGTGAAGGCCGGCGACCAGATCGCGTTCTCCGGCAACTCCGGCAACTCGACCGGCCCGCATCTGCACTTCGAGGTCCGCCCGGGCGGGGGGTCGGCTATCGACCCGCTGGCCTGGCTGCGCAGCCACGGCCTCGAACCGTCGTAACTCCCCGGCAGTCCCCCGCCGCCGTTCAGCAGCGGGGGACGAGCGGGACTACAGCTTCTCCACCGGCGCGTAGCGCAGCAGCAGCCGCTTCGGCTTGTCGCCGAAGTCGATCGTCGCCTCGGCGTTGGCGCCCGTGCCCTTGACCGCCGTCACGGTGCCGAGCCCGAACTGGTCGTGCGTGACCCGGTCCCCGACCGCCAGCGAGACGACCGGCTGCTCGGAGGTCCGCCGGGTGGCGAAGCCGGACGCGCCGGAGGCCGAGGAGCGCGACCGGGACGACGACAGCGAGGCCGCCACACCCGACGCGGGCCCGGAGGACACCGGCGAGGTGGCACCGGTGCGCTTCCAGTCGACGTGCTGCGCCGGAATCTCCTCCAGGAAGCGGGAGGGCGGGTTGTACGAGGGCTGCCCCCACGCGCTGCGCATCGACGAGCGGGTCAGATACAGCCTCTCCCGCGCGCGCGTGATGCCGACGTAGGCGAGGCGCCGCTCCTCCTCCAGCTCCTTGGTCTGGCCGAGGGCCCGCATGTGCGGGAAGACGCCGTCCTCCATGCCGGTGAGGAAGACGACCGGGAACTCCAGGCCCTTGGCGGTGTGCAGGGTCATCAGGGTGATGACGCCGGAGCCGTCCTCGGCCTCGTCGGGGATCTGGTCGGAGTCGGCGACGAGCGCGACCCGCTCCAGGAAGTCGGCGAGCGAGCCGGTCGCCTCGCCCTCGCCGGACTCCTGCTCGAACTCCAGGGCCACGGCGGCGAGTTCCTGGAGGTTCTCGATCCGGGTCTCGTCCTGCGGGTCGGTGGAGGCCTGCAACTCGGCGAGGTAGCCGGTGCGTTCGAGCACCGCCTCCAGGACGGTCGCGGGTCCGGCGCCGGACTCGACGATCGTACGGAGCTCCTCCATCAGCGTGTTGAACCGCTTGACGGCGTTGGTGGAGCGCGCGGCCATGCCGTACGCCTCGTCCACGCGCTTGAGCGCCTGCGGGAAGCTGATCTTCTCGCGCTGGGAGAGGGCGTCGATCATCGCCTCGGCACGGTCGCCGATGCCACGCTTGGGGACGTTGAGGATGCGCCGCAGCGGGACCGAGTCCTCGGGGTTGGCGAGCACGCGCAGGTAGGCCAGGACGTCCCGGACCTCCTTGCGCTCGTAGAAGCGGACGCCGCCGACGACCTTGTAGGGCAGGCCGACGCGGATGAAGACCTCTTCGAAGACGCGCGACTGGGCGTTGGTGCGGTAGAAGACGGCGACGTCGCCGGCCTTCGCGTCGCCCGCGTCGGTGAGGCGGTCTATCTCGTCGGCGACGAACTGCGCCTCGTCGTGCTCGGTGTCGGCGACATAGCCGGTGATGCGCGCGCCCGCGCCCGCGTTGGTCCACAGGTTCTTGGGGCGGCGGGATTCGTTGCGCTCGATGACGGCGTTGGCGGCGGTGAGGATCGTCTGGGTGGAGCGGTAGTTCTGCTCCAGCAGGATCGTCGTCGCGTCCGGGTAGTCCTCCTCGAACTGGAGGATGTTGCGGATGGTCGCGCCGCGGAAGGCGTAGATCGACTGGTCGGCGTCACCGACGACGCAGAGTTCGGCGGGCTGCAGGTCGTCCTCGCCGGGCGGTACGTCGACGGGGTGCTCGGCGGTGCCCACCAGCTCGCGCACGAGCGCGTACTGGGCGTGGTTGGTGTCCTGGTACTCGTCGACGAGGACGTGCCGGAAGCGGCGGCGGTAGTGCTCGGCGACGTCCGGGAAGGCGCGCAGCAGATGGACCGTCGTCATGATCAGGTCGTCGAAGTCCAGCGCGTTCGCCTCGCGCAGGCGGGACTGATAGAGCGCGTAGGCCTGGGCGAGGGTCTTCTCGAAGCCGTCGGAGGCCTGGGCGGCGAAGTCCTCCTCGTCGATCAGCTCGTTCTTCAGGTTCGAGATCTTGGCGCTGAAGGACTTCGGCGGGAAGCGCTTGGGGTCGAGGTCCAGGTCACGGCAGACCAGGGCCATCAGGCGCTTGGAGTCGGCGGCGTCGTAGATCGAGAAGGAGGAGGTGAAGCCGAGCTTCTTCGACTCGCGCCGCAGGATCCGCACGCACGCGCTGTGGAAGGTCATCACCCACATCGCGTTCGCCCGCGGGCCGACGAGCTGCTCCACGCGCTCCTTCATCTCGCCCGCGGCCTTGTTGGTGAAGGTGATCGCGAGGATCTGCCCGGGGTGCACGTTCCGCGCGGCGAGCAGATGGGCGATGCGGTGGGTGAGCACGCGCGTCTTGCCGGAGCCCGCTCCGGCCACGATGAGCAGCGGGGTGCCGGAGTGCACGACGGCCGCGCGCTGGTTCTCGTTCAGCCCCTCGATGAGCGCGGCCGCGTCGAGGGCCGGGCGCGGGGCGCCGTCGCGGTAGTAGGCGTCCCGGTCCGGGGGCACGTCGAACTTCCCGCCGAACAGATCGTCCGGAACCGACTCCGGAGCGTGATCGTCCTCGGGCGGCGGCGGGGGTTCCTCCGCATGGGCCCGAGGGGCCTGGAGGTCCGCCAGGAAGCTGTCGTCAAAGAGGCTGCTCATCGCTCTCCGAGTCTAGGGCTCCCCACTGACAGCCCGCCGCCGCCCTGAGAACATCCCCCGGATCGGCGGCCGGGGATCGTCGCGTCGCGCCCGCCGGGCAGGGGACCTTCACCCCCGTACACCTGCGGCGGAGACCTTGGTCACAGCGTCGGACGGGAGCCGGCCGACGGACAGGTCGCCGCAGATCCGGCCAGATCGATCACGACGGCCGATGCCCTGACCCAAGGTCACGAAAATGTATCGGGCATATCACCCATCAACCTTCACAGGCGCCACACGAGTTGGCTACCGTGCCGCACAGGCCGTACGACCCCCACCGGCGAACCTCGCCGGGCCGCGCGGCCTCCGCCGAGTCCGCTGCCGCCCAGGCAGCCGAGCCGGGGACCCACCGACATTGGGGTGAATCGACCCGACTCCCGCACGGGACACGGTCGTAGGGCAACCCTTCCTAACCACCCGCCCGAACCCGACAGCTAACTCGGTAGGCGGACCATTGGAAGGAGTCGCCTCCCTTGGCGTCGCACCGCAAGTCGCGTCCCGCGGGTACGCGCGTAGCAGGCATACGGACCCCCGCCCTTGCCACGGCCGCCCTCACCTCCGTGGCCCTGCTGTCCCAGACGGCCAACGCCAACCCGGCCACGGACGACAAGCCGAGCCTCGAAGAGGTCGAGAAGAAGGTCGACGACCTCTACCGGCAGGCGGAGACGGCGACCGAGAAGTACAACGCCGCCAAGGAGCGGACCACCAAGCAGCGCAAGCAGGTCGACACCCTTCTCGACGACGTCGCCGAGCGCACCCAGAAGCTCAACGACGCGCGGGAGGAACTCGGGTCCTTCGCCGCCGCCCAGTACCGCACCGGCGCCGCCGCCCCCGACACCGCGACCTTCCTGCTCGCCGATACCCCGCAGGACTACTTCGACCAGACCCAGCTGATGAGCCGGATGACCGGCCGCCAGAAGGAAGCGGTCGACGACTACATCACCGAGCAGTCGGCGACGATGAAGAAGCGCAAGGAGGCCACCGAGAGCCTCCAAACGCTGAACGAGTCGCAGACCGATCTGAAGACCGCCAAGTCCACGGTCCAGAAGAAGCTCGCCGACGCGCGGGAGCTGCTGTCGCAGCTGACGGCGGAGGAGAAGGCGCGGCTCGCCGCGATCGAGCGCAAGCGCCAGGAGGAGGCCGCGCGCAAGGCCGCCGAGCTGGCCGATCAGCAGGCGGCGGAGGAACAGCGCCGCGAGGAGGCCGCAAAGGCGGCGGCCCAGCAGCAGAGCGGCTCCTCCTCCGGTGCGACGGAGACCTCCACCGGCAGCACCGGTTCCGAGGCCACCGCGGACTCCTCCTACGCCACGAAGGCCGAGAAGGCGATCGCCTTCGCCCGCGCGCAGATCGGCAAGCCGTACGTCTGGGGCGCCACGGGCCCCGACTCCTACGACTGCTCGGGGCTGACCCAGGCCGCCTGGAACGCGGCGGGCATCTCCCTGCCGCGCACCACGTACGACCAGGTCGAGGCCGGCACGACGGTCTCCCTCGCCAACGCCCTCCCCGGTGACCTCGTCTTCTTCTACGACGACGTCACCCACGTGGGCATCTACATCGGCAACGGCATGATGATCCACGCCCCGAAGCCCGGCACGTACGTCCGCGAGGAGTCGGTCTACTACGACGGCGAGGGCTCGATCCACAGCGTGGTCCGGCCGGCCTGATCGACGCGGCACGCGCGCGGGGGTGATTCGGTGCCCCGTTTCCCCGCCCACGCGCGCGTGCCCCCTCGCCGGCCGCGCCGCGCTCCTTAGCATCGGCGCATGTCCGGCTCCCTCGCGCTCCGCTCACTTCGCGCCTGGTGGGCGCTGCGTCCTCCGGCGGCCGGGGCGGCGGTGATGGCGACCGGCATCGTGTCGGTCGGCCTGCACCTCACCGGGCACGAGATCCTCTCCCTGATCGCCCTGGCGGTGGGCTGCACGGCCTGGCTGGGCCTGGCCGGGGACTTCGTCGTACGGCTGCTGCGGCAGCCGCGGCGCTGGCGGGAGGAGGCCGGCACCCCCGCCGCGCTCACCGCCGTCGCGGCGACGGCCGTGCTCGGCACCCGTTTCTCCGCCGAGGGATGGCAGGTCCTGGCCGGGGCCCTGCTGGCGGCGGCCGCCCTGCTGTGGGCGGGCCTGCTCGGTGTCGTCGTGCGCCACTGGCACCGCGGTATGCCCGGCGCGGTGTTCCTGGGCTGCGTGGCCACGCAAGGCCTCGCCGTACTCGGCGCCACCCTCGCCGCGGCGGAGTCGGCGGCCTGGCTCGCGCACGCGGCGCTGGTGCTGTTCTGGCTCGGTCTCGTCCTCTACGCCGTCGCCCTGGCCTGCTTCGATCCGCGCCAGGTGGTCGAGGGCGCCGGGGACCAGTGGGTCGCGGGCGGCGCGATGGCCATCTCCGCGCTCGCCGGGTCCAAGCTGATCGGCGCCGACAGCGCGCGCCTGTACCTGTGGAACGACGACGCCGACGACGTCCTGCGCACGGTCACCGCCGGCGTGCTCGCGCTCGACCTCGCCTGGTATGCCGTACTCCTCGCCTCCGAGGTGATCCGGCCGCGGCCGCGCTACGACGTCCGCCGCTGGGCGACCGTGTTCCCGCTGGGCATGACCGCGGCGGCGACCCTGTCGGTCGCCGCCGCGGTGGACGTCCCCTGGCTGCAGACCCCCGGGGAGGTCCTGCTGTGGATCGCGGTCGCGGCCTGGCTCGCCGTGGCCGCGGGGGCGGTGCGGGAGGAGCGGGCCTACGCCGCGTCCGCCGCCCGGGACGCTGCCGGGCTCACGTCCACAGCACCGCGATGAAGACGTTCGCCGTGGTGAGCAGCCCCACCATGCCGAACAGGCCCTTGTCCACCTTCTCGTCGTCCCGCTTCACATAGACGAGCCCGAGGATCACGATCAGCAGGGCCAGCTTCACGCCGATCTTGATGTTGTCGACGGTCTGGTCGTCCGCCTGGTTGAGCCCGACCAGGATCACCCCGGTGACCAGCATCGTCAGCGCGCCGTGCAGCATCGCCGGCACGAACCGGGCGGTGCCCTGGCCCATCGCCTTCAGCTGGGTGAGGAATCCGCCCAGCAGGGCGGCGATGCCGATGATGTGCAGGCCGACGAAGAGATGGATGAGTACGTCCATGAGGCCGGAGCCTAATCCGGGGCCTCCGGGACGCCTGACACCGGGCCTCCGGAGCGCTCGGCACCGGCCCGTCTTCCCCACGCGGCGGATCATGCATATATGCGCGCCATAGCACCCCGCCGCCCTCACCCGCCTCGGAAACCCCCACTTCGGTCATCGCTCAGCGTGAAGGCGACCGCCCCGCTCGCGGATCACGGTCACATGCGGTCACCCGATGATCCGCTCATGGCAGTTCCGCACAAGGCGTCACCCACCCGGCACACCCAGGTTTAGCGTCCTCCTCCAGGTGACCGGCTCCCCACCGCCGCCCGGGCCAGGGCGGCAGCCGGACACCACCGCCGAGAAAGTCCGGCGGCGGACCGCTCCCCCTGTGCGGGCCGCCGCCGGACGCGCGAAGGCCGTGCTCCGCACCGCCGGACGCGTGAGGCAGTACTCCGCTCCCCCTGGCGGCGTGCGGGCCGGGCGGGTCAGAGGAGTCGTGCGAAAGGACGTGCAGTCCCCATGGCAGCGCACCGCAAGCCCCGGCAGCGCTCGGCCGGCGGCACCACCGTCCGTACGGCCGCCACCGTCGCCCTCGCGGGCGCGGCGACCGCGACGGGCTTCGACGGGACCGGGCACGCCGAGCCCGTACGGACACCGGCGCAGGTCAAGGCGGAGGTGGACCGGTTGTACCGGGAGGCGGAGGCCGCCACCGACAAGTACAACGGCGTGAAGGAGAAGGCGGACGCGGCCGAGGCGCGGCTGAAGACGCTGCGGGACGAGGCCGCCCGCAGGACGGAGAAGCTCAACACGGCCCGGGACGCGCTCGGTTCGATGGCGGCGGCACAGTACCGCGACGGCGGTCTCGACCCCGCCGTACAGCTCGCCCTCACCGACGACCCCGAGCGGTATCTGGAGGGCGCCGAGTTCGTCGAGCGCGTCGGCACCCGACAGGCCGCCTCCGTCGCCGACGTACGCGAACAGCTGCGCGCCATCGAGCAGTTGCGCGGGGCCGCGCGGGTCGAGCTGGCCTCGCTCACCTCACGCCAGGCGGAGCTGAAGCGGCACAAGAAGACGATCACCGGGAAGCTGGACGCCGCCGAGCGGCTGCTGTCCCGGCTGTCGGCCGAGGAGCGCGCGGAGCCGGGCGAGGGCACGGGCGAGCGCGCCGCCCGTTCCGCGCCGGACCCGCGCACCCCCCTCGCGGCACCCGGGGCGGCCACCGGCCAGGCGCCCGACTCCCGCGCGGCGGACGCCGTCGCCTACGCCTACCAGAAGCTCGGCAGCCCCTATGTGTGGGGCGCCACCGGCCCGAACGCCTTCGACTGCTCGGGCCTGACCCAGGCCGCCTACCGCGCGGCGGGAGTCTCCCTGCCCCGCACCACCTACGCCCAGATCGACGCCGGCCGCCGGGTCTCCCGCTCCGAACTCCTCCCGGGCGACCTGGTGTTCTTCTACTCCGGCATCACCCATGTCGGCATCTACGTCGGCAACGGACAGATGATCCACGCCCCGAACCCGTCCGCTCCGGTACGGCTGGCACCGATCACGGAGATGCCGTTCGCGGGGGCGACCCGGGTGGTGTGAGGCGGAGTGCGCAGGCGGAGTGCGCAGGCGGAGTGCGCAGGCGGGTCGCGTGCTCACACCAGCCGTCGGGCCGTCGCCCACCGGGTCAGCTCGTGCCGGTTGGAGAGCTGGAGCTTGCGCAGCACCGCCGAGACATGGGACTCGACCGTCTTCACCGAGATGAACAGCTGCTTGGCGATCTCCTTGTAGGCGTAACCCCGGGCGATGAGCCGCAGCACCTCGCGCTCGCGCTGGGTGAGCCGGTCCAGGTCCTCGTCGACCGGAGGGGCGTCCGTGGAGGCGAAGGCGTCGAGGACGAAGCCGGCCAGCCGCGGCGAGAAGACCGCGTCGCCCTCCTGCACCCGGAAGATCGAGTCGACCAGGTCGGTGCCGGTGATCGTCTTGGTCACATAGCCCCGCGCGCCGCCCCGGATCACCCCGATGACATCCTCCGCGGCGTCCGACACGGACAGCGCCAGGAAGCGGACGGGTTCCACCGCGTCGGCCATCAACGGGGCGCAGCGGCGCAGCACTTCGACGCCGCCGCCGCCCGGCAGGTGCACATCGAGGAGGACGACCTCGGGGCGGGTCGCGGTGATGACCGTGACCGCCTGGTCGACATCCGCCGCCTCGCCGACGACCTCGACGCCGGTCTGCTCGGTCTGGCCGATCTCGGCCTGGACCCCCGTACGGAACATCCGGTGGTCGTCGACGAGGACCACACGCACCCGACGCTCACCCGCGCTGCCGGTGGCCTCCGCCGTACCGCTTGCCTCGTCGCTCATGACGTCTTCTCCGCCCTCTCCATCTCCAGTTCGACCTCCGTGCCGCCGTCGGGTACCGCGCGCAACCGCGCCGTACCGCCGTAGCGCTCCATGCGGCCGATGATCGATTCTCTGACGCCCATGCGGTCGGCGGGTATCGAGTCGAGATCGAAGCCGGGACCGCGGTCCCGGACGGACACGAAGACCGTCTTCCCCTCGACCTCCGCGTAGACCTGCACGGCGCCGCCCTCGCCACCGTACTTGGCGGCGTTCACCATCGCTTCGCGCGCCGCCTGCATCTGTGCGCCGATCCTCTCGTCGAGCGGGCAGTCGCCGACGACGACGACCTCGATGGGGACGCCGTGCTTGTCCTCCACCTCGGCGGCGTTGCGCCGGACCGCGTCGGCGAGGGTGTCGGGCTCCTCGGCCTCGTCCTTCCCGGTGCCCTCGGGCTTGTAGAGCCAGGTGCGCAGGTCGCGCTCCTGGGCGCGGGCGAGGCGGCGCACCTCGCCCGCGTTCTCCGCGTTGCGCTGGATCAGGGTCAACGTGTGCAGCACCGAGTCGTGGACGTGGGCGGCCACTTCGGCGCGCTCCTGGGCGCGGATGCGCATCAGCCGCTCCTCGGAGAGATCCTGGGTCATGCGGACGAGGTACGGGCCCGCGAGGAGCGTTATGCCGACGAGCACCGCGAGGGCCGCCTGGAGCACGGAGCCGAGATGGGCGGCGGAGCCCTGGAGCACGAAGATGCCGGAGACACCGGCGGTGACCAGCAGCACTCCGCCGGCTGCGCGCAGCAGGGTCAGGGTGCGCCGACGGCGGCCGACCTCCATCCAGCGGGCCCGGCGGGCGTTGTCCGCCTGCCGCCAGACCAGGGCGACGCCCGCGCTGACGAGGACGGCGGGCCAGAGATAGGCCTGCGCCCCGGTGCCGACGTCGACGCTGCCCACGAAGACCATGGCGACGACGACCATGAGGAGCAGGGCGACGATCTGGCCCTTGTCCGGCTTGCGGGCGACCAGTCTGCGGCGGCCGTCCGCCGAGGTCTCGGTGCCGACGAGGGAGGGCGGGCGCTGTCCCGCGACGCCGCCGACGCCGAGCGGCACGAAGAACCAGAACGCGGCGTACAGCAGAGCGCCGAGGCCGTCCGCCATGAAGAGGCCGACGAAGACGAGCCGCACCCAGATCACCGGCAGCCCGAGGTGCCCGGCGAGCCCCCGCGCCACACCCCCGAGCCAGCGTCCGTCGCTGCTGCGGTAGAGCTTGCGCGGCGGCCGCGGTTCGGCGAGGGGCGCTGCTGCGGCTTCCGACATGCCACCGATGGTCACACGACCGGCGGAGCGGAGCATCAGGGTTGACCCCCGAGACTCCCCCGATCTTCGGGCGGCCACCGGCTCGAACGGGTCCCGGGCGCCGGCTCAGGGGCGATATCAGGGTCCGGCCAGGGTCGTTCCCACTGCCGCCGGGGCGCCGCGCCCGTCACCATGGACCCATGACTGATCACGAGCACGCCGCGACGGGTCCGGGACCCGGCTCCGGCCCGGACCCCGCCGCGGGAGCCGGGCCGCGGGGTGCCGCGCCCGCCGCGGACTCCGCTCCCGGCGCGGGCTCGCGCGCACACGGGCGGGCGGGCGCGCGGGAAGAGGGGACGGGCGCCGAGCCGCCCGGCCGGTTCCGCCGGGACCGGCGGCACAAGCTGCTCGCGGGGGTGTGCGCCGGCCTCGGACGGCAGTGCGACATGGACCCGGTGATCTTCCGGATCACCCTCACCGTGCTCTCCGCGACCGGCGGCCTCGGCCTGATCTTCTACGGCTTCGCCTGGCTCTTCGTCCCGTCCGACGACGAGGACGAGAACGAGGTGCGCAAGCTGCTCACCGGCCGGGTCGACGGCCAGGCGCTGGCGGCGGTGCTGTTCGCGCTGGTCGGCTGCGGAGTGTTCCTGACCATGCTGCGGAACGGCGGGGTGCTGTCCTTCGCCGTCATCCTCTCCCTGCTCCTCGCGGGCGCCGGGTACTGGTCGCGGCAGCGCGGCGGCGCCGATCCCGATCCGCTCGCCGCGCAGGCCGTCGCCGACGCCCCGCCGGAGGCCCAGGCGCCCCCGGCGCCCTCCGCCTACCCCTCCTGGTGGCGCGACCCCATCGTCAAGGACGGCACCCATGACGGCGGCACCGGCTATCTGTGGGGCCCCCGCGACTCCCGCGACCGGGACATCACCGCGCTGGTCGACATCAGCCTCGGCGAATACCCCCACGGCCGTGAGGAGCTGCTCGCCCGCCGCCCGGAGCCGCCGAAGCCGCGCGGGCCCCGCTGGATCGGCGGCTGGGTGCTGCTGCTGGCCCTGGTCGCGGGCGGTCTGGGCACCGGCCTGACCTGGCACGAACATCCGCTCGGCACCAGCCTCCAGACCGGTCTGGCCTGCGCGCTGATGGTGTTCGGTGCGGGCATCGCGGTCAGCGCGTTCCTCGGGCGCACGGGAGCCGGGTCCGTCTTCATGGCGGTCATCACCGCGGGACTGCTGGCCGCATCGGCCGCCCTGCCCAAGGACATCGGCACCGAGTGGATACGTACGACCTGGAAGCCGGCCAGTGCGGCGGCCGTAGGGAGCCGGTACGACCTGGGCACCGGTGTCGGCACCCTCGACCTGAGCCGGCTGGAGGTCGCCGAGGGAAGGACGGTGATCACCAGCGCCGAGGTCGGCGTGGGAGAGCTGAAGGTGATCGTGCCTCCGGAGGTGACCGTGAAGGTGAGCATCGCCGTGGGCGTGGGAGACATCCAGCTCCCCGGCGACGACCAGCAGGACGTGGACGTGGCACCGGGCAAGCACAAGGAGGTCACGCTGAAGCCGGCCAAGGGCACCGAGGCGGCGGGCACGATCGAGCTCGATCTGGATGTGGGCGTGGGACAGGCGGAGGTGCGGCGTGCTGCGTCATGAGTTCCAGCCCGGGCGGCTGGTCGCGGGCGCCTTCCTCACCCTCGCGGGCGTCATCTACGCCGGGGACGCGGGCGGGGCGTGGGAGACGCCGTGGTTCGCGGTGATCCCGGTGGTGCTGGCCGGGCTGTGCCTGGCGGGTGTGGCCGCGATCGTGGCCCGGGGCGTCCGCAGGCGCCGCCGGACGGGCCGCGCGGGCGACGGCTCCCGGACGACACCGACACGGGCCGAGCGGGAGGCTGCGCGGTGACGTGGGGAGCGGTACCGGTCGGCGCCTGGCGACAGCGGGTGCCGGTCGCCACCTGGTGACAGCAGGCGCCGGTCACCGCCCGCCGGTAACCGGTCCCAGCCGCCGCCTGCTGATAGCCGTGCCGACCCCCGCCCGCTGATAGCCAGTGCCGGTCGGTGCCTGGCGACAGCGGGTGCCGGTCGCCACCTGGTGACAGCGGGTGCCGGTTGCCGCCTGCTGATAGCCGGTGCCGGTTGCCACCTGCTGATAGCCGGTGCCGCCCGCCGGTAACCGGTCCCAGCCGCCGCCTGCTGATAGCCGTGCCGACCCGCGCCCGCTGATAGCCGTGCCGACCCGCGCCCGCTGATAGCCGGTCCGGTCGCCGCCCGCCGCCCGCCGCCCGCCGGTCGCCGCCCGCCGCCGGTAACTGGTGCCGGTCACCGTCTGCTGATAGCCGTCCCGGTCGTCGTCGCCTACTGGTAGCCGGCCCGCTGCCGTCTGCGGGCGTGGAGCAGGGCGTCCAGCGAGAGGTAGGGGGCGCCGGCGAGGACCAGGGGCAGCCAGGCCATCAGGTAGGCGAGGTCGTTGCCGTAGTAGTACGGTTCCGCGGCCCAGCTCACCGTCAGCCACAGGCTGAGCGAGATCAGGGCGCCGCCGAGGGCCGCGAGGCGGGCGAAGAGGCCGAGGAGGGTGCCGATGCCGACGGCGAGTTCGCCGAAGGCGATGGTGTAGCCGAAGGCGACGGGGTTCTCCAGAGCGGTGTCGACCAGGGAGGGGACGGCGGAGGAGTCGCGGACGGCGCGCATCATGTCGCCGATGGAGCCCGAGCCGGAGTCCTGCAGGAAGGCGCTGTCGGTGAGCTTGTCCAGGGAGGCGTAGATGAAGGTGACGCCGAGGAAGATGCGGAGCGGGAGGAGGGCGTAGCGGGTCGCCAGGTCCCGCCAGTCGTGGCCGCCGTCCAGATAGGGGTCGTGTGTGTCGGTACGGAAGCCGTGCGTCATCGGTGCCGCCTCTCGCCCGTCGGGACGTGCCCCTCAAGGGACGATACGTTCACCGACCGGGGCCCACTCAATCCTGACCAGACCATTTTCTCCGGGTTGACGGTTTTTCGCCCCCGTCCTGGACCCGCCCCGCCCTGGACCCGCCCCACCCTGGACCCGCCCCGGCAGCCCGCCCGGGCCGTCCGCCCCGCGCGGTCACTCCGTCACGTCGATCGCGTACCGCCCGGTCTCCACCCCGGCGGCCGTCACGACCTGTACCTCCACCCTCCCCGGCTCCACATCCGCGGGGACCGGGACCGTGAGGACCGTGTCCGTCGGGTTGCTGAAGCCTCCGGCCACCGGGACCAGCGGGACGTGGACGTTGACCGGGCCGATGCGGACGACCATGCGGGAGAGCCGTTCGGCCGTGCCCGCGCCGGGCGGGACGAAGCCGGCGCCGCGGATCTCGATGTCGTCGCCGGTCCGGATCGGGCCGTCCAGATCGCCGGCCTCGCGGGAGCGGACCACGGAGAGGATCACCGGGCGGCCGCCCTCGGCGTACTTGCCGGCCAGGTAGGTCGCCGCGGAGATCAGGACGACCACCGCCAGGCCCCAGGGCAGGTCCGGGAGTTGGTCGGGGCGGCGGGCCAGGCGTACCGCGGCGAACAGCAGGGCCACCGCGCTGATGACCACGTACTGGATGTCGGCGAAGGTTCCCCGGCCCGCGTCGTCGGTCAGGAGGTCGGCGGCGCGTGGGCGGTCCGCGGGTACCTTCTGCAGGCGCTGGCCCAGCACCCGCAGGCCCACCACCCGGCGTACCAGTACGGCGAGGGCGCAGACCACGGCGAGGACGGTCACCGCACCGGCCCCGCGGGCGAGTTCGAGGCCGGAGATCAGGGCGTCGCGTTCGTCGGGGTCGGAGGCGACGGCGAGGCGGCCCACCAG
Source organism: Streptomyces sp. NPDC002779 (assembly GCF_042888685.1). NCBI lineage: Bacteria > Bacillati > Actinomycetota > Actinomycetes > Kitasatosporales > Streptomycetaceae > Streptomyces > Streptomyces sp. NPDC002779. The sequence continues at coordinate 907,813 of NZ_JBIAQC010000001.1, forward strand.
GACCAGTACCGCGTACGCCACGAAGAGCACCCACGCCGCTGCCACCGCGCGGGAGGTGGAGAGCCGGTTGTCCTCGCCGATGACGGGGGCCAGCGCGCCGCCCCGGGCGCGGTGGAGCCACGACGCGGCGGTCAGCGCGCCGGCCGTCACCACCGCCGCCAGCAGTCCGGCCGTACGGGCGCTGGTCCAGCCGGTGCCGATCGCGGTGAGCGACTGGACCAGGAGCAGGGCGACGACCAGGGCCCACACCGTGCACGCGGTGCGGCGCCACAGGCGGGCGAGCCAGGCGTCGCCCTCGGCGCGGCCGCGTTCGGCGACCAGTTCGGCGGACTGGGTGAGCTCCTCGGAGACCCACTGCCGGGACGCCGAGGCCGAGTGGGCGACCGCTGCGGGCAGCCCCTGTCCGGCCGCGAACTCGTCCCGTTTCAGCAGGAATTCGGCCACCGCCCGCCGGTGTCCCGCACGCGCCCCGTGCGGACAGTTCCCGCAGGTGCAGCCACCCGCGTGGGCACCCCCGTCCGAGCCCTGTCTCGCCTCCTGCACCGCCACGTCCGACGCCGCCTTCCTCGCGCTCAGTACCGTCACAACTCCAGTGCGATGACAGCGAATTGTGCCCTACATCACCCCGGCGGCGCCCGGCAGGTCCGGTCCGTGGAAGGCCGGCCGGGAGTGATGTGCGGTCCGCCGTGTTGACCCGGCTGGGAGAATTTCCCCATGGCCGAGATCATCCAGCGCGACGGGACCTGGGCCTTCGACGGCACCACGGTCAGGATCACGCCGGGTCTGCACCGCTCGGTGGCGTTGTTCCGGCAGACGTACGGGGAGATCTCCGTACCGCTGGAGGCTGTCGCCGGTGTCGTCTTCGAACCCGAACGCAGGCGAGGCCGGCTGCGGATGCGGCTGCGGGAGGGCGCCGACCCGCTGCTGCACGCGACCGGCGGACGGCTGCCCGATCCGGCGGACCCGTACCGGCTGACGGTGGACGTCGACCGGGCCGGGGTCGCCGAGTACGTGGCCGAGGAGATCCGCCGCTGCCTGCTGCTGGACCAGATCCCGAACGAGCCCACCAAGGCCTATCTGCTGCCCGGTCCCCCGGTGCCGGTCTCGGTCCGTTCCTCGGACGGCACCGTCTCCTTCGACGGGGTCCAGGTGCGCATCGACTGGGCCGACACCTCCGACCGGGTCAAGCGGGCCACCGGGCCGCGCATCATCGACATCGCCGATGTCGCCGGGGTGGAGTGGCTGCCCAACTCCGGCTACGAGGACGGCTTCCTGCGGTTCGTGACCCGTGAGACGTCCTTCTCCAAGCTGCCGCCGGAGAAGGACCCGTACGCCCTGGATCTGTGGGGCAGCGCGCGCCGCGATCTGCTCACCGCGCTGGTCGCCACCGCGGTGACGGCCCGGCTGCCGCACCCTTCCGCCCGCACCGGCGTGCGGTACGCGGAGCCCGTCCATCCGCTCGCGGCGGCCGTGCCGCCCCCGGCCGACCATCACGACGTCCTCCTGCGCAGGCTGCGGGAGCTGGGCGAGCTGCACCGGGACGGCGTGCTGACGGACGAGGAGTTCGCGATGACGAAGGCCGCCGTGCTGCGCGGCTTCCAGAACGAGAACCGGACGGAGCACCGCTAGCTCAGCAGATCCGGCTCGCTGCGGCTGATGTCCTGCCACATCGGCTGGTAGTTGATCCACGCGACCAGGTCCCCGCCGAGCTGTTCGCGGGTCGCCACCGCCGCCTTGTGGTCGATCAGGACCGGCCGGCCCGCCGCCTTCGCGGTCAGCTGCACCTGGCAGGAGCGCTCCAGCGACAGGAACCACCAGGCCGCCGCGTCCACCGAGTCCCCCACGGTCAGCAGTCCGTGGTTGCGCAGGACGAGCGCCTTGTTCGAGCCGAGCGTGCCGGCGATCCGGCGGCCCTCCCGGGCGTCGACGGCGACCCCGCTGTAGGCGTCGTACAGGGCGATGTCCTCGTAGAAGGCGCAGCTCTCCTGGGTGATCGGGTCGGGGAGGTCGCCTAGGGCGGCGAGCGCGCGGCCGTGCACGGAGTGGCAGTGGGCGACGGCGACGACGTCGGGGCGGGCGGCGTGGACCTGGGCGTGGACGGTGAAGGCGGCCTGGTTGACGTGGTAGCGGCCGTCGACGACCTGCCCGTCGGAGTTGGCCAGCACCAGATCGCTGACGGTGACGTGCCGGAAGGGCATCCCGAAGGGGTTCACCCAGAAGCAGTCGCTGAACTCCGGATCGCGCGCGGTGATGTGCCCCGAGACGCCGTCCTCGAAGCCGAGGCGCCCGAAGATCCGCAGCGCGCCGGCGAGCCGTTCCTTGCGGTGCCGGCGTTCGTCCTCGACCGACTCGTGCATCGGCGGCATGGCGAAGCGCAGCCGGTCGGTGGGCAGCGGAGACGGCGGCGTGGACCCGGACATGTGGCAGCCTCCTGCACTGGTTCCGTTACGGCCCGGAAGTTACCGTCGGTCAGGGCAAAAGGGCAGGGCCGAGTGGTGAAGGTGACGCACAACCCTTTCAGGGACTCATGGGTCTGTGATGCGGAACAAGAGATTCAGCGTCACTTTTCAGCCAGGAGCCTTCGTGAGTATCGCCGACCGCCACGTCACCGCCCTCATGCGGCAGCTCGCGTCCCAGGACGTGGTCGAGCTCGTGCATCCCCTCGCCGAGTGGGAGACCCTCGGCGCGCTGGCGTACATCGCCGAGTGCTACGGCTTCCGGTACGCGGACGTCCGCCACGTCGGCAGGCAGAAGACCCTGTACGTCCGCATGGTCCGCGACGCCGACCCCCGGGCCCGGCAGCGCGCGGCGGCCAACGCGGCCGCGTTCCCGCAGGCGGGCGCGGGCGGCCCGGTGCCCGGCATGTACCAGGGCTCGCTGACGCCCGTCCCCGAGGCGCAGCCGGACGTCGACCTGATCGCCACGCTCATCCGGTACGACGCCCTGGGCGCCGCCGCCAACCGCAAGCAGCTGATCACCATGTCCTGGGCGTTCCCGCTGCTGTTCGTGCTGCTGGCCGCCGTGACCGGGAAGTTCGCGGTCCTGCTCACGCTCGCCGCCCTGACCCCGGCGTTCCTGCTGATCACCCTGCGCGTGAACGAGGCCCGGCGCGCCAAGCTGGCCGAGCGCCTGAGGGCGGCGGGCTGCACACCGGCGCGGGACGAGCGGGGCCGGGACACGTTCGTACGCCCGCTGCCGTACACCGCCTGATACCGGACAGCAGATGTCGGGTTTCGGCGCCACACTCGTCGTATGACGAACAGCTGGGCCGCCTTCACCGCCGCCGAACCCGACCTCGCGAAGCTCGTCGAGGAGCGCTTCGGCGCCTACACCCACCACATCCTCGCCACCCTCCGCAAGGACGGCTCCCCGCGCACCACCGGCCTGGAGACACGGTTCCTCAACGGGGAGCTGTGGCTCGGCATGATGCCGGGCTCGCTCAAGGCGCTGGACCTGCGCCGCGATCCGCGCTTCGCGCTCCAGGCGAACCCGGGTGAGGGCACCGGCATGGGCGGCGGCGACGTGCGGATCAGCGGGCGGGCGGTCGAGGTCCACGACGCCGCGGAGAAGGCCCGGTACGGCGAAGAGGTGGAACCGCCGGAGCCGTTCCACCTCTTCCGTGCCGAGCTGACGGAGGTCGTGCGGACCTGCGTCGAGGACGACAAGTACCTCGTCCTCCAGGTCTGGAGACCCGGCGAGCCCCTGCGCCTGATCAAGCGGACCTAGTGGGGCCTACTCCCACTCGATGGTGCCCGGCGGCTTCGACGTCACGTCGAGGACGACCCGGTTGACGTCCCGCACCTCGTTGGTGATGCGGGTGGAGATCTTCGCCAGGACCTCGTAGGGCAGGCGCGACCAGTCGGCCGTCATGGCGTCCTCGGAGGAGACCGGGCGCAGCACGATCGGGTGGCCGTACGTGCGGCCGTCGCCCTGGACGCCGACCGAGCGGACGTCCGCGAGCAGGACCACCGGGCACTGCCAGATGTCGCGGTCCAGACCGGCCGCGGTGAGCTCCTCGCGGGCGATGGCGTCGGCGTCGCGCAGCAGGTCGAGCCGCTCCTTGGTCACCTCGCCGACGATCCGGATGCCGAGGCCCGGACCGGGGAAGGGCTGGCGCTGGACGATCTCCTCCGGCAGGCCCAGCTCCTGGCCGACCATCCGGACCTCGTCCTTGAACAGCTGGCGCAGCGGCTCGATGAGCTGGAACTCCAGGTCCTCGGGGAGGCCGCCGACATTGTGGTGCGACTTGATGTTCGCCGTGCCGGTGCCGCCGCCGGACTCGACCACGTCCGGGTAGAGCGTGCCCTGGACCAGGAACTCCACCGCCGGACCCTCGTCCGCGATGATCTCGGCCTGGGCCTGCTCGAAGACCCGGATGAACTCGCGGCCGATGATCTTCCGCTTCTCCTCGGGGTCGGAGACCCCGGCCAGCGCCTTGAGGAACCGCTCCTCCGCGTCCACGACCTTCAGCTGGACGCCGGTCGCGGCCACGAAGTCCTTCTCGACCTGCTCGGTCTCGCCCTTGCGCATCAGACCGTGGTCGACGTAGACGCAGGTCAGCTGGGAGCCGATGGCCTTCTGGACGAGGGCCGCCGCCACGGCGGAGTCGACGCCGCCGGACAGCCCGCAGATGGCGCGCCTGTCGCCGACCTGCTCGCGGATGGCCGCGACCTGCTCCTCGATGACATTGCCCGTGGTCCAGTCCGGCTTCAGGCCCGCGCCCCGGTACAGGAAGTGCTCCAGCACCTGCTGGCCGTGCGTGGAGTGCATGACCTCGGGGTGGTACTGGACGCCGTAGAGCTTCTTCTCGTCGTTCTCGAAGGCGGCGACCGGGACGACGTCCGTGGAGGCCGTGACGGTGAAGCCGTCGGGGGCGGCGGAGCAGGCGTCGCCATGCGACATCCAGACGTGCTGCTCGGCCGGGGTGCCTTCGAAGAGGGTGGAGGACGTCCGGGAGACACGCAGGTCGGTGCGGCCGTACTCGCGGGCGCCGGTGTTGTCGACGGTGCCGCCGAGGCTCTGGGCCATCAGCTGGAAGCCGTAGCACATGCCGAAGACGGGGACGCCGGCCTCGAAGAGCGCGCGGTCGAGCTGGGGGGCGCCCTCCTCGTAGACGGACGAGGGGCCGCCGGAGAGGATGATCGCCGCCGGGTTCCTGGCGAGCATCTCCGCCACCGGCGTGGTGCTCGGCACGATCTCGCTGTAGACCCGGGCCTCACGGACGCGTCGGGCGATGAGCTGGGCGTACTGCGCGCCGAAGTCGACGACCAGGACGGTGTCGGGGGCGGCGGGGGTCGCTGGTGACACGGGTTGCCTTCCGGCGGCTTGAAAGGGGCTGTGCCATCGATTCTACCGGGGCGGCAAACGGCGGATGGCGTCTCAGGATGCGAACCGGGTTGGCGGTCACCGAGGGGAACGGCATACTGACCGCATGCTCACGCACCCGACCTTCCGCTTTACCTATGGCACCCGGCCCGCCGGCTGCCATGGTCGTGCTGCTTGAGCAACTGACAAGCGACTTCCCAGGCGCCCCGGGCCGACAAGGCCCGGGGCGCCTGTCGTTTCCGGACCGTGTCGCCCCGGGGCACCCCACCCCGTACAGGAGACCCCCGGCATGACCGCCACCGCAGCAGAGCAGACCGGCGCCCGTACCGACGAGGCCGCCGGAGTGATCACCGGCGCCCGGCAGCGCATCGACTCCCTCGACGACCGGATCATCGGCCTGATCCAGGAACGGATGGCCGTCTCCGCGGTCGTTCAGGAGGCCCGGATCTCCTCGGGCGGGCGCCGGGTGAACCTCTCCCGCGAGATGGAGATCCTCGACCACTACCGGCAGGCGCTCGGCAAGCCGGGCACCGCCCTCGCGATGACGCTGCTCGAACTGTGCCGCGGTCGCATCTGAGTTCGGGCCCGCCCTCACCCGTACGGCGCGTGACCGGGGGCGAGGCGCTTCGTTGGTGGAGGTGTCCGTGCCAGCCAGGGGCGGGCCCGAGAGAACCACGCGTGGCTCACTGGAGCGATGAGACGTACGGATCGTGCCGTGCGTCGTGGGACCTCGCTCCAGTCGAGTGACCGGACGGCAGGGGACAGCAGCCCGGTCACCCAAGAGAAACGGCCGGCTCCGGGGACGCCCGGGGCCGACCGCCGGAACACACCCTCGCATTGCACTGTGCTGTCGCACCGCAATGCCGCAGGCCGAGATCTCACGGCCCACCACCGGACCAGCGGCGCAACCCCCGGCGCCGCTCCCGGCACCGGCGACGCCCCGACGTCGGTGCTGACGAAGGAAGGGCCCCGCGGCTCCGTCACCGCGGGGCCCTTCGCCGTGTCCGCACCCCGCCGCAGGAGAGTGGTCCAGGTCACATAAAGACGGTGTGAGTGCGGGGGCAACCATTCGCAGGGTTCGCGGATCAAACCATGCGAACCGAGGGCCACACCCGCACCCCCAGGCGGAGGCCTCCCACATCGACTTCCCGAGGTCTTCATGAAGCTTCGCCGTGCCCTGGCCGCCGCGGCCGCGACGGCCGCCATAGCGCCGATCGCGCTGCTGTCCGCGCCGGCCGCGTTCGCGACGGACGAGACGTCGCCGGCGCCGTCGACGTCGGAGAGCACGCCCGCCGCCGACCAGTCCACCCCGGCAGGCGACGACAGCACCAGCCCGGCACCCGAGACCTCCACTCCGGCCGGTGACGACAGCACCAGCCCGGCACCCGAGACCTCGACCCCGGCCGGTGACGACAGCACCAGCCCGGCACCGTCGGGCACCACCCCGCCGGCCGACCAGAGCGCCTCCCCGTCGCCGAGCCAGAGCACCCCCTCCGACGAGGAGTCCGAGGACGAGGACGGCGACGAGGTCGTCGAGGAGTGCCCGGTCGACGAGAACGGCGACCCGGTCTGGGACATCAGCGAGGCGCTGCACAGCTCGCTGTCCGGCCTGCCGGAGACCGTCGTCGCGGGCAGCGGCTGGACGGACTTCCAGTTCAACGTCAGCAACTCCAGCGACGAGACGATCGAGGACATCATGCCCGTCGTCGGCGTCGCCGCGATGGACTGGGAGCTGGAGGACGACTACACCGACCTGGTCACCGTGCAGGTCAGGAGCGGCGGCGGCTGGGTCGACCTCGCCACGCAGTTCGGTGAGGGCGGCGCGCTCAACACCTTCACGCTGGAGGGCGGCCAGTCGATCAGCTACGACCTGCGGGTGAGCATCGCCCGCGAGGTCCCGAGCGCGGTCGGCATCGCCATCGGTCTGGCCGAGTACTCGACCGAGGACGGCTGCTGGACCTCCGAGGACGAGAACTACGGCATCTACTTCTTCGAGGTGCTGCCGGCCGGCTCGAAGCCGGGCAAGCCGGACGACTCCAAGCCGCAGACCGGCGGCAAGGACGAGATCACCGACGTCAGCGAGGTCGACGTCGACGGTGAACTCGCCGAGACCGGTTCGGACTCCGGCCTGCCGGCCCTCGCCACCATCGGCGGGATCGCGATCGTCGCCGGTGCCGGCGTCGTGTTCGCGATGAAGCGCCGCAAGGCGGGTGCCGAGGCGTAAGTCTCACCGGAGGCTCACGCACGAAAAGAGCCTGAGCAAGAACAGAGCCTGACGCAAGAACAGAGAAGGACCTGCGCTCGGAGGGGGGTGCAGGTCCTTCTCGTGTCCCGTCAGTTCTTCGGCGGCACCGCCGGCATCCCCAGGAACGGCAGCCGCAGCGCGCCGAACGCCTCCATCGGGACCGCCGGTGCCTTCGGCTCGACCGGCTGGAGCCGCTGGTACGGCCGGTCCTGCGCCGGACGCGGGTCCTGCTCGCCCTTGTTGGGCCACAGCGACATCGCCCGCTCGGCCTGCGCCGTGATGGTCAGCGAGGGGTTCACCCCCAGGTTCGCCGAGACCGCGGCGCCGTCGACCACCGAGATGCCGGGGTGGCCGTAGAGCCGGTGGTACGGGTCGATGACGCCGGTCTCGGACGAGTCCCCGATCGGGCAGCCGCCGAGGAAGTGGGCGGTGAGCGGGGTGCCCATCAGCTCGCCGATGTTGGAGCCCGCGAAGCCGTTGATCTCCGCCGCGATCGCCGACGCGCCCTCCGTGGCCGCCTTGATCTGCATGGGGTTCGGGGAGCCGTGGCCCTGGCGGGCGGTCAGCATGCCCTTGCCGACGCCGTCCGGTTTCAGGTACGTCGTCAGGGAGTTGTCCAGGGACTGCATCACCAGCCCGATGATGGTCCGCTCCGACCAGCGCCGGTTGGACAGGGAGCGCAGGACCTGCAGCGGATGCCGGGCCGCGTGCCCCAGCCAGGCCGCGACCCGGGAGGAGCCCTCGGTGTAGGGGACCTGGAGGATCGTCAGGCTGCCCATGGAGTTGGAGCCCTTGCCGTAACGGACCGGCTCGATATGGGTGTTCGGGTCGGGGTGGATCGAGGACGTGATGGCCACCCCGCGGGTGAAGTCGACCTTCTTCTCGCCGCTGACCTTGCGGTAGCGCCGGTCGGTGGTCTGCGCGCCCACCAGCGCCTCGGAGTTGGTCCGGGTCAGATCGCCCAGCCGCGGCGAGAGATAGGGCAGGTGCCCGCTCGCCTTCATCCGGTGCAGCAGGGTCTGGGTGCCGTAGGTGCCGGCGGCGAGGACGACCCGGCGGGCCTTGAAGGTGCGGCCCCCGCTCTTCCTGCGGCCCGTCGGCAGGGTGGCGACCGCGTACCCGCCCTGGGAGTCGTCGGTGACCGACACCACCGTCGTCATGGGGTGCACGACCGCGCCCGCCTTCTCGGCGAGGTAGAGGTAGTTCTCGTTCAGGGTGTTCTTCGCGCCCTGGCGGCAGCCCGTCATGCAGCCGCCGCACTCGGTGCAGGCCTGGCGGGCCGGGCCCGCCCCGCCGAAGTAGGGGTCGTCCACGACCTCGCCGGGCTTGGCCTTGACCGTGCCGTCCGCGTCCTTGCCGTCACCGAAGAAGACGCCGACCGGGGCCATGTGGAAGGTGTCCCCGACGCCCATGCGCTGGGCCGCGGCCTTCAGATGGACGTCGGAGGGCGTCATGGTCGGGTTGAGCCGGACGCCGAGCATCCGCTGGGCCTGGTCGTAATACGGCTTCAACTCCTCCTGCCAGTCGGTGATGTGCCGCCACTGCGGGTCGTCGAAGAACGGCTTCGGCGGTACGTAGAGGGTGTTGGCGTAGTTCAGCGAGCCGCCGCCGACGCCCGCGCCGGCCAGCACCATGACGTTGCCGAGCAGATGGATGCGCTGGAGGCCGAACATCCTCAGCTTCGGCGCCCAGAGGTAGTTCTTCAGGTCCCAGGAGTTCTTCGGGAGGGTGTCGGGGGTGAAGCGGCGGCCCGCTTCCAGGACACCTACCGTGTAGCCCTTCTCCGTCAGGCGCAGGGCGGTCACCGAACCGCCGAAGCCGGATCCGACGACGATGACGTCGTAGTCGTAAGCGTCTTTGCTCACGCGTTCTCCCCTTTACCGGAACCGGAAGGCCTTCATCAGCCGCAGGCTCCTGCTCATGAACCGGGCGTACTTCTCGTCGTCCATGCCCAGCGACGGCGCCATCGGCAGCAGGCGCTGGTGGGCCACCGTCTGGGCCTCGGTGTACTTGAGGATGCCCTCGGAGCCGTGGCGGCGGCCGAGGCCCGAGTCCTTCATGCCGCCCATCGGCGACTGGACGCTGCCGTAGGCGGGGGCGTAGCCCTCGTTGACGTTGACCGTGCCGGTGCGCAGCCGGGCGGCGACCGCGCGGCCCCGGCGGCCGTCCTTCGTCCAGACCGAGGAATTGAGGCCGTACGGCGTGGCGTTGGCGTGCTCGATCGCCTCGTCCTCGCTGGTGAAGCGGTAGACGGAGACGACCGGGCCGAAGGTCTCCTCGGTGCACACCGCCATGGGCGCCTCGACGCCGTCGAGGATGGTCGGCTCGAAGAAGTACGGGCCGATGTCCGGGCGGGCCACACCGCCGGCGACGAGAGTGGCGCCCTTGGCGACGGCCTCCTCCACGTGCCGCTTGACGGTCTCCAGCTGGCGCTCGCCGACCAGGGAGCCCATGTCGGCGCCGTAGGCGAGGGAGCGGCCGAGGCGCATGGCCTTGGTGCGGGCGGCGAAGCGCTCCAGGAAGGCGTCGGCGATCGACTCGTGGACGTACAACCGCTCGATGGAGATGCACAGTTGGCCGGCGGAGGAGAAGCAGGCGCGGACGGCGCCGGCGGACGCCTTCTCGATGTCGGCGTCCTCAAGGACCAGCATCGCGTTCTTGCCGCCGAGTTCGAGGGAGACGCCGACCAGCCGGGCGGCGGCACCCTGGGCGACCTCGCGGCCGGTGCGGGTGGAGCCGGTGAAGGAGACGTAGTCGGCGCGCTTGACGACCTCGGGTCCGACGACCGGTCCGTCGCCGAGCACCACCTGGAACACCTCGGCGGGCAGACCGGCCTCGACGAGCAGGTCACGGGCCCACAGGGCGGTCAGACAGGTCTCCGTGTCCGGCTTCATGACGACGGCGTTGCCCGCGACGAAGGCCGGCAGGGCGTCGCCGACGGACAGCTCCAGCGGGTAGTTCCAGGGCGCGATCTGGCCCACGACCCCGCGCGGGTGGCGCAGTTCGGTCACCTTGGTGAGGGCCGGGATGGCACCGGTGTGCCGCTTGGGCCTGAGGTACGCGGCGGCCCGGCGGCCGTAGTGGCGGGCCGCGACGGCGACGGCCTGCACCTCCTCGTGGGCGTGCAGCCGGGCCTTGCCGGTCTCCAGCTGGATCAGGTCGAGGACCTCGGCCTGGCGGGCCAGCACCAGGTCGTGGAAGCGCAGCAGGACCGCGGCGCGCTCGCGTACCGGGGTCTGCTCCCAGATCGCCTGGGCGGCGCGGGCCGCGGCGAACGCCTTCTCCACGTCCTCGGGCGTGGACTCCGGCAGGTCCGCCAGCTTCTCGCCGGTGAACGGCGTGTGGTTGGCGGTGCGGCCCGATCCGGTCACGCCCTTGGTGAGCTGGGCGACCAGCTCGGGGGTCACCACGTCGGCCGCGGTGCGGACGCCCTCCGGGGCGGGGGCGAGGGGATTCGTGCCGGTCTGTGCCGGGGCCTGCGAGTCCGTCATGACGCGCAGGGTATGCCGCGGCGGAGCCTTTGTGTACCCGTCGGTAACGGGGATTCACCGAGTGCACACATCCCGCCAGCGTCCACTGGCAACAAACGCGCTGATCAGGGCGTTGGGGAAATCTTGAGCCGGTCGCGCGCGCTCTTGAAAACCGCCGTGCCCTCTTTCTCCTCGGCCGTGCCCTTGGGCATCTCCACCCGCAGCTCGTACAGCCGGCCGTCGTCGGTGCGGACGAAGATCTCCATGACGCGGCGGCGGGCGTCCTTGTCTCCGAAGGTGCTGTCCGACTGCACGGCCTCCCAGCCCTTGAGGCTGGTGTGGGTGTACCGCGTACTGGCACCGCCGTAGAAGTCCCAGGTCGCCGCGTGCTGCTCCGCCTGGATCAGGGGGGCGCTGGGGGCCTTGTCCCAGAGGGTGAAGCGGACCTGTACGGCGCCGTCCGGGTCCGCGTACTCGACCATGCGGGGCTGGACGGCGTCGGTGCCCTGGCGGGCGAACTCCTCGTACCCGGCGGGGAGGGCGAGGGTGGCGTGCATGGCCTTCTCGGTGTGCGCGGCCCAGGTGTCGCCGGTGGCGCCGGCACTGGGCGCCGGTTTGCGGGCGGCGGTGTTCCTGGGGGCCGCGCCGCTGTCGGGTCCGGCGAGCAGGGCGATGCCCAGCCAGCAGGAGCCGGCCAGGAGGACGCCCAGGACGGCCAGCGGGAGGGGGCGGCGCAGGAGCGGGCGGCGCCGGGTCGGCGGGGGCTGGGGCGGGGGCTGGGGCGGTCCTACGGGTATCGGCTCGGCGGGTATCGGCTCGGCGGAGGTGGCCTCGTCCGCGGCCAGCCGCATCGTCCTGATGTCGTCCCCGAACTCCGCCAGCCCCGAGGCGTCCTGGGGTGCCGGCTCCCGGGCCTGCTCGGGGACCACCGCCTCCAGCGCCTCCAGCGCCTTCGCGGTGTCCTGCGCGTCCGGGCGTTCGGCCGGGTCCTTGGCCAGCAGCCGGACGAGGAGCGGGCCGAGGGCGCCGGCTCGTTTCGGCGCGGGCGGATCGACGGCGAGGATCGCGGCGAGCGTGGACTCCATCGTCGTACGGCGGAAGGGGGACCAGCCTTCCACGGCGGCGTAGAGGAGGACGCCGAGGGACCACAGGTCGGAGGCGGGGCCCGCGGTGCGGCCGGACATCCGCTCGGGGGCGATGAACTCCAGGGAGCCGACGAACTCCCCGGTGGCGGTGAGGGGTTCCTCGCCCTGGATGTGGGCGATGCCGAAGTCGGTGAGGACGACCCGGTCGTGCGGGCCGAGCAGGACGTTGGCCGGTTTGACGTCCCGGTGCACGATGCCGACGGAGTGCGCGGCGCGCAGGGCGCCGAGGACGGCGAGGCCGGTCCGGGCGGCTTCGGCGGGCTCCAGCGGGCCGCCCCTGAGCCGCTCGTGCAGGGACTCGCCGCGCACCAACTCCATGACGATCCAGGGCAGTCCGTCCTCCTCGACGACCACGTCATGGATGGCGACGGCGGACGGATGGTCGACGCGGGCGGCGGCCCGGGCCTCACGGTAGAGCCGGTGGGCGGCCCGCTGGTACGCCTCGTCCTCGGGTTCGCCGGGCAACCGCGGTTGTTTCACGGCGACTTCACGGTCGACGAGTTCGTCGTGCGCGCGCCACACCGTGCCCATACCGCCGGAGCCGATGCGTTCGACCAGCCGGTACCGTCCGCCCACCAGCCGCGTCACAGCGGATTGATCTCCAGCTTCTCGATCACGTTCCTCGCCACCTCGCGGCCCCGCTCGGTGAAGTCGCCCTTGCCCGGGTAGCTGATCGTCACCTTGTACATGTCGTCCTTGGACGTCTTGTAGTAGAAGATCCGCAGTTCGCGCGGGCGCGGGTTCTGGGTGTCGGTCGTGATGTACCGGACCGTGTTCTCGGCCGCCTTCTCGCCCTTGTACCGGGTCTCCGCGGGATCGGTCCTGGGGTCCTCGGGCATGCCGAGGTTGTAGTCGCCGGTGGTCTTGAACTTCTCGTTGTCGTCGTACATCTCGGCGGCGGCGGTGTTCTTGATGGTCCCCGAGGTGTCCTCGGACTTCCTGGCCACGTTCACGCCGACCCAGATGCCGCCGCTCCAGTCGGTGTACGTCACCCAGTTCTTGTCGGTGTCGTCGGCGTCCGGCTTGCCCACCCGGTACTCCTTGGGCACGCTCAGCGTCACACCCAGGTCGGCGTGCGCTCGCTGCGCCCAGGGGTCCGGCGGCTGTTCGTCCGCGAACGGGTCGGCGATCACGACGAACACGGCCGCCAGCGCCATCGCCACGACCGCCGCGACGACGCCGATCAGGGTCTTACGGCCGACGCGGACCCCGCCCTCGGCCGCACCGCCCCCGGCCATCCCGCCCTCGGCCATCCCGAACGGGACGACCTGCGTCGGCGCCTGCACCGGCGGGTCGGCGGCCCGTTCCAGCAGCGCCCGCGTCTGCGCGGCGTCGGGACGGCGGGCCGGGTCCTTCTGGAGCAGCCCGGTGATGACCTCGGCGAGCGGGCCCTGCGCGGAGGCGGGCGCGGCCGGGGTGGCGTTGAGGACCGACTGCAGCGTGGCCGGGGTGTTGCTGCGGCGGAACGGCGAGACGCCCTCCGTCGCCGCGTACAGCACCACACCGAGGGACCACAGGTCGCTCGCGGGGCCCGGCCGCTGGCCCAGCACGCGTTCGGGGGCGATGTACTCGGGCGAGCCGACGAAGCCGCCGGTGTCGGTCAGATTGGTCTCGCCCTCGATCTGGGCGATGCCGAAGTCGGTGAGCACGACGCGCTCGTGCCGCCCGAGCAGCACGTTGTCGGGCTTCACGTCCCGGTGCAGGATGCCCGCCGCGTGCGCGGCCTCCAGTGCGCCGAGCACGTCGAGGCCGATGCGGGCCGCCTCGCGGGCGCCGAGGGTGCCCTCCTGGAGGACGTCGCCCAGCGAACGGCCCTGCACCAGCTCCATGACGATCCAGGGCCGGCCGTCCACCACGGCGACGTCGTACACATTGACGACGGCCGGGTGGTCGAGCCCGGCCGCGGCGCGGGCCTCGCGGCGCATCCGCTCGAAGGCGTTGGCGCGTTCGCGTTCGGGAAGGTGGTCCGGGATGCGGGGCTCCTTGACGGCCACCTCGCGGCCCACGGTCTCGTCCTTGGCCCGCCACACGGTGCCCATGCCGCCGTGCCCCAGTTTGCTCAGCAGCCGGTACCGGCCGCCGATCAGGCGCCCGGCGCCCGGATCCTGCGCGGGCCGAGGCTGCTCCGGGACGACCTGGGTGGGCGTCGCGTAGGGGTTGCCGGGATGCGGCACACGGTCCGGTTGCGGATCTTGGCCCGGGTGCGGACCGTGGCCCAGGTGCGGCCCATGGGCCGCGTGCGGCACGGCCGCGGCCGGTCTCGGCGGTTGCAGACCAAAACTGGTTGGCTCGTCGGATCCGTAAGGGGCTCCCCCGTTGCTGCTCATGCGTCCATCCATATCGCGCCCGGGGCCCCGCGTTCCACCTCGAACACTGTCCGGTAGCAGACCCGTGACCCGGGGCGGGGCTTATCTCCCATTTATGTACGCGCGGGGGGACAGCGTCGGTGAAGGGGTGACCGAGGGCGAGACGGACGTGCTCACCGAGGGCCGCGGGCCGGTGCTCGACGGGGGCGGTACGGGTCCGTTCCCCTCCCCCTTCACCAGCAGCGCCACCGCCGACACCCCCGCCACCGCCACCGCGGCCACCAGCAGCACGCTCACCAGCACGCCCCGTCGGGAGCGCCAGACCGACGGGGCCGGCGCCGGTCCCGGTGGGCGGCCGGTGGCCAGGAAGTCCCGCAGCATCCACTCGGCCCGCGCCGCGTCCAGGCGCCGCTGCGGATCGCGCTCCAGCAGGCCCCGTACGACGGGCAACAGCGGCGCGGCCTGCGGCGGCGGCCGTATCTCGTCGAAGACGACCGCGTGCAGGATGCCGCCCAACGAGTCGCGCCGGAACGGCGATTCACCGCTGACCGCCGTGCACAGCAGCGCCCCCACCGACCACAGGTCGGAGGCGGGCCCGGTCCTGGCGCCGGACATCCGCTCGGGCGCGGTGTACTCGGGCGAGCCCACGAAGGTGCCGGTCTCGGTGAGGGTGCTGGCCCCCGCGATCCGGGCGACGCCGAAGTCGGTGAGCACGACCCGGCCGGTACCGGAGTCGATGAGGACGTTCGCGGGCTTGATGTCGCGGTGCAGCACCCCGGCCTCGTGCGCGGTGCGCAGCGCGCTCAGCAGGTCGGCGCCGATCCGCGCGGCCTCGACGGCGTCGACCGGCCCGTACCCGGAGATCCGGTCGTCGAGGGAGCCCCCGTCGATCAACTCCATGACGATGTACGTCCGTTCGGCGTGCTCGATGACGTCGTGCACGACGATGATGTGCGGATGCCGCAGCCGCGCGACCGTCCGTGCCTCGCGGAGCGTGCGCTCACGGCGCCGCCGGAGGGCCCCCGGGGTGAGCGATCCGAAGTCGCCCTCGTCGAAGGGGAACTCCTTGACCGCCACGCGCCGTTTGAGCAGTTGGTCGGTGGCCCGCCAGACCACGCCCATCCCGCCGCGCCCGATCCGCTCCTCCAGGCGGTAACGGCCCGCGATGACCCGGAAGTCGCCCTCCCCCTGATCCTCGTGGGTCGCCATACGTCCCATCATGCCGCGCCGGACGCCCGCGCTCCGCGGCGCTGACCGGCCAAACTGTGCCCCCGGTGGGTTCTCAGCCCTCGCGCCAGCTCTGCAGGACGATCTCGAACCGCTCCTCCGCGGCGGCCCACTCGCCGACGGGAGCGGACGCGTAGATCGCGTACTCGACGCCGCTGCGGGCGAGATACATCCGGTCGACGGCGCGGAACGGACCCGGGAAGGGCGAGTCCTTCGCCAGCTGGGTCCAGGTGTACTCCAGCCGCGCGCCCGGGCGGTCGCGGTAGGCACCGCGTTCCAGGCCGACCTGCGTGTAGTCCACCAGCCGCCCGCCCAGCACCTGGCTCAGATCGGCGAGGTGAGCATACGGGTCGTTGAAGTCCGGGGAGCTGTCCATGGTGATCCGCAGCAGGTTCCTGCCGCCGTCGGGCGAGTAGTCGACCCGCTGGAAGTCGCCCGACTTCTCGTAGTTGCTCCGCGACCAGCCCGCGGGCAGGGAGAGGCCGAAACCGAGCGGGTCGTCGACGGGCACCCAGCCTGCCGGGACGGTGCTGTCGGGATTCGCGCTCGCACTGTTCCCGGCCGTGGGCGTCGGGCTCGGCGACGGTGACATCCGGTTCGTCCGGCGCCCCTCGTCCCACTTCTGGAGGGCCACGACGGTGCCTCCGCCGACCAGCGCGGCCAGCACGACGACCAGGGCGAGCGTACGCATCCGGCGGCGCCGGGAAGGGGCGGCGGGAGCCTGGTTGGCGGTGACAGGCCCGTACGGCGGTCCGCTCGGCGGCGGATACGGCGTGGCCGCGGCCGCTTCCGGGGTCGTGGGCGTCTCGGGCCCGGACCCGGGGCGGGCGTGCTGGGTCGGCACGTACAACTGCGCCGCGTTCGGCCGCCGGCCCTCCGCCGCCTCCGCGAGCATCAGCTCGGCCGCGACCGCGTCGGGGCGCACCGCGGGGTCCTTCTGCAGCAGCGCGGCGACGACCGGGCCGAGCGGACCGGCGTACGCGGGCCGCGGGGCCTCCTCCTCGACCACCGCCTGCATGGTGGTGAGCGGGGAGGTACGGCGGAACGGCGAGCGGCCCTCCACCGCCGTGTACAGGGTGGCGCCGAGGGCCCACAGGTCGGACGCGGGGCCCGGGTCGTGGCCGCGGATGCGCTCCGGGGCGAGGTAGTCGACGGAGCCGACGACCTCACCGGTGCGCGTGATGGTGGTGTCGCCCTCGATCTGGGCGATGCCGAAGTCGGTGAGCAGGACGCGGCCGTCGTCGGCGAGCAGGACGTTGCCGGGCTTGACGTCGCGGTGCAGGACACCGGCCGCGTGCGCGGCGCGCAGGGCGCGCAGCACCCACAGGCCGATCCGGGCGGCCTCGCGCGGCTCGATCCGGCCACGGTCCTTGACCGCGTCGGCCAGCGAGACGCCCTCGACCAGCTCCATCACGATCCACGGCCGGGCGTCGTGGTCGAGCACGTCGTGCACGGTGACGACCGCGGAGTGGTTGATCCGCGCGGCGGCCCGGGCCTCCGCCCGGGTGCGGGCGAGGAGCCGCTCCTGGTCGCTGTCCGAGACGAAGTGCGCGGCGGTCAATTCCTTGATGGCGACGGCCCGGTGCAGTACCTCGTCGTGCGCACGCCACACCCGGCCCATACCGCCGCTGCCGATGGTCTCGGCCAGTCGGTAGCGCCCCGCGAGGAGCTGGCCCTGCATCTGATTCACGTCGCCCCGCAATGTTCTTGACGGGTTCAGATTAGGGACCGGGCCGCGCCCGGGGAACCGGCGGGGTGACACGGAGACAGCACTGTGACGGTTGCCGTCACCCAGCGTCGGGCAGCGCGATCAGCCGGTGACCTGATACGTCGCCGACGCCTGCTCGAACAGCCGGGTCACCTCGTCCCGCTCCGCCTCCGGACCGCGCACCTGCACGACGTGGTACCGGTCGTCGATCAGGATGGCGAGGTTGCGGACGAACCGCTCGCGGCCTTCGTCGTCGGTCCAGGTGAACTGGCCCTCGGCCATGCTCCGTCCGCCCACCTCGATGGTCTTCAGACCGGTGGAGGTGGCCCAGCTGGAGTCCCGGTACGGCTGCAGCTCGGGCTCGTCCTCCCGCTGGTACGCCATCGGGTCGCCGCCGAACTCGTCCGCGGTGTCCCGGCCCGGTACGACGATGAGCTCGAAGTCGCCGTGCGCGTAGACCACTTGTCCGCGGCCGTTCTTCGCCTCCCGGTCCCAGCCGTTGGCGACGGCGACCCGGAAGCCCTCGTCGTCCGCGCGCAGGGTGAAGCCGTCGGCGACATCGGGACCGGTGGTCTGTGAGTCGGTCGAACGCGCCGACTCCGAAGGGCTGTTCCCGGGCTTCTCCGGCTCCTCGCCGGGTGAGGTCTGGTCGGGCCGGGGCTCACTGCTGGCCTCCGGCGCCTGGCCGACCTCGCCCGTGGCGCCGGCCCGGCCGGTGTTCTCGGCGCCGCCGCTCTCGGCCTTCGGCATGAAGAGCATGGCGTACGCGACGGCTCCCGCCATCAGCAGCAGGATCAGCACGAGCAGCGTACGGCCCAGGCTGCGCGGCGAACTCTCCTCCTTACGGGCCCGCTTGTGCCGTCCCTGGTGCGCGGGCAGCCCCGCACGCCGCCTGCGCACCAGCTCGCCCCTGCGGCGCACCACCGGCAGCCGGCTGGCGTCGGCGGGCGGCGCGGCAACGACATGCGCCCCGGCCTCCGGCTCGGGCGCGGACCGCACGAGGGAGCGCAGCCAGCCGCGCAGTTCCTCGAAGTCGATCCGCTCGGTGGGGTCCTGGCGCAGCAGCGACTCCACGACCGGTCGGAGCGGGCCGCACTCCTCCGCGAAGGCGGGCGGCTCGGCGCACACCATCTGCACCAGCTCGGCGGTGGACTCCTCGGGGTACGGGGCGTGCCCCTGCACGGCCCGGAACAGCAGCGCGCCGAGCGCCCACAGGTCGGTGGCCGGGCCGATGGGCGCCGCCAACTGCCAGTTCTCGTGCACCGGACCGGCCTGCTCGGGCGCCCACCGCTCGGTGACGGGCCCCACGACGGCCATACGGGCCTGCCGGGCCCGCTCAGCGGCAAGCGCGGTGGCGGGCCCCCGGCGCACGGGGGCGCTAGCGGCCAACTCGTCCCAGCGACTGGGCGACGGGACGACGGGGGCGATCCCGGTGTGGCCGGCGGCACCGGCGGACGGGCGTCCAGCGGAGCCCGGCGCACCGGCGGGCGGCAGCCCCGCGGGACCCGGGGAACCGGCGGACGGGCGACCAGCGGAGCCCGGCGCACCGGCGGATCGGTGCCCGGCGGAGCCCGGCGAACCGGCGGGGCGTCCGGCGGAGCCTGGACGGCGGGCGCCCGTGCCCTGGGTTCCGGGGGAAGGGATCAGCGGGCCGTTCCCGGCCGGGGGCAGCGCCGTGCGGCCCGGGCCTGCCTCGACTCCGGGCCGGCCGGCCGACTCCGGGGCCACACCCGGGGCGCCCGGGCGGGGGGCGGCACCGTGCCAGGAACCGGCACGGACACCGTACGGATCGGCAATCTGACCGGGCGTCCCGGCGGGCGGCTGGTGAGCGCCGTCGGCGGAGGGGTACGGCGGCTGCTGGGCCCCACCGGCCGAGGGATACGGCGGCTGCTGGGCGCCGTTCGCGGTCGGATACGGCTGCTGGGCGCTGTTGCCCGAGGGATACGGCTGCTGCGCCCCGTTCGCCGAGGGATACGGCTGCTGCTGCGCCCCACCGCCCGTGAAGTACGGCGACTGCGACGCCCCGTTCGCCGAGGAATACGGCGGCTCCTGGGCCCCGTTCGAGGGATACGGCGGCTGCGGCGCACCGTTGCCCTCGGGGGCCGAGCGGGCGCCCGGCAACGCGGCTCGGCCGTTCTGCGCCTCCTGCACCCGGGCCGCGGCCCGCGCCCCCGCTCGGTACGCGGCGATCGCCCCGGCCCGCGCCGCCCGGATGTCCCCGCCGGGCCCGCCCGACCCACCGGACGCACCGGATCCGCCGGATCCACCGGCCTCCACCGCCCGGGGCCCCGCCGCTCCGGCTCCCGCGCCGATCGGACCGGCGGGCCCGCCCGGTCCGCCGACCGGGGGCAGCCCAGTGGCCTCCCGGGCCTCGATCGCGGCCCGCCGAGCGGCCTCGGGGTCCATCTCCACGGAGACCGAACCGCCGGGGGGACCACCGGATCCGCCGACCCCCGCACCGCCCTCGTCATCGTCCACCGGCACCGGGTCGTACCCGCACAGCGCCTCTTCCGCGGCCCCGACCGCGAGACCGGTCAGCATCACCCGTCCGTCGTCGCAGACGAGCACGGTCCGGGCGGTGATGTTCCGGTGCACCCAGCCGTGCGCGTGCAGCACCCGCAGCGCCATCAGCACGTCGGAGGCGACCTCGGCCGCCCGGTACGGCGTCAGCGGCTTCTCCGCGAGCAGCGCGGCCAGCGGTCGCGCCGGCACCAGCTCGCTGACGATCCAGAGCGAACCGCCCTCGGCGAACACGTCGAAGACCTGGTCCAGCCGGGGATGGTCCGGAATGCGGGCCGCGGCCTGCGCGGCCTCCACCGCCCGCCGCACGGCCGGATCGCTGGGCCGCCGGGCACTGCCGCGTGGAGCGGGCCGCCGCGCCGCGCCCCGCTCACGCGCGGTGAAACCGTCGGGCAGCCCCTCCGCGTCGAGCACCTCGGCCTCGACGACCTCCGGCAACGGCACCTGCCGGACCAGGACTTCCTGTCCGCTGTAGGTGTCGAAGGCGCGCGTCTCGGTGAGTTCGTACTCGTCGGACGGCGGCAGCGGCAGGCGGTAGCGGTCGGCGAGCACCCGACCCGCATAGTCGTCCACGACGCCTCCCCCGGCCGCCCGGTTGGTCAAATCCGTTCGCCTTGCGTCCCGTTGTGGCCGCATACCTGGATGCGTACGGTCCGCAAGCACTCACGATACGTGCCGTAGGCAACCCATAAAGAGGGGATGCCAGATCTCACGCACCAAACCGTGACCACGCATCATCGCGGTGGATCACGACTCCGGTTCGAAGGACTTCGTCAGCGTCCGCCATGTGTCCTTACGCAGCTCAGTACCCCAATTGGCGGCTTTCGCCGTGTACATCAGCCCATACCCGAGATCGTCGTCCACCACGAACCCACGGTCGATGCTCCGGTACTTGGTACCCCCGTCGACGTAGGTGAACTCCCAATCGGCCGTGTTCCAGTCGCGGTAGTCCACCGCCTCTATGCGGATCCGCTGGTACTGGGAGCGCTGCATGGCGCCTTCCTGCGCCTCCCAGTCGGCAACGGGGTCGTCCTTGGGCTCAGTGGTCCAGCCGATGAGCAGCTTCTGCCCGTCGGGCCCGGTGAACCGGTCACCCGCTGCGCTCGTGGACTGGTACTTCCACCCCTTGGGCAGCCCGATGGAGTACCCCTGGCTGCCCTCATGCGTAACCGCCACACCGCCGCCACTTCCGGACGAACCGTCCGAGCCCGCCCCGCCCCCGGCGGAACCGCTCGCACTGGCGCTCGGCGTCGATCCGGTCGACGCGGACGGGCTCGCCTGCCCGTCCGGCGTCGCCGCACCGCTCTCGTCGTCCCTGGTGTCGCCGCTCGCGCTCGCCTCGGCCGAGGACTTGGTGCCCCCACCGCCCGCGGTGCCCTTGGGGTCGTCGTCCCCGCTGAACGCGACCGCCAGCACCACCCCGATGACGGCCAGCACCACGACCGCGGCGATGATCAGCAACGTCCGCCGCGGCACCACATCGGTGAGCGGCGCCCTGGGCGCCGGCCGGGCCGGCAGATCCGGCGGCGTCATCACGGGCCACCCCGAACTACGCCCCCCGCCCTGCCCGTTGCCCCCGGCAGCACCGCGCTGCTCGTCGCCGCCCGCGCCCGAACCGGCCGTCGCGCCACCCGAGTCGGCACGCGAGGCGTCCGCGGCCCCCGCCGAGACGGCGGCCTTGCGCACGGAACGCAGCGCCCCCCGCAACCGCTCCCCGGCGTCCGCCGGCGCCTCCGGCTGGGCCGGCAGCGGCACGGCCTTCGTCGCGTCCTGCACCTCCGCCTCCGCCTTGGGCTCGGGGGCATGGATGACCGCGTTCAGCATCGACCGCGCACCGGCGTCGTCGAGCCGCTGCGCCGGGTCCTTGGTGAGCAGCCCGTGGATCACGTCCCGCAGCGGCCCGGCGTTCTTCGGCTCCTCCAACGGCTCGGTCATCACCGCGGTGAGCGTGGCGATCGCGGAGCCCCTGTCGTACGGCGGCACCCCCTCGACCGCCGCGTACAGCAGACCGCCGAGCGACCACAGGTCGGCCGCCGGTCCCGGCTTGTGCCCGCGCGCCCGCTCCGGGGAGATGTAGGAGGGCGCGCCGACGAGCATGCCGGTGGAGGTGATCGACGGATCGCCCTCGACCTGGGCGATGCCGAAGTCGGTGAGCACGACCCGGCCGTCGTCGGCGATCAGCACGTTCGACGGCTTCACGTCCCGGTGCAGGATGCCCTGACGGTGGGCCGAGCGCAGCACGTCGAGCACCGCGAGCCCGACCTCCGCCGCACGTCTCGGCTTCAGCAGGCCGTCCTCCCGGATGACCTCGGCGAGCGACTTCCCCTCGACGAGCTCCATCACGATCCAGGGCCGGTCGTCCTCGTCGACCACGTCGTAGACCGTCACCGCGCTGTTGTTGCGGATCCGCGCGATGGCCTTGGCCTCCCGCAGCGTCCGCGTGATCAGCCGGCGTTTCTCCTCCTCCTCGATGCTCGAGGGGAACCGCAGCTCCTTCACGGCGACGGTCCGGCCCAGCGTCTCGTCCTGCGCACGCCAGACCGTACCCATGCCGCCACGGCCCAGCACATCTCCCAGCCGGTACCGCCCGGCGAGGAGACGACCGCTGTTGTCCTGACGGGATGCTCCCGCCCGCTCCGCCTCCGACATGCGTCCCCTCATGCAACCCGCCCTGACAGAGCCTCCATTGTCTCTCACCCGACAAGTGCCCGACGCCCAGGGTGCCGCTGGTGCGCAAGTGGACCGGGAGTCGGGTGTGCCCCCGGCGGAACCGGCCGTTCCGCACCCTGCATCATGGGCCCCGACAAGGAGGTCCCGCCATGCCGCCACTACGGACCCTACTGGCCGTTCCCGTGGCCCTGGCCCTGCTGGCGCTCACCCCGTCCACCTCCTCCGTGCCCGCCGCACCGACCACGGACGCGGTGCTTCCGCTGCTGGTCACCCAGGGCGGCGCCCCGGCCGCGGCGCTGCTCTCCCGCGCGGAGGACGGCAGCCGTTACGCCGAGGCCGGCCCCGGCATCGCCGCCGCCGACCACTTCCGGGCGGGCAGCATCACCAAGACCTTCCTCGCCACGGTGGTCCTGCAACTGGCCGCCGAAGACCGGCTGTCCCTGTCCGACCCGGTGGACAAGCACCTGCCGGGCCTGGTGCGCGGAGCGGGCCACGACGGTCGCGCGCTGACCCTGCGTGCCCTGCTCACCCAGACCAGCGGCCTGCACGACTTCACCGCCGACACCGGGGGCCTGGTCCCCCTCTCCCCTCGTCAGGCCGTCCGCCTCGCGCTCACCCACCCCCCGGCCGACCGCGGCCGATTCGCCTACTCCAACACCAACTACGTCCTGCTCGGCCTGGTCGTCCGGCAGGTCACCGGCCGCTCCTACGCGGCCGAGGCCCAACGCCGGCTGATCGCTCCACTGCGGCTGACCGGCACCTCCTTTCCCGGATCACGCACCTCGCTGCCCTCCCCGCACGGCCGCGCCTACACCTCCGGCGGGCGCGATGTCACCGAGCTCGACCCGCGGGTGGCCGGGGCCGCGGGTGAGCTGGTGACCACGCTCGCCGATCTGAACCGCTTCTACGCGGCGCTGCTCGGCGGTGAACTGCTGCCCCCGCACTGGATGCGCGAGATGCTCGACACCCGCGCCGCACACGGCCTGTACGGCATGGGTCTGTTTCCCGTGCGGCTGCCCTGCGGCACCACGGTGTGGGGCCACAACGGGATCATCTCCGGCAGCTTCGTGCGCACCGCGGCCACCGTCGACGGACGCCGTGTCCTGACTTACCGGGTGAACACGACGGCGGTGACGGACCCCGGTCTCGAACCCCGGCTGCTCACCGCCGAGTTCTGCCCCCGCACCCGGTAGAACGGCCGGGTTCCGGGCGAAGATCCCCGCTCCCGCCACTCGTTCGAGTGAACAAAGAGGTGCACGAAAAAGGGCGAACGCAAGGGCCGGCGCAAGCAAGGGCCGGCGCAAGGGCGAGCGAAGGGCTACAGCGGCACGATGTCCGGCGCCCCCAGCCGCGCCGCGTCCGCGGTCAGATCGTCCGGCTGCCGCTGCGACTCCCGCTCCGCCTCCACCCGCTTCTCGTAGTGCTGGATCTCCCGCTCGATGTGGTCCTTGTCCCAGCCGAGGACCGGCGCCATCAGCTCGGCCGCCTCGCGGGCGCTGAGGGTGCCGCGGTCGAAGGTCTCGATGGAGATACGGGTCCGCCGGGTCAGCACGTCGTCCAGGTGCCGTGCGCCCTCGTGCGAGGCGGCGTACACCACCTCGGCGCGCAGATAGTCCTCGGCCGCCCGCAGCGGCTCGCCCAGCGAGGGGTCCGCGGCGATGAGGTCGAGCACCTCCTCCGCCAGCGCGCCGTAGCGGTTCAACAGGTGCTCCACGCGCACCACATGAAGCCCCGTCCGGGCGGCGATGCGCGCCCGCGCGTTCCACAGCGCCCGGTAGCCCTCCGCGCCCAGCAGCGGGACGTCCTCGGTGACGCACTCCGCGACCCGCATGTCCAGCCCGTGCACCGCCTCGTCAACGGCGTCCTTGGCCATCACCCGGTACGTCGTGTACTTCCCGCCCGCCACGACGACGAGCCCCGGCACCGGATGGGCCACGGTGTGCTCGCGCGACAGCTTGCTGGTGGCGTCCGACTCACCGGCCAGCAGCGGCCGCAGCCCCGCGTACACGCCCTGCACGTCGTCCCGGGTGAGCGGCACGGCGAGCACGGAGTTCACATGCTCCAGCAGATAGTCGATGTCGGCGCTGGACGCGGCCGGGTGCGCCTTGTCGAGGTCCCAGTCGGTGTCCGTGGTGCCGATGATCCAGTGCCGCCCCCAGGGGATGACGAACAGCACGGACTTCTCGGTCCGCAGGATGAGACCGGTCCCGGAGTGGATGCGGTCCTTGGGCACGACCAGGTGGATGCCCTTGGAGGCGCGCACATGGAACTGCCCCCGCTCCCCCACCATGGCCTGGGTGTCGTCGGTCCACACACCGGTGGCGTTGACGATCTGCTTGGCGCGGACCTCGTACTCCCCGCCGGCCTCGACGTCCTGCACCCGGGCGCCGACCACCCGCTCGCCCTCGCGCAGGAATCCGGTCACCCGCGCGCGGTTGGCCACCTGGGCGCCGTACGCGGCGGCGGTGCGGACCAGGGTGGCGACGTACCGGGCGTCGTCCATCTGGGCGTCGTAGTACTGCAGGGCGCCGACCAGCGCGTCCTTCTTCAAGGCGGGCGCCACCCGCAGGGCGTGACGGCGGCTCAGGTGACGGTGCATGGGCAGGCCCCGGCCGTGGCCGCGGGCCATCGACATGGCGTCGTAGAGGGCGACGCCGGAACCGGCGTACAGCCGCTCCCAGCCCTGGTGCTGAAGGGGGTACAGGAACGGCACCGGCTTCACCAGGTGCGGGGCGAGCCGCTCCAGCAGCAGGCCGCGCTCCTTGAGCGCCTCGCGCACGAGCGTGAAGTCGAGCATCTCCAGATAGCGCAGGCCGCCGTGGATCAGCTTGCTGGACCTGCTCGACGTGCCCGACGCCCAGTCACGCGCCTCGACCAGTCCGGTGGACAGGCCCCGGGTCGCCGCGTCGAGCGCGGTGCCCGCGCCGACCACTCCGGCGCCCACGACCAGCAGATCCAGTTCGCGCTCGGCCATTGCCGCGAGCGACTCGGCGCGTTGCGCCGGCCCCAGTGTCGCTGTCCTCACCGCTGCCTCCCGCTGTAGGTCGTCCCGGCCGCACCGGTGGGCGAAGCCCGGTCCTGTCCCCCATGCCCAAAGTCTGACCGGCTTGCCCGACTTCAGCCACCAGTCGCCCCCAGCCTGTGGACAACCTTCACGGATCTGTCCGCCGGGTGTTGCCCGCCCGCCGGGAAGACACACAGGATCAATCCCGTATTTCGGTCATATTTACTCCTAGTCTGACATTGCGCTCGCCCGTCCTGTCCACAGGGCTTGCGCACCTGTCCCGCTTCGGTTACTGGGAAGGACGGCCCACGCCATGCCCGCAGATCTCGCCGTCATCGGACTCGGCCCGTACGGCCTGCCCCTGGCCCAGGCCGCCGTGGCCGTCGGCATCTCCACGCTCGGTTACCGCACCGGGCCCGAACCCGGCTCGCTCAGCCCCGCGGAGGTGCGCCGCATGCTCGCGGCGGGCTTCCGGCACGCCACCAGCCCGGCCGAACTGGGCCGGGTGCGCACCGCCGTCATCTGCGCGCCCACCCCGCGCGGGGCGGACGGCGGCCTGGACCTCACCCAGGTCGAGACGGCCGCCCGCACGCTGGCCGGGCGCATGCGCCCGCACACCACGGTGATCCTGGAGTCACCGGTGCCCCCGGGCACCACCGAGGACGTCCTGCGCCCGCTGCTGGAGGAGGGCTCGGGGCTCCGCGCGGGCCGCGACTTCCACCTGGCCTACTCCCCCAGCCGAGTGGATCCCGGCAACCGCGACTTCACCCCCGCCAACACACCGAAGGTGATCGGCGGCCTGACTCCCGCGTGCACCGAGTCGGCGGCGGCCTTCTACGCACGCCTCACCGACAAGGTGGTACGCGCGCGTGGCCCGCGAGAAGCGGAGACGGTGCAGCTGCTGGAGACCAACTTCCGGCACGTCAACATCGCCCTCGTCAACGAGATGGCCGCCCTCTGCCACGACATGGGCGTCGACCTGTGGGACGTCATCCGCTGCGCGGAGACCAAGCCCTTCGGCTTCCACTCCTTCCGCCCCGGCCCGGGCGTCGGCGGCCACGCCGTCCCCCAGGACCTGACCGGCCACACCGGCCGCACCCTGCGCATGGTCGAACTGGCCCAGCAGGTCAACAGCCAGATGCCGCGCTACGTCATCCAGCGCGCGGCCACCCTCCTCAACGAGCACGGCAAATCGGCGCGCGGGGCCCGCGTCCTGCTGCTCGGGGTCACCTACAAGGCGGACCTCGCCGACCAGCAGTCCACCCCGGCCGAGGAGATCGCCGTCCGCCTGATGAGCCTCGGCGCCTCCGTCAGCTACCACGACCCGCACATCCCCTCCTGGAACGTCCTGGACCGCCCGGTCCCGCGCGCGGACTCCCTCTACGAGGCAGCGGCCGACGCGGACCTGACCATCCTGCTCCAGCAGCACCGGACGTACGACCTCCAGGGCCTGTCGGTGAAGGCACAGCTGCTGCTCGACACCCGGGGGGCCACGCCCACGGGGGCGGCGCACCGGCTGTGAAGAAGGTCATGGGAAGGGCCGGTCACCCCTCGGGATGACCGGCCCTTCGGACACCGTACGACCTACCGCTTGTGCTGCGAGTCGGCCACCGTGACCTCGACCCGCTGGAATTCCTTCAGCTCGCTGTACCCGGTCGTGGCCATGGCCCGGCGCAGCGCGCCGAAGAGGTTCATCGAGCCGTCGGGGGTGTGCGACGGGCCCGTCAGGACCTCCTCGATGGTGCCGACCGTGCCGAGGTCGACCTTCTTGCCGCGCGGCAGCTCCTCGTTCACGGCCTCCATGCCCCAGTGGTGGCCGCGGCCGGGCGCGTCGGTGGCCCGGGCCAGCGGGGAGCCCATCATCACCGCGTCCGCGCCGCAGGCGATCGCCTTCGGGATGTCGCCGGACCAGCCCACGCCGCCGTCCGCGATGACGTGGACGTACCGGCCGCCGGACTCGTCCATGTAGTCGCGGCGGGCCGCGGCCACGTCGGCGACCGCGGTGGCCATCGGGACCTGGATGCCGAGGACGTTGCGCGTGGTGTGCGCCGCGCCGCCGCCGAAGCCGACCAGGACGCCCGCCGCACCGGTGCGCATCAGGTGCAGGGCCGCGGTGTACGTGGCGCAGCCGCCGACGATCACCGGGACGTCGAGCTCGTAGATGAACTGCTTCAGGTTCAGCGGCTCGTGCGAGCCCGATACGTGCTCCGCGGAGACCGTCGTACCGCGGATGACGAAGAGATCCACGCCCGCGTCCACCACGGCCTTGGAGAACTGCGCCGTGCGCTGCGGGGAGAGCGCCGCCGCGGTGACCACGCCCGAGTCGCGCACCTCCTTGATGCGCGCGCCGATCAGCTCCTCCTTGATGGGAGCCGCGTAGATCTCCTGGAGGCGGCGGGTCGCGGCCTCGTCGGGCAGCTCGGTGATCTCGTCGAGCAGCGGCTGCGGGTCCTCGTGGCGCGTCCACAGGCCCTCGAGGTTCAGCACGCCGAGGCCGCCGAGCTCACCGATGCGGATCGCGGTGGCCGGTGAGACGACCGAGTCCATGGGGGCGGCCAGGAACGGCAGCTCGAAGCGGTAGGCGTCGATCTGCCAGGCGATCGAGACCTCCTTCGGGTCCCGCGTACGACGGCTCGGGACGACGGCGATGTCGTCGAAGGCGTACGCCCTGCGGCCGCGCTTGCCGCGCCCGATCTCGATCTCAGTCACGTCTGTGGCCTTTCCCTGATGCGTTTCAGCGTCTTCCAGTATCGCCGACGGGCACGGCGAGGGCGGCCCCGGTGCTCCGGGGCCGCCCTGGAAGAGGCTCGCGCCTACTTGTTACGGCTGTAGTTCGGCGCCTCGACCGTCATCTGGATGTCGTGCGGGTGGCTCTCCTTGAGCCCCGCCGAGGTGATCCGGACGAACTGGCCGCCCGCCTGGAGCTCGGGGACCGTACGGCCGCCGACGTAGAACATCGACTGGCGCAGGCCGCCGACCAGCTGGTGGACGACCGAGGAGAGCGGACCGCGGTAGGGCACCTGGCCCTCGATACCCTCGGGCACGAGCTGCTCGTCGGAGGCGACGCCCTCCTGGAAGTACCGGTCCTTGGAGAACGACTTGCGGTCGCCGCGGGACTGCATGGCCCCGAGCGAGCCCATGCCGCGGTACGACTTGAACTGCTTGCCGTTGATGAACATCAGCTCGCCCGGCGACTCCTCGCAGCCCGCGAGCAGCGAGCCGAGCATCACCGTGTCGGCGCCCGCGACCAGGGCCTTGGCGATGTCGCCCGAGTACTGCAGGCCGCCGTCGCCGATGACCGGGATCCCGGCCTCCTTGGCGGCGAGGGACGCCTCGTAGATGGCGGTGACCTGCGGGACACCGATGCCGGCGACGACCCGGGTGGTGCAGATCGAGCCGGGGCCGACGCCGACCTTGATGCCGTCCACACCGGCGTCGATCAGCGCCTGGGCGCCGTCCCGGGTGGCGATGTTGCCGCCGATGACGTCGACGCCGGCGGAGTTCGACTTGATCTTGGCGACCATGTCGCCGACCAGCCGGGAGTGGCCGTGCGCGGTGTCCACGACGATGAAGTCGACACCGGCCTCGACGAGGGCCTGGGCGCGCTCGAAGGCGTCCCCGGCCACGCCGACCGCGGCGCCGACCAGCAGGCGGCCCTCGGCGTCCTTGGCGGCGTTCGGGTACTTCTCCGCCTTGACGAAGTCCTTGACCGTGATCAGGCCCTTGAGGACGCCCGCGTCGTCGACCAGCGGCAGCTTCTCGATCTTGTGCTTGCGCAGCAGCTCCATGGCCTCCACGCCGGAGATGCCGACCTTGCCGGTGACCAGCGGCATCGGGGTCATGACCTCGCGGACCCGGCGGGAGCGGTCCGTCTCGAAGGCCATGTCACGGTTGGTGACGATGCCGAGGAGCTTCTTCTCCCCGTCGGTGACCGGCACACCGCTGATGCGGAACTTGGCGCACAGCGCGTCGGCCTCGGCGAGCGTAGCGTCCGGGTGCACGGTGATGGGGTCGGCCACCATGCCGGACTCGGAGCGCTTCACCAGGTCGACCTGGTTGGCCTGGTCCTCGATGGAGAGATTGCGGTGCAGTACGCCGACGCCGCCCTGGCGGGCCATCGCGATCGCCATGCGCGACTCGGTGACCTTGTCCATGGCGGCGGACAGCAGCGGGATGTTGACCCGGACGTTCTTGGAGACGTACGAGGCGGTGTCGATGTCGTCGGGCGCCATGTCGGACGCGCCCGGCAGCAGCAGCACATCGTCGTAGGTCAGCCCGAGTGTCGCGAATTTGGCGGGCACTCCGTCGACGTTGGCAGTCATGACACCTTCCCCAAATGGCCTTGATCGGTGCGGATGTCCATGCTAACGGGAAGCACGGCTAGCAAATTCCACGGTCCTGACCGACCTCGGGCTTCGTATGTTCGTACGGAATCGAGGGGACGCCTGTTCAAGAAAGGGCGGATTACTGCTCCGCCAGCGCCCGCAGCCTGCTCAGGGCCCGGTGCTGGGCCACCCGCACCGCTCCGGGTGACATTCCCAACATCTGGCCCGTCTCCTCCGCGGTCAGCCCCACCGCGATCCGCAGCAGCAGCAGCTCACGCTGGTTCTCGGGCAGGTTGGCCATGAGTTTCTTGGCCCATTCGGCGTCGCTGCTGAGCAGGGCGCGCTCCTCGGGGCCGAGGGAGTCGTCGGGGCGCTCCGGCATCTCGTCGGAGGGGACCGCGGTCGATCCGGGGTGGCGCATGGCCGCCCGCTGCAGGTCGGCGACCTTGTGCGCGGCGATGGCGAAGACGAACGCCTCGAAGGGGCGGCCGGTGTCCCGGTAGCGCGGCAGCGCGAGCAGGACGGCCACGCAGACCTCCTGCGCGAGGTCCTCCACGAAGTGCCGGGCGTCTCCGGGCAGCCGGGACAGCCGGGTGCGGCAGTAGCGCAGGGCGAGGGGGTGGACATGGGCGAGCAGGTCATGCGTGGCCTGCTCGTCCCCGTCGACAGCGCGATGGACGAGTGCACCGATCGCCCCTGCGGCAGTGGCCGCCTCGTCGTCGCGCATCGGTCCATGGTGCCCTGCGGCGCCGCGGTCCGCGGCACCGCGTCCCATGTTGTGCACCGAAGCGTTATGAGCAGGTGCGCCGGAACTCATCTCCTGCGCCCTCCCCTTCCGCTCGACCGACTTGTCCCCGAGAGACTCCACAACTCAAGGATGCGGCATCCGCGACGAAACGAGCACCCGCGCCCCAAACGGGGCGCGGGGAACTGCGCGACCAGCCACAGCCGACCTGCACCGAGGCGAGGGCGAGCACGACCGAGTTCTCAGCGAACCAGGCCCCATCGGAACCCGAGCGCCACAGCGTGCGCCCGGTCAGAGGCACCGAGCTTCTTGAACAAGCGCCGGGCGTGCGTCTTGACGGTGTCCTCGGAGAGGAACAGCTCACGCCCGATCTCGGCATTGGACCGGCCGTGGCTCATGCCCTCCAGCACCTGGATCTCCCGCGCGGTGAGCGTGGGCGCGGCGCCCATCTCCGCGGAGCGCAGCCGACGCGGGGCGAGCCGCCAGGTCGGGTCGGCCAGCGCCTGGGTCACCGTCGCGCGCAGCTCGGCGCGCGAGGCGTCCTTGTGCAGATAACCCCGCGCGCCGGCGGCGACCGCGAGGGCCACGCCGTCCAGGTCCTCGGCGACGGTGAGCATGATGATGCGCGCCCCGGGGTCGGCGGACAGCAGCCGCCGCACGGTCTCGACGCCGCCCAGACCGGGCATGCGTACGTCCATCAGAATCAGGTCCGAGCGGTCGGCGCCCCAGCGGCGGAGGACTTCCTCGCCGTTGGCCGCCGTCGTCACACGCTCCACACCGGGCACGGTCGCGACCGCGCGGCGGAGTGCCTCTCGGGCAAGCGGGGAGTCGTCGCAGACGAGGACGGATGTCATGGCCGCCCTCCGCAGCTGATGCACGTCACCTTGAGCCTCCAGGCTGGTACGAAATCGTCACCTGTGCGGTCGACCGTCTCGGACGCCTGCCCGAGCGCTTGTTGTTTCAACCGCATCCGCACTCTCAACGACGGTCACTCGAAAGAGTTACGGGGCCGTGCGCCGTCTTCGGCACTCTACGTGAGGGGTCGGACACGGTGCAGACATGCACGGCAGACCCTCAAGCTTTCATCACAAGCCATGCCCCATTCAGACCTTTTTCTTCCCATTTCCTGGTGTCTGAGGCTAGATTCGCAATGAGTCATATTTTCATCTACTTAGATCATAGATGTACGGTCGTAGACACCGTATCCGCCCAGAACGGCTACAAGGGGTCACGCAATGGCAGATTTCTCCCGCCTTCCCGGACCGAACGCGGACCTGTGGGACTGGCAGCTCCTGGCTGCCTGCCGCGGGGTCGACAGTTCGCTCTTCTTCCATCCGGAGGGCGAACGCGGTGCGGCCCGGAGTGCTCGTGAGAACTCGGCCAAAGAGGTCTGTATGAGATGCCCCGTCCGTGCCCAGTGCGCGGCGCACGCGCTGGCGGTGCGCGAACCGTACGGCGTATGGGGCGGCTTGACCGAGGACGAGCGCGAGGAGCTCATGGGGCGGGCGCGCCACCGGCTGGTGTCGGCGTCGACCGGCGGCGGGCACACCGCCTCGAACAACTGAAGGAACGTTTCTTCACAGCTGGGGCACGCGCAGGCGTGCCCTTACTTCGTGCGCCCCGACTCGCTGTTCGTGTCCCGCACTTGACGGTTCGCCGCCCGCGCCAGCTGCTCCAGCGTCGCCGTCACCGCCGGCACCTGGGCGAGGTCGGGCAGGGTGAGGGCGACGATCTCCCGGCGCACCGCCGGTTCCAGTGTCACCGTGCGTGCACCGCGCGGGCGTACCGACTCCACCGCCAACTGGGGCAGGACCGCCACGCCCAGGCCCGCGCCGACCAGGCCGACCACCGCCGGATAGTCGTCGGTGGCGAAGTCGATGCGCGGGGTGAAGCCGGCGCCCTCGCACACCTCGACCAACTGACCGCGGCAGCGCGGGCATCCGGCGATCCAGGGCTCGGCGGCGAGGTCGCCGATCGCCACGGACCGCGCCCGCGCGAGCCGGTGCCGCTCCGGGACCAGGGCGACCAGGCGGTCGGTGAGCAGGGGCCGGACCACGAGGTCGTCCCATTCGCCCTCCTGGGCCGCGCCCTCGTAGCGGAAGGCGAGGGCCAGGTCGCAGTCGCCCTCGCGGAGCAGTTCCACGGACCTCGGCGGCTCGGCCTCCTCCAGGGAGACCCGGGTGCCGGGGTGCGCGGCGCGCAGGGCGGCGAGGGCGGTGGGGACGAGGGTGGAGCTGCCGCTGGGGAAGGAGACCAGACGGACCCGGCCGGCGCGCAGGCCCGCGATGGCGGCGACCTCCTCCTCGGCGGCGGTGAGTCCGGCGAGGATGCCGACCGCGTGCCGGACGAGGGCCTCGCCCGCCTGGGTCAGCCGCATCTCGCGGCCGCTGCGGATCAGCAGGGGGGTGCCGACGGACGCCTCCAGCGCCTTCATCTGCTGGCTGACGGCGGGCTGGGTGCAGCCCAGTTCGCGCCCCGCCGCGGAGAAGGAGCCGGTGGTGGCGACGGCGCGCAGTACGCGCAGATGTCGGGCCTCGATCACCCCACAAGGATAAGCGAGGCTTTGATCAGGCGCTCCTAAATGCGCTGAAGCTTTGACCCTGCTTCGCCTACCGTGCCGCCATGAAGCTTCTCTCTGTGAATCTGGGCCGCCGGACGGCGGTGCCCTACACGGACCACCCCGAGGGTGTGACCGCGATCGACAAGCGGCCGACCGACGCGCCGGTGCGGGTGGCGGCGCCGGGGCCGAAGGGGACCGGGGCGAGCGGGCTGGCCGGGGACGACATATGCGACACGCGGCATCACGGCGGGGACGACCAGGCCGTGTACGCGATGGCGCGTGAGGACCTGGACGAGTGGGAGCGCGAACTGGGGCGTTCGCTGGCGAGCGGTGCCTTCGGCGAGAACTTCACGACCAGCGGCCTGGACGTGTCCGGCGCCCTGATCGGGGAGCGCTGGCGGGTCGGCCCGGAGCTGGTGCTGGAGGTGACGTGCGGGCGCATCCCCTGCCGTACCTTCCAGGGCCACCTGGGTGAGCAGCGGTGGGTGAAGCGGTTCACGGCGAAGGGGGCGCCGGGGGCGTATCTGCGGGTGATCGAGCCGGGTGAGGTGCGGGCGGGCGACGCGATCGAGATCCTGCACCGGCCGGACCACGAGGTGACGGTGGCGCTGCAGTTCCGGGCGGTCACCACACAGCGGGAGCTGCTGCCGCGGCTGCTGCCGGCGGGCGAGGCGCTGCACCCGGAGTCGCTGGCGGCGGCGCGCAAGTACGTGTCGCGGTACGGCGTCTGACGTGACGTCCGGCGGCGAGGTGGGCAGGTCCTGGAAAGGAGCCGGGCAGGGAGCGGATTCGCCCGGTCCGGGTCACTAATCTTGCGTCATGACAACGGCTCTCATCACGGGATCGACCGCGGGCATCGGCGCCGCCTTCGCACGGCGGCTGGCCGCCGACGGACACAACCTCGTCCTCGTCGCACGGGACACCAAGCGGCTGCGCGAGCAGGCGACTGAGCTGCACGACCGGCACGGCATCGAGGCGGAGGTCCTGACCGCGGACCTGGCGACGGACGAGGGCATCGAGGCGGTGGCCGCCCGGCTCGCCGACCGCAGGAACCCCGTCGACCTGCTGATCAACAACGCCGGTTTCGGCAACAAGGGCCGCTATCTCGACGTCTCCATGGCCGACGAGCTGAAGATGCTCAAGGTGCACTGCGAGGCGGTGCTGCGGCTGACGTCCGCGGCGGCCGAGGCGATGCGCGAGCGGGGCCGGGGCGGGGTGGTGAACGTCGCCTCGGTCGCCGCCTTCGTGCCGCGCGGGACCTACGGTGCCTCCAAGGCGTGGGTCGTGCAGTTCACCCAGGGCGCGGCGCGCGACCTGGCCGGCAGCGGCGTGCGGCTGATGGCGCTGTGCCCGGGCTTCGTGCGCACCGAGTTCCATGAGCGGGCCGGGATGGGCACGGACAACATCCCCCGCTGGATGTGGCTGGACGCCGACAAGCTGGTCGCGTCCGCCCTGGACGATCTGGCGCGGGGCAAGACGGTGTCGATCCCCGACCCCCGGTACAAGGTGCTGATGGGCGTCACGAAGGTGGTGCCGCGCGGGATGCTCGGCGGGCTCAGCTCCCGGACGGGGCGCAAGTACGGGCCGCAGTAGGGGCGCGAGTCCGGCCGAGCGGGGACAATGGAGGTGTTCGACCGGACCCTCGGGGGACGGAGGCGACGCCATGACGTTCGTACAGCTCATCGACTGCAGAACAAGCCGGTTCGACGAGATGAACCGGCTGATGGACACGTGGGTCGAGCAGACCAAGGGGAAGCGGACCGCGACGCACAGCGTGATCGGCAAGGACCGGTCCGACGCGTCGCACTTCATCGAGATCGTGGAGTTCCCGTCGTACGAGGAGGCGATGCGGAATTCGAGTCTCCCGGAGACCGGCCGGATCTTCGAGGACATGGTCGCCCTCTGCGACGAGACGCCGACGTTCACCGATCTGGACGTCGTGCGGGACGACCAGCTGGCCGAGGCGACCGTGCGGCGGTTCTTCGAGGAGATAGCCGGGAAGGGCGATGCCCCGACGCTGAATGACGTGCTCGTCGAGGACTATCACGACCACGATCCCGCCAACCCGCAGGACACGATCGGCATCGACGCGATGCGGCGCGAGGTGCGGATGTGGCGCGACGGCTTCGACTTCACGTTCACGATCGAGGACCAGCTGGCCCAGGGCGACCTGGTGTGCACCCGCTGGGCCATCGACGGCCGGCACACGGGCGACTTCATGGGCATCCGGGCCACCGGACGGCAGGTGTCCATGACCGGGTGCACCATCCACCGGTGCACCCCGGAGGGGAAGATCGCCGAGGGCTGGTGGCAGTACGACCGGCTGGGGCTGATGGAGCAGCTGGGCGCGCTGGAGGGGCTGGAGCGGTAGGCAACGCGAAGGCCCGGCACCCCTGGGGTGCCGGGCCTCAGTGCTGACGTACGTCAGTGGGAGTGGCCGTGGCTGTGGCCGTGACCGGCGGCCGGCTCCTCCTCTTCCTTCTTCTCGACGACCAGGGTCTCGGTCGTGAGGAGGAGGGAGGCGATGGAGGCGGCGTTCTCCAGGGCGGAGCGGGTGACCTTCACCGGGTCGATGACGCCGGCCTTGACCAGGTCGCCGTACTCGCCGGTGGCGGCGTTGAAGCCCTGGCCCTTGTCGAGCTCGGCGACCTTGGCGGTGATGACGTAACCCTCCAGGCCGGCGTTCTCGGCGATCCAGCGCAGCGGCTCGACGACCGCGCGGCGGACCACGGCGACACCGGTGGCCTCGTCGCCGGTCTTGCCGAGGCCGCCCTCGAGCACCTTGGCGGCGTGCACCAGAGCGGAGCCACCACCGGAGACGATGCCCTCCTCGACCGCGGCGCGGGTCGCGGAGATGGCGTCCTCCAGACGGTGCTTCTTCTCCTTCAGCTCCACCTCGGTGGCGGCGCCGACCTTGATCACGCACACGCCGCCGGCCAGCTTCGCGAGGCGCTCCTGGAGCTTCTCGCGGTCCCAGTCGGAGTCGGTGTTCTCGATCTCGGCCTTGATCTGGTTGACGCGGCCCGCGACGTCCTCGGTGTTGCCGGCGCCGTCGACGACGGTCGTGTCGTCCTTGGTGACCGTGACACGGCGGGCGGAGCCCAGCACGTCCAGGTCGGCCTGGTCGAGCTTGAGGCCGACCTCCTCGGAGATGACCGTGGCGCCGGTGAGGACCGCGAGGTCCTGCAGCATCGCCTTGCGGCGGTCACCGAAGCCGGGGGCCTTGACCGCGACCGCGTTGAAGGTGCCGCGGATCTTGTTCACGACCAGGGTCGACAGGGCCTCGCCCTCGACATCCTCGGCGATGATCAGCAGCGGCTTGGAGGCACCCGACTGGATGACCTTCTCCAGCAGCGGCAGCAGGTCCTGGATGGAGGAGATCTTGCCCTGGTTGATGAGGATGTAGGGGTCCTCCAGGACGGCCTCCATGCGCTCCTGGTCCGTCACGAAGTACGGCGACAGGTAGCCCTTGTCGAAGGCCATGCCCTCGGTGAAGTCCAGCTCCAGACCGAAGGTGTTGGACTCCTCGACGGTGATGACACCGTCCTTGCCGACCTTGTCCATCGCCTCGGCGATGAGCTCGCCGACCTGGCTGTCCTGGGCGGACAGACCGGCGACGGCGGCGATGTCGGACTTCTCGTCGATCGGGCGCGCGGTGGCGAGGAGCTCCTCGGACACGGCGGCGACGGCCGCGTCGATGCCCTTCTTCAGCAGCGCCGGGGAGGCACCCGCGGCGACGTTCTTCAGGCCCTCGCGGACGAGCGCCTGGGCCAGCACGGTGGCGGTGGTCGTACCGTCACCCGCGATGTCGTTGGTCTTGGTCGCCACCTCCTTCACCAGCTGGGCGCCGAGGTTCTCGTACGGGTCGTCGAGCTCGACCTCGCGGGCGATGGTGACGCCGTCGTTGGTGATGGTGGGGGCGCCGAACTTCTTGTCGATGACGACGTTGCGGCCCTTGGGGCCGATCGTCACCTTGACCGTGTCGGCCAGCTTGTTGACGCCGCGCTCGAGGGCGCGACGGGCGTCCTCGTCGAACTTCAGGATCTTCGCCATGACAGCGGGAGCCCTCTCGGATCGGTGGGTTCTCAAAAAGAAACTGCGCCCCGGGCGCCCGGCTTCTTATGTGGTCGCGGGGGCCAGGGGCGC
Organism: Streptomyces sp. NPDC002779; assembly: GCF_042888685.1. Taxonomy (NCBI): domain Bacteria; kingdom Bacillati; phylum Actinomycetota; class Actinomycetes; order Kitasatosporales; family Streptomycetaceae; genus Streptomyces; species Streptomyces sp. NPDC002779. The sequence goes on from NZ_JBIAQC010000001.1 coordinate 945,209, forward strand.
AGCTCGAAAAACTTTGAGGTTGTGGTTACTTCTCGATGATCGCGAGCACGTCGCGAGCCGAGAGGACGAGGTACTCCTCGCCGTTGTACTTCACCTCGGTGCCGCCGTACTTGCTGTACAGCACGATGTCGCCGGTCTTGACGTCGAGCGGCAGACGGTCGCCGTTCTCGAAGCGGCCCGGGCCCACGGCAAGGACGACGCCCTCCTGGGGCTTCTCCTTGGCGGTGTCCGGGATGACCAGGCCAGAGGCGGTGGTCTGCTCGGCGTCGAGCGGCTGGACCACAATGCGGTCCTCGAGCGGCTTGATGGCAACCTTGGAGCTGGTGGTCGTCACGATCCGACCTCCCCCTTCGGAGATCTCACGGGGTTAACTGTCTGAGGTGGCGACCAGGTGGATCCGTCGTCGCGGGTGCCGGACCTGCCCGTCGCGTAGTTGGCACTCTCCAGTGGGGAGTGCCAGACCTGAGCCTATGACCGTGATTAGCACTCGGTCAAGCGGACTGCTAATGCCGACGGCTCGGCGCGGCGCGTCACAGGTAGTTCTCGAGCCTGCCGACCCTCAGTCCCCGCTCCCGGATCTCCCCCAGCAGCCGCCGTGTCCGCTCCACCAGCGGCACCCCCGTCGGGTCGTCCGAGGGCAGCGAGACGATGTCGCCGGGGCGCAGGCGGTGGGGGCCCCCGGTGTAGGTCAGCCGGCCGTCGCCGCCCATCGCCGCCCGCCACAGCACCACCGCCGAGATCCCGCAGCCGGCCGCCGCCCGGAGCGTGGTCGTGTCGTACGTGCCGTGCGGGGGGCGGAAGAGGCGGGGGCGGATGCCGAAGCGGGCGCGCAGCTTGTCCTGCTGGCCGCAGATCTCGGCGCGCTGTCCGGCGTACGGCAGGCCGCGCAGGGCCCGGTGGTCGAGGGTGTGGTTCTGGATCGACGCGCCCACCGACTGCAGCCGCGCGAAGTGGCCGTAGCCCGGGCCGACCACGCTGTCCGTGAGGAACATGGCGACCGGGAGCCGCCGCGCACGGACCAGGTCGACGAAGCGGGGGTCCTGCTCGGCGCCGTCGTCGTAGGTGAGGAAGACGACCCGGTCGTCGGTGGCGACGTGCCGCACGACCAGCGGCGCAAAGGCCCCGGGCGGCCCCGGGGCCGGCCGGTCCGAGGGGCCCGCGGCCTGGGCGCAGCCCGTCAGGAGGACGGCCGCCACCGCCCCGGCCAGCGGGCCCCGGGGCCTCACAGGTAGTCCTCGAGACGGGCCACCGCGTACCCCTCGGCGGTGATCCTGTCGAGGAACCGGCGGATCATGTCGGGCATGGTGCCCTTCCAGTGCTCCTTGCCCCGGAAGTGGCTGAGCACGATGTCGCCGGGGTGGATGTCCCGGTCCCACTCGCGGTACTCCCAGCGGTCGACGAAGACCTCCTCGTTCCACAGGGGCACGTGCGTGATGCCGCACGCCTTGGCGGCGCGCAGGGTGGCGGCGTTGTAGTTGCCGAAGGGCGGCCGGAAGAGGTCGGGCCGGGTGCCGTAGCGCTTCTCGATCACGTCCTGCATGCCGCAGATCTCGCGCTTCTGGCGGGCGTAGGACAGGCCGGGCATGAAGGGGTGATGGAGGGTGTGGTTGTGCAGGCCGACCCCTCGGTCGCGCATCCGCTTGAAGTAGGCGTAGTCCTCCTTGACCAGGTAGTCGCTGAGGAAGGCGGTGTACGGGATCCGCAGCTCGGTCATCATCCGCAGGAACGCCGGGTCCTTCTCGGCGCCGTCGTCGATGGTGAGGAAGACGATCTTCTGCTCGGTGGGGACGGTGGTGAAGACCGGCGGGAGGTCGCGTTCGGTGTGCCCGTCGACCTCGAAGCCCTTGCGGGTGGTGATCCTCGGCTTCTTCGCGGGCGGGGCGGGGGCTGTCAGCGGGACCTTGGCCAGGCCCCAGCGCTTCGCGGCGGCGGCCCGGGCCGCGGCGGTGGCGCGCAGCTTGGTGGCGTAGGAGTCCAGGGCGCGGGCGGGCGGTGCCAGGAGGGGCTGCTGGCCGGGGGCCGGGCGGGACGCGGCGCCCTGGGTGCAGCCGGAGGCGATGGCGGCGACGGCGAGCACGGCGATTCCGCCGCGGATCCGGGCCCCTCGAACGGACCGTTTCTTATCATTTTGTCCTACTACTCGCATGGGGTCGGATCCTCCCAGGCACCCCCTCCGACACCCGGCCGACACCGCCGCCGCGGGCGCACCGTCCACCGACTGGCCCACAATGACCCGGTGAACGACCTCGCTCCCCTCCTCACCCCCGAGGGCCGCGCCCTCCTCGACGCGGTGCGTGGCACCGCCCCCGCCGACGAACTCGCGGTCGCCACCCGGCTGCGCCGGGACCACCCCGCCGGCCTGGTGTCGGCGGCGCTCGGCCAGGCGCGGCTGCGGCAGCGGGCGGAGGCCAAGTTCGGCGCCGAGGACGCGGGGCGGATGTTCTTCACGCCGAACGGCGTCGAGCAGTCGACGCGGGCGAGTGTGGCCGCGTACCGGGCCGGGCGCCTGCGGGACCTCGGCGTCACCTCCGTCGCGGACCTGTGCTGCGGGATCGGCGGGGACGCGGTCGCGCTGGCCCGGGCCGGGATCCGGGTGCTGGCGGTGGACCGGGACCCCCTGACGGCGGCCGTCGCCCGCGCCAACGCCGACGCGCTCGGGCTCGCCGGCCTCATGGAGGTGCGCGAGGCGGACGTCACGGAGGTCGACACGGCCGGTTACGACGCCGTGTTCGTCGATCCGGCGCGGCGCGGCGGCCGGGGCCGCATCTTCGATCCCGAGGCGTACTCGCCTCCCCTGTCCTGGGCCGTCCAGGCGGCCCTCAGGGCCCCGCACGCCGCCCTGAAGGTCGCGCCCGGCATCCCGCACGAGGCCGTGCCGGAGGGCGCCGAGGCCGAGTGGATCTCGGACGGCGGGGACGTCAAGGAGGCGGTGCTGTGGTTCGGCACCGAGCCGGGCGCCGTCCGCGCGACCCTGCTCCCCGGCCCGCGTACCCTCCTCGGCCGGGGCCTGCCCGACCCCGCCGTCCGGCCCGTCGGGCGGTACCTGTACGAGCCCGACGGCGCCGTCATCCGGTCCCATCTGGTCGCCGAGGTCGCCGAGGCGGTGGGCGGCGGGCTCATCGACGCGACCATCGCCTACATCACCGGCGACGACCTGCGCCCGACGCCCTTCGCGACGCCCTACGAGATCACCGATCGACTCCCCTTCAACGTCAAGAAGCTGAAGGCCCTGCTACGGCAGCGCGAGGTCGGCGTCCTCACCGTCAAGAAGCGGGGGTCCGCCGTCGAGCCGGAGGAGTTGCGCCGGAAGGTCAAGCCGCAGGGACCGAACGCGGCGACGGTGTTCCTGACCCGGGTGCGGGGCGCGCCCACCATGCTGGTCGGTCACCCGCTCTGAGCCGCCCTGCGCAGCAGCAGCTCCCGCTCCCGCTCGTTGCGCGTCAGGGAGGCCGCGCGGGCGAACTCCGCGCTCGCCTCCGCCGTACGGCCGAGGCGGTGGAGCAGGTCGCCGCGGACGCTCGGCAGCAAGTGGTAGTCGCGCAGGGCGGGTCCGGCGCCGAGGGCGTCGACGATCTCCAGGGCCTCGGCCGGGCCCTCGGCCATCGACACCGCCACGGCCCGGTTGAGTTCGACGACCGGGGAGGGGGCCCGGGCGGCGAGCAGGGCGTAGAGGGTGGCGATGCTCTTCCAGTCGGTCTCCTCGTAGCGGTAGGCGTGGGCGTGGCAGGCGGCGATGGCGGCCTGGAGGGTGTACGGGCCCGGGGTGCCGGCGGTGTCCGTGCGGGCCAGGGCCTCGATGCCGCGGGCGATCAGCATGCGGTTCCAGCGGCGGCGGTTCTGGTCCTTGAGGAGGACCGGCTCGCCGTCCGGTCCGGTGCGGGCGGCGAGCCGGGACGCCTGGAACTCCAGCAGGGCGGTGAGGCCGTGGACTTCGGGCTCCTTCGGCATCAGGGCGGAGAGCACGCGGGCCAGGCGCAGGGCGTCCTCGCACAGCGACGGGCGCAGCAGGTCGTCGCCCGCGGTGGCGGCGTACCCCTCGTTGAAGATCAGGTAGATGACGTCCAGGACGGAGCCGAGGCGGGCCTCGCGGTCGGCGCCGTAGGGGACTTCGAAGGCGACGTTCCTGGTGGCGAGGGTGCGTTTGGCGCGGACGATGCGCTGGGCGACCGTCGGTTCGGGGACCAGGAAGGCGCGGGCGATCTCGGCGGTGGTCAGGCCGCCGAGCAGACGCAGGGTGAGGGCGATGCGAGCTTCGGTGGACAGCACCGGGTGGCAGGTGGTGAAGACCAGCCGGAGCAGGTCGTCGTCGATGTCGTCCGGCCCCGCGGGCTCGACGGGCAGGACCGTGCTGTCCAGCGTGCGGCCGATCTCGGCCAGTTTGCGGGCGTAGTTCTCGCCGCGCCGGACCAGGTCGACCGCGCGGCGCCGGGCGGTGGTCATGAGCCAGGCGCCCGGGTTGTCGGGCACCCCGTCCCGGGGCCACTGCTCCAGCGCGGCGACCAGGGCGTCCTGCGCGAGCTCCTCGGCGATTCCGATGTCGCGGACGACGCGGGCGACGGCGGCGACGATCCTCGGGGACTCGATCCGGAAGACGGTCTCGACGGCGCCGCGGGGGTCCGCGGTGGGCTGTGAAGTCACAGCCCACCATGCAACACCCCCGCGCGGCCGGGACCAAGGGGGATCAGCCCTCGGCGATCTCGCGGACCTCGCAGGTGACCGTCCAGTGCGGCTCGTGGACCTTCAGGAAGCGGGTCGTCCACTCGATCGCCTCGGCCCGGTCCTTGCACTGCATCAGGGCGTACCCGCCGATGACCTCCCTGGCCTCGGTGAAGGGTCCGTCCGTGACGGACGTCCGGCCGCCCTCGTAGTGGACCCGCACGCCCTGGGCCGTCGGCGTCAGTCCGGCCGTGTCGAGCAGCACCCCGGCCTTCGTCATCTCCTCGATCAGCTCCCCCATGCGCTGCATCAGGTCGGCGCTGGGGCCCTCGGCGGGGGCGGTCTTCTCGTCGATCTGCACGAGCGACAGGTAGCGGGGCATGGTGGCTCCTCGGATCGGACGGCCGGTCCTTCCCGGCCTCTCACCCCTGCGTCGAACGGCGACCGCCCGGATCGACACCTCCCCGAAAAAAAATTTCTCAGCGCAGCGATTCCCACAGCTCGCCCGCCTCCGGCTCCCGCGCCACCACCCGGTTGGAGTCCTGGGGCGCCGGTACGACGGGCAGGGTCACCGTCCGCACCGCGTCCGCCGAGAGCGCCTCCAGGCTCCGGCCGAGGCGGGTCAGCTCGGTCAGCGAGTCCAGTCCGGTGTCGGTGGTGAGGCTGCCGGTCACCGCGTCGGCGACCCGGTAGACCTTCGCGGGGTCGGTGAGCAGCTCGGTCGCGGAGATCCGCGCCAGCAGCGCCTTCACCAGCTGCTGCTGCAGGGCTATCCGCCCCAGATCGCTGCCGTCGCCTATGCCGTGCCGGGTGCGGGCCAGGGCCAGGGCCTGCTCGCCGTCGAGATGGTGGGTGCCCGCCTCCAGGGTGAGGTGGCTGTCCTCGTCGTCGATGTCCTCCTCGGTGGTGACCGTGACCCCGCCGAGCGCGTCCACCAGCTTCGCGAACCCCGCGAAGTCGATCTCGATGTAGTGGTCCATGCGGACGTCCGTCATCGACTCGACCGTCTTGACCGCGCACACCGGCCCGCCCACCGCGTAGGCGCTGTTGAACATCGCCGCGGAGACGGCCGGGGTGGAGCCGCCGTCCTCCAGCGGGCAGGCGGGGCGGGGGACGAGGGTGTCCCGGGGGATGCTCACCACCGTCGCCCCGGAGCGTCCCGCGTCGAGGTGGACCACCATCGCCGTGTCGGAGCGGGCGCCGGTGCTGTCGCCGCCGCCGAGCGCCTGGTTCTCCGCGCCGCTGCGCGAGTCGGAGCCGAGGACCAGGATGTTCAGCGACTCGGTCGGCAGCTCCTCCGCGGCGGCCGTGGCCGACGGGGTGGCCTTCGCCGGCCGGTTGTCGCCGAGCGCGCTGTTGATGTCGACGCTGTGGATGTTGCCGTTGAGCTGCCAGTACGCCCACCCCGCAGCGGCGGCGGCCAGCACCACGACGCCCGCGAGGGTGAGGCCGGCGGCCTTGAGCGCTCTCGACCGCCGGCCCACTGTGCTGCCCTCGTCCCCGCTCGCCTCGTCTCCGGTCACGGACAGGAACGTAAGTCCGAATTATGACAACGAGCGTGCCGGGGACCATTTTCTTCGGAAATTCTCAGACTTCTCAGCCCAGGGTCACCACCGGCACCGGATTGCTCCCGCTCCAGGACGCGTTGAACCCGAAGGTCACCGAACCCCCGTTCGGCACGGTCCCGTTGTAGGAGGCGTTGGAGCAACTGACCGCGGCGCCCGACTGGGTGCAGGTCGCGTTCCAGGACTGGCTGATCCGCTGCCCGGCGCCATAGGCCCAGGTCGCCTTCCAGGACGACAGCGAGGCCCCGTCGCAGGCGATGCGCACCTGGCCGGTGAACCCGGAGTTCCACTGGCTGACGACGCTGTACGTGGCCTTGCAGGCGCCCGTCGGCGGTGTCGTCGTACCGCCGAGGGCCTCAGCGATGGCGTGGTACGCCGGTTTCGGCGCGAAGTTCTCGTCGTACGGGGTCGCCGCGCCCTGCCCGGGGAAGGTGTCCGGGATCCAGGAGTCGGAGTCGGTGAAGCCCCAGACGGTGACGCCGACACAGCGGGCCACGGCCACACAGGCGCTGACCACCTGCTTGTACTCGGTGGCTTGCTGGGCGAGCTCGGCGCTGTCCGCGGGCAGGTTGATCCGGATGTCCAGCTCGGTGATGGCCACGTCGACGCCGAGGTCGGCGAAGCGCTGGATGTTCTGCTGGAGCGTGGACGGCACCTGGCCGAGGATGAGGTGGGCCTGGAGTCCGACGCCGTCGATCGGGACGCCGCGCTCCTTCAGCGACTTGACCAGGTTGTACAGGGCCGTGGACTTCGCGTTGACGCCCTCGACGTTGTAGTCGTTGATGTACAGCTTGGCGCTCGGGTCGGCGGCGCGGGCCGCGGTCAGCGCCTGGGCGATGTAGTCGGCACCGAGGCCGTTGTACCAGAGCGTCTGCCGGTAGGTGCCGTCCTCGTTGAACGGCTCGTTCACCACGTCCCAGGTGGCGAGCCGCCCCTTGTACCGGCCCACCTCGGTGGCGATGTGGTCGGTCATGAGCTGCCGCAACTGGGCCGCCGTCCAGGTGCCGTTGGTCAGCCAGCCCGGGTTCTGGCTGTGCCAGACCAGGGTGTGGCCGCGCACCTCCTGGCCGTTGGCCTCGGCGAACGCGACGATCCGGTCGGCCTCGGCCCAGTTGAAGCTGCCGCGCGCGGGCTCGACCGACTCCCACTTCATGGCGTTGCCGGGGGTGAGCGCGTTGAACTCACGGGCCGCGATCTCGCCGTAGGTGCCGGTGAGTTTGGAACCGGTGACGGCGGTGCCGATGACCTTGCCCTTGGCGGCGGCGAGGTCGCGCAGCGGTGCATCGGCGGCCTGCGCGACGGGTGCCGCGAGCAGCAGGCCGCCGAGCATCGCGACGCCCGTGAGGAGTGAAGCCAGGGTGGAGCCCGTTCTCAGCGATCTCATTGCGGGTGCCTCCGAAAGTTTCGGCCGTACAACCGACTGGCTTCGGGCAGTGTGGAGGCGGTACGGGACCCCGTCAATACGTTCCCGCTAATCGGCGGGCGGCGCTCCCGTACTGCTGCGCACCACCAGGCTCGTGGCCAGCTCCACCCGGGTCGCCGCCGGATCACCGTCCTGCTTGGCCAGGTCCAGCACCAGCCGGGCGGCCGCCTCCGCCATCTCGGTCAGCGGCTGCCGTACGGTCGTCAGCGGCGGCCCGACCCAGCGCGCCACCGGCAGATCGTCGAAGCCCACCACGCTCAGGTCCTCCGGGATGCGCAGCCCCAGTTCGCGCGCGGCCTCGTACAGGCCGAGCGCCTGGAGGTCGTTGCCGGCGAAGACCGCGGTCGGCCGGTCCGGTCCGCGCAGCAGCTTCAGGCCCTCGCGGTAGCCGGTCTCGTGGTGGAAGTCGCCGGGCCGGATCAGCGCCGGGTCGACCGGCAGCCCGGCCGTCTCCAGTGCGGCCCGGTAGCCGTCGAGCCGGGCGCGGCTGCACATCATCCGCGAGGGGCCGGTGATGGCGCCGATCCGGGTGTGCCCGAGCTCGACCAGATGCCGGGTGGCGGCGAGCCCGCCCTGCCAGTTGGTGGCGCCGATGGAGGGCACGTCGGCGCCGGGGTCGCCGGCCGGGTCCATCACCACGAACGGGATGGAACGGCTCATGAGCAGCGCGCGCTGGGAGTCGTCGAGGCCGGACAGCACCAGGATCACCCCGTGCGGACGCCGGGCGGCGACCTGGTCGGCCCAGGTCCGCCCGGGCGTGAGCCGTCCCGCGCTCTCGCTGAGCACCACGCTCAGCCCGGCGTCCCGGGCGACGTTCTCCACCCCGCGGATGACCTCCATCGCCCAGGCGCTCTCCAGCTCGTGGAAGACCAGGTCGATCAGCGGCGATCGGCTCGCCTCGGCGCGCCGGCGCCGGTAGCCGTGGGCGCGCAGCAGTTCCTCGACCCGGCTGCGGGTGGCGGGAGCGACATCGGCTCTGCCGTTGAGGACCTTCGAAACAGTCGGCGCCGAGACGCCGGCCTCCCGGGCGATCTCGGCGAGCGTCGCGCTCTGCGCGGACCGACCTGTCGCGCGGGCTGTCGTCCGCGTTTCCGCGGGCTCGGAGGGTGTCATGGCGGCGATCGTATCCCTGCGCCCCCTCTTGACGAACCCTTCCCGCCGCCCCTAGGTTCCCGGAACATTCGAGGTGAACAACGAAACATTCGCGAGAGGCATCCGCCCCGACAGGAGTTCCATGACGACCGCCCCCTGGCGCGACCCCGCCCTGCCCGCCTCCGCCCGCGTCGACGACCTGCTCTCCCGGATGACTCTGCAGGAGAAGACCGCCCAGCTCTACGGCGTGTGGGTGGGCGCCGCCACGGACGGCGACGGGGTCGCCCCGCTGCAACGCGAGATGACCGCCGAGTACGACTGGGACGAGCTGATCACCCACGGCCTCGGCCAGCTCACCCGCTCCTTCGGCACCGCCCCCGTGGACCCGGCGCTCGGCGCGCAGGCGCTGGCCCGCGCCCAGCGCCGGATCGCGGCCGCCGGACGCTTCGGCATCCCCGCCGTCGCCCACGAGGAGTGCCTGGCCGGGTTCACCACCTGGCGGGCCACCGCCTACCCGGTGCCGCTGGCCTGGGGAGCGAGCTTCGACGCCCCGCTGGTCGAGGAGATGGCCCGGCGGATCGGCGAGGACCTGCGCTCGGTCGGCGTCCACCAGGGCCTCGCACCCGTCCTGGACGTCGTCCGCGACCCGCGCTGGGGACGGGTCGAGGAGACGATCGGCGAGGACCCGTATCTGACCGGCACCATCGGCACCGCCTATGTGCGGGGCCTGGAGTCCGCCGGGGTGATCGCCACCCTCAAGCACTTCGCCGGGTACGCCTCCTCGGCGGGCGCCCGCAACCTCGCGCCGGTGCGGGCGGGGGTGCGCGAGTTCGCCGACGTGACGCTGCCGCCGTTCGAGATGGCGCTGCGCGAGGGCGGGGCGCGCAGTGTGATGGCGGCGTACACCGAGACCGACGGCGTCCCCGCCTCGGCGGACCCCGGTCTGCTCACCGAACTCCTGCGCGAGCAGTGGGGGTTCACCGGCACGGTCGTGGCCGACTACTTCGGCATCGGCTTCCTGCGGTCGCTGCACCGCGTGGCGGGCACCGACGCCGAGGCGGCGCACGCGGCCCTCGCCGCCGGGATCGACGTGGAACTGCCGAGCCTGAAGTGCTACGGCAAGCCGCTCCTGGACGCCGTCCGCGCGGGCGAGATCCCCGAGGAGCTGGTGGACCGGGCGGCTCGCCGCGTCCTGCTCCAGAAGTGCGAACTGGGCCTGCTGGACGAGGACTGGGACCCGGAACCCGCCGAGCGCATCGACCTCGACTCCCCCGCCAACCGCGCCCTGGCCCGGCGGCTGGCCGAGGAGTCGGTGGTGCTGCTGGACAACCCGGACGGGCTGCTGCCGCTGGCCCCGGACACCCGGATCGCGGTCGTGGGGCCCCGCGCCGCGGACGCCCTGGCGATGCTGGGCTGCTACTCCTTCCCCTCCCATGTCCTCACCCACCACCCCGACGTCCCGATGGGCATCGGCATCCCGACCGTCCTGGAGGCGCTGCGCACCGAACTCCCCGACGCGAAGGTGACGTTCGCCGAGGGCTGCGGGGTCTCCGACCCCGATCTCGCGGGCTTCGAGGAAGCGGTCGCGCGGGCGTCCGAGGCGGATGTCTGCCTCGCCGTGCTGGGCGACCGGGCGGGCCTGTTCGGCCGCGGCACCTCGGGCGAGGGCTGCGACGTGAGCGACCTGCGACTGCCGGGCGTGCAGGGCGAGTTGCTGGACGCGCTGGTGGCGACGGGCGTCCCGGTCGTGCTGGTCCTGCTCACCGGCCGCCCCTACGCGCTCGGCCGCTGGCACGGCCGCCTGGGCGCGGTCGTCCAGGCCTTCTTCCCCGGCGAGGAGGGCGGCCCGGCGGTCGCCGGAGTGCTCTCGGGCCGGGTGAACCCCTCCGGACGCCTCCCGGTGAGCGTCCCGCGGGCACCGGGCGGGCAGCCGTGGACGTATCTCCAGCCGCCGCTGGGCCTCGCGGGCGAGGTCAGCAACCTGGACCCGACCCCGCTGTACGCGTTCGGCCACGGACGCTCGTACACCCGCTTCGCCTGGGAGTCCGACGCGGCGGACACGGAGATCGGCACGGACGGCTCGTACGAGATGAGCGTGACCGTCCGCAACACCGGCGACCGCGCGGGCGCGGAGGTCGTGCAGCTGTACCTGCACGATCCGGTGGCCTCGGTGACCCGTCCGGACGTCCGGCTGATCGGCTACCAGCGGCTGGAGCTGGCACCCGGCGAGGCCCGGCAGGTGACCTTCCGCTTCCACGCGGACCTGTCGGCCTTCACGGACCGCTCGCACGCGAAGGTGGTCGAACCCGGCGTGCTGGAACTACGGTTGGGCACGTCCAGCGCGGAGACACTGCACTCGGCACGCCTGACCCTGACCGGCCCGCCGCGGACGCTCGGCCCCGACCGGCGGCTGGTCTGCGAGACGGTGGTGTCCTGACCCCTGGGGAGGGGCCGGATGGACCGCTACGTCCACCACGAACTGCGGTCCGTCGGCACGGCGTCGGCCGCCGTCGCGGTCTGTGTGCCGGTGACGGCCGGGGTCCACGGGGCGCCGCTCGACGCGGGCGGGCTGGGGCTGTTCGCGGCCGGTCTCCTCGGGTTCGCGGTGCTGTTCACGCTCGCGCAGGCGTCCCGGATCAGATGGCTGAGCGAGGTGCTGGACTTCGAGGCGGCGGAGCCCCTGGCAACGCCGCCCGCCGCGGCGTCCTCGCTCCGGCATCCGGTCAACTGGTGGCTGTTCACCGTGATGACGGCCGGGACGCTCGGCGCCGCGCTCGCCTGGGAGCCCGCCGCGGCCCTGTTCCCGCTGTGGCCGGCGGCGGCCTGGCTGGGCCAGGCCTGGCTGGCCGCCGGCTGGGAGCGCCGCCACGGCAAGGTGCTGTGGCGGGGCCACGACCCCGACCGGCCCTGGCGTCTGGCGGTCAGCCCTCGTCCACTGCCTCGAACCGCCACCGGTGCACCGCCCGAGTGACCAGCTCACCGTCCGGCTCGGGCAGTTCCGGCAGTACGGCGTCGTAGTCGCCGTCCCACCAGGTGATGACCAGCACCCGGTCCCCCGGGGCCCGGAAGGTCTCCCGGCGCAGCGGAGGCTCGGCGAGCCGCTGCCGGGCGACCCAGGCCAGCAGCTCCGCGCCCCGGCCCTCGGCCGCCCGCGCCTCCCACATCAGCGCGACCGTCACGGGTAGAGGTTCCCCTTGCTGACCTCGTGCACATGGTCGTGTGCCGGCACGTGCGGGTCGGTCACCGGCAGCGAGGAGTCGGCGGACAGGTCCCAGCCGGAGGCCGGCCGGCCCCGCGCGACCATCTCCGCGCCGAGCGCGGCGACCATGGCGCCGTTGTCCGTGCACAGCTTCGGACGCGGCACCCGCAGCCGGATCCCGGCCGCCTCGCAGCGCTCCTGGGCCAGCACCCGGAGCCGGGAGTTGGCTGCCACCCCGCCGCCGATCATCAGGTGGTCGACGCCCTCGTCCTTGCAGGCCCGCACGGCCTTGCGGGTCAGCACGTCCACGACCGCCTCCTGGAAGGAGGCCGCCACGTCCCGCACCGGCACGTCCTCCCCCGCGGCCCGCTTGGCCTCGATCCAGCGGGCCACGGCCGTCTTGAGACCGGAGAAGGAGAAGTCGTACGCCGGATCGCGGGGCCCGGTGAGCCCGCGCGGGAAGGCGATGGAGCCGGGGTCGCCCTCGCGCGCGTACCGGTCGATGACCGGGCCGCCGGGGAAGCCCAGGTTCAGCACCCGGGCGATCTTGTCGAAGGCCTCGCCGGCCGCGTCGTCGATGGTGGCGCCCATCGGCCGGACGTCGGAGGTGATGTCGCTCGACAGCAGCAGGGAGGAGTGCCCGCCGGACACCAGCAGCGCCATCGTCGGCTCGGGCAGCGGGCCGTGCTCCAGCTGGTCCACGCAGATGTGCGAGGCGAGGTGGTTCACGCCGTAGAGCGGCTTGCCGAGCGCGTAGGCGTACGCCTTCGCCGCCGAGACCCCGACGAGCAGGGCACCGGCGAGGCCGGGACCGGCGGTCACGGCGATCCCGTCCAGGTCGCGGGCGGTGATGCCCGCTTCCTTCAGCGCGCGTTCGATGGTCGGCACCATCGCTTCCAGATGGGCCCGGGAGGCGACCTCGGGGACCACGCCGCCGAAGCGGGCGTGCTCGTCGACGCTGGACGCGATGGCGTCGGCCAGCAGGGTCGTCCCGCGCACGATGCCGACGCCGGTCTCGTCGCAGGAGGTCTCGATCCCCAGCACCAGGGGTTCGTCAGCCATGGATCTCTGTTCCTTGTTCTGAGGCGGGACCCGTGGCGGAGCCGCCCGTGGAGTCGGTGTTCAGGCGCATCACGAGGGCGTCCACATTGCCCGGCTGGTAGTAGCCGCGCCGGAACCCGATGGCCTCGAAGCCGTAGCGCTCGTAGAGCTTCTGGGCGCGGACGTTGTCGATCCGGCACTCCAGCATCACTTCGGCGCAGTCGAAGGCGGTGGCCGCCCGCAGCAGCTCGGTCAGCAGCCGCCCGCCGAGGCCGGTGCCCCAGTGGTCGCGGGCGACGGCGATGGTCTGGATGTCGGCGAGGTCGCCGGAGGCGGAGAGGCCGGCATAGCCGACGATCCGCTCGCCCGCGACGGCCACGAGATACCGCCGGGTCGCCCCGGCACCGCGTGCGTGGGCCAGCTCGGACCAGAACATCCCGCGGGACCAGGCGTCCTCGGGGAAGAGGTCCTTCTCCAGCTCCAGCACCGGATCGATGTCCCACCAGCGCATCTCGCGCAGCACCGCTGTCACTTGGGGGTGACCACCTTGTAGTTCTTGGGGACCTGGGCGTCGGGCCTGCGCAGGTAGAGCGGTCTGGGCGCGGGGAGTTCCTCGCCCGCCGCCAGCCGCTCGGCGGCCAGCGCGGCGAGGGCCGCCGCCGACACGTGCTCGGGTTCGTGGGCGCGCGGGAAGGTCTCGGGGTACAGCAGCGCCCCGGCCCCGACCGCGGGCAGGCCCGCGACCCGCTCGGCGATCTCGGCGGGCCGGTCGACCGCCGGGTCGGTCAGGCGGGTGCGGGAGTCGGCGTACGTGGCCCAGTAGACCTCCTTGCGCCGGGCGTCGGTGGCCACCACGAAGGGGCCCTCGGCGATGTCGGCGGCGTAGGCGAGGCCGTCGAGGGTGCACACCCCGTGCACGGGGACGCCGAGCGCGAGCCCGAAGGTGTCGGCGGTCATCAGACCGACCCGCAGCCCGGTGTACGGGCCGGGTCCGGTCCCTACGACGACGCCGGTGACGGCGTCGAGCTTCAGCCCCGCCTCGGCGAGCACACGGTCGACGGCCGGCAGCAGCAGTTCGCCGTGCCGGCGGGCGTCCACCTGGCTCGACGAGGCGATGACGTCCGTGCCGTCGTGCAGCGCGACGGTGACGGCGGGCGTGGCGGTATCCAGAGCGAGCAAGAGCACGCAAACAGCCTACGGCTCCCCGCGCCGCCGCACGGCCGCCCGGGAGGAGCGGTCACCGGCTGCTACGGTCGCCGGGAAGCACGACGTACGACAAAGAGGTGGGCGACGGTGGCAAGCAGCAGCTCCGGATTCGTGGCCGGGCTCACCACGGCGGCCCTGGTCACCGTCGGCTACCTCGCCTACCAGGCCTCGGCGAACGTCCCGGCCGACCTGGGCCGGCCGGACGCCGGCAGCACCCCCGCGGCGGCCGCCTCCAAGGCGCCCCGCGACCAGCGCAACCCGGCCGCCCTGCCCGCCGGGTCCGGCAAGGGTGAACGGGTGGTGTACTCGGTGGACGACGACCGGGTGTGGCTGGTCGGCGCGGGCGACAAGGTCAAGCGGACCTTCCAGGTGGACCCGGGCACGGTGGACCCGGCGCCGGGCGTCTACGCGGTCACCTCCCGCTCGAACGCGATCACCGGAACGGACGGCGTCCCGGTCGAGCACGTGGTCCGCTTCACCAGCGTGGGCGGTGTCGTCATCGGCTTCAGCGCGGCGGTCGACGACACGGCCGGGGCCCCGGGCGCGGCGCCCCGCACGGGCGGCATCCGCGAGACCCGGGCGGACGGCGACGCGATGTGGGACTTCGCGACGATCGGACAGAAGGTCGTCGTGATCCGCTGACCCTCAGGCCGCCTTGCGCTCCCGCTGTGGCGGAGCCTTCGGTTCGGGGGCGCGGGGCGGGGTGGACACGGCGGTTGCCGCGGCGCATGACGCCAGCAGGTCGCGCATGGACACTCCGGGCAGCGGACGCGGCTGCGTCGCGTCCCGTTCCGTGACCGACATGGACGCCTCCTGGGAGCCGGGGGCAGACGTAGTTAGGCACACCTAACTACGGGCTGGGTACCATGTGACCACGCCCGGGACGGCGAACGCAATATCTTCCCGACGTCTTGTCGGAATGTTCATGGAGACCTCGTTCCCCGGAGACCCCGTTCACGGAGACCCGGGCGGGACTCAGGCGGACAGCGCCGGCAGACCCGCCTCGGCCCAGCGCTTTCCGAGCCCGGTCACCGTCACCTGCCGTACCTCGTCGGTCGTGTCGCCGACGGCCCGGTGGATGACGATCTGGAGCCGGTCGTCGGTCAGCCCCTCGACCTTGCCCTCGCCCCACTCCACGACGATCACCGAGTCCGGCAGCGACACGTCGAGGTCGAGGTCCTCCATCTCGTCGAGCCCGCCGCCGAGGCGGTACGCGTCGACGTGGACGAGCGGCGGACCCTCACCCAGCGAGGGATGGACGCGCGCGATGACGAACGTCGGCGAGGTGACGGCGCCCCGGACCCCGAGCCCTTCCCCTAGCCCGCGGGTCAGTGTCGTCTTGCCCGCGCCGAGCTCCCCGCTGAGCATCACGAGGTCCCCGGCGCGCAGCAGCTTGGCGAGCCGGCGGCCGAGCTCCCGCATCTGCTCGGGAGACGTGACCGTCAGCTCGGTCTCAGCCTGGTTGTGCGGTACTGCTTCCATAGCCACCCACGGTAGCGCCCGCCGGCACCGCCCCCGCGCGGGTGAGCAGGTCGGCGAGACGGTCGGTGACCACTTCCGGGTGTTCCAGCATCACCAGATGCCCGGCGTCCGGCACGAGCACCAGCTCGGCGTCGGGGAGCAGATCGGCGATGGCCTCGCTGTGCTCGCTCGGCGTGACCAGGTCCTTGACCCCGGCCAGCACCAGCACCGGCAGGTCCGCGAAGTGGACGAGCGCCTCGGTCTTGTCGTGGTCGGCGAAGGCCGGGTAGTACTCGGCGACCACGTCGATCGGCGTGCCCTCGATCAGCCGCTCGGCGAACCGCGCCACCGCCGGGTCGACGTCCCGGGAGGCGAAGGAGTACCGCTTGATGATCCCGGCGAACAGATCGGCGGTGGCCCGGCGCCCCTTCTCCACCAGCTCGGCCCGCTGCCCCAGCGCCTTCAGCACACCGGGGAGCACGCGCCGCACGGCGTTGACGCCCGCGACGGGCAGCCCGAAGTTGACCTCGCCGAGCCGCCCCGACGACGTACCGACCAGAGCGACGGCGACCACCCGGTCCCGGATCAGCTCGGGGAACTGGTCGGCCAGCGCCATGACGGTCATCCCGCCCATGGAGTGCCCGACGAGCACGACCGGCCCCTCCGGCACGGCCGCGTCGATGACGGCCTTCAGGTCCCGGCCGAGCTGCTCGATGTCGACCGGTACCCCGTCGCGCACCTGCGCGGCGCCCCGCGCGGAGCGGCCGTGGCTGCGCTGGTCCCAGTGCACGGTCCGGACGACGCCGCGCAGCGCCGCCCGCTGGAAGTGCCAGGAGTCCTGGCTGAGGCAGTAGCCGTGGCTGAAGACGACCGTGACGGGAGCCGGGGCCTTGCGTCCGAAGAGGCGGCGCCGGCGGGGGGCGGAGCCGCCCTCGGGCTCGACGTCGTCGACCTCGTAGTACAGCTCGGTGCCGTCGTCGGAGACGGCCTTGCCGGGCATGCCGCGCAGCGCGCCGTAAGGGCCCGCCGAGTCGAGCGCGAGACGGGCCTTCTGCCGCATCCCCCGGCCGACGGTGAGCCGCTCTATGGCGACCCCGGCGGCGGCGCCCGCGGCGACCACGCCTATCGCGGCGCCCGCGAATCCCGTCGCGCGGCGCCAGGCGCCGGCGGAGGCGACGGCCGCGGCGGCCGCGACGCCCTCCGCACTGCTCTCGCTCACGTACCGCTCCTCTTCGCCGGACTACTGCTGCCCGTCAGTCTGGCTCTCGTTCACATAGACGCGCGGAACACGGGTGCCGATCCGGGTGACGATCTCGTACGCGATGGTGCCGGCGGCCTGCGCCCAGTCCTCGGCGGTGGGTTCACCGCCGTCACCGGGCCCGAAGAGCACCGCGCGCGCCCCCGGCTCGGGTTCGTCGCCGCCCAGGTCCACGACGAACTGGTCCATCGCGACCCGCCCCGCGATCGTCCGCCACTTGCCGCCGACCAGCACGGGGCCGGCTGAGGAGGCGTGCCGCGGAACACCGTCCGCATACCCGACGGGGATGAGCCCAAGGGTGGTCGCGCCGGCGGTGGTGTAGGTGTGCCCGTAGCTGACGCCGTGGCCGCCGGGCACCTGCTTGACGAGCGCCACGGACGCGGACAGCGTCATCGCGGGCCGCAGCCCGAAGTCGGCGGGGCTGCCCAGCTCGGGGCTGGGTGAGACGCCGTAGACCGCGATGCCCGGCCGCACCAGGTCGAAGTGGCTGTCGGGGCGGGTGAGCGTGGCCGGCGAGTTGGCGATGTGCCGTACCTCGGGGCGCACGCCCCGCTCCTCGGCGTACCCGGTCATCTCGCGGAAGCGGGCGAGCTGGGCGTCGATGGAGGGGTGTCCGGGTTCGTCGGCGCAGGCGAAGTGCGACCACAGGCCGGTCACCTTCAGCAGCCCGTCGCCTTCGGCGGCGAGCGCCTCCCGGACCAGCCCGGCCCAGTCCTCGCCCGGCTGGCAGCCGCCGCGCCCGAGGCCGGTGTCGGCCTTGAGCTGCACCCGGGCCGGCCGCCCGGCCTCGCGGGCCGCGGCCGTGACCTCGCGCAGGGCCCACAGGTCGCTCACCGAGACGTCGAGGCGGGCCTCGACGGCCTCCCGCCAGGGCCCGCCCGGGGTCCACAGCCAGCACATGATCCGGACGTCGTCCGGCAGCCGCCCCTTGGCCCGCAGCACGAGGGCCTCCTCGGGCGTGGCGGTGCCGAGCCAGGTCGCCCCCGCCTCGACGGCCGCGCGGGCGCACGGCAGCGCGCCGTGGCCGTAGGCGTCGGACTTCACGACGGCCATCAGGGCCGCGTCCGGCGCGAGGGCGCGCAGGGCCCGCACATTGGCCCGCACGGCGGCCAGATCGATCTCGGCGCGGGCCCGCAGGGGCGCGGTCCGCAGGGCAGCAGTTTCAGTCATGGCGCCCTCAGTCTCTCAGAGGGGTCCGACGGGCCGGTCGAGCCCCGGGTCAGCTGCCGGGGCGACGGCCCCAGGCGTACACCCGGTCCCCCTTCTTCAGCACGCTCCACAGCTTCCGGGCGTCCCCGAGGCGCAGATTGACGCATCCCATGGAGCCGACGGTGGTGAAGATCGACCCGTAGACGGCGTGGAAGGCCTGGCCGCCGATGAAGAACTGCGCGTAGGGCATGGGCTGGTGGTACAGCGTGGACACGTGGTTCTTGTGCTTCCAGTAGACCTTGTGCCATCCGGTACGGGTCCGGTACCCGGCCCGGCCGCTGCGCATGGGCACCGGCCCGTACACGACCTTCTTCCCCTTCTGCACCCAGGTCAGCTGGCGGCCGAGATCGACGCAGGCGACGCGGTACGACCGCACCGGGCACTTCCCGGCGGCGTTGGGGTTCTTGCGCGCGCCGACGAGCTGCATGGTGGCCCAGGTGACGGGTCCCGCGAAGCCGATGGCGGGCTTGATCCGGTGCTTGATCTGGAAGGCCCGGATGGCCCGGCAGTCGGCGGCGGACTGCTTCCCGTCCGCCTTCCGCTTCAGCCACCGTTCGACCTGCCGCTGATAGGGCCCGGTCCGCTTGCTGCACGTGACCCGGGCGACGGCGTCCCCGAGGGGCACGTACTCGACCGGATCGTAGGCCCCCTCGGCGGCCTCCCGCGGCTCCACGGCGTCCTCGCGGGCGCTGGGCGTGTACACCACCGGCGGCAGGATCTGGTCGGGCGTGTCCGTCACCCACACCCTGGGCGCCACGCCGGGCACCAACTCCCCCTCCGGGCCGGGCGCGGCGGCCGCGCTCCCCACCGGCAGCACACACGCCGCGGCCATCACCACAGCGACACCCCGACACGTCATACGCGAGCTGATCATGCGATCAGCGAACCGCGCACCCGGACCGTCCGGAGCGTGCCGCGCGGCGGGGTCACCCGGACGTACGCACCGCGGCCCCGGCCGTAGGGTGCTCGGCATGAGCATCATCGGGGTCGGTATCGACGTGGCGGAGATCGACCGTTTCGCGGCTTCCCTGGAGCGCACGCCCGGGATGGCCCGACGGCTGTTCCTGGACAGCGAGTTGCTGCTGCCGAGCGGGGAGCGGCGGGGAGTGGCCTCGCTGGCGGCGCGGTTCGCGGCGAAGGAGGCGCTGGCCAAGGCACTGGGCGCCCCGGCGGGCCTGCTCTGGACGGACGCGGAGGTCTTCGTCGAGGACAGCGGCCGGCCGCGGCTGCGGGTGACGGGGACGGTGGCGGCCCGGGCGGCGGAACTCGGCGTGCGGTCCTGGCATGTGTCGCTCAGTCATGACGCGGGAGTGGCCTCCGCGGTGGTGGTCGCGGAAGGCTGAGGGGCGCGAGAGACTCGACCGCATGCGTACTGCGTACAGCGTGGAGACGGTCAGGGCGGCGGAACGGGACCTCATGGCACGGCTGCCGGAGGGGGCACTGATGCAGCGCGCGGCGGCGGGCCTCGCCGCGGCCTGCGCGGACCTCCTCGGCCGGGTCTACGGCAGCCGCGTCGTGCTGCTGGTCGGCAGCGGCGACAACGGCGGCGACGCGCTGTGGGCCGGTGCCCGCCTGGCCCGGCGCGGCGCGGGGGTCACCGCGGTACTGCCGGCACCGGAACGGGCCCACGCGGCCGGGCTCGCGGCCCTGCGCGGGGCGGGCGGAAGGGTGACCGGCACCGATGCCGCGGCGCCGCTGATCGAGCGGGCGGACCTGGTGCTGGACGGCATCGTCGGGATCGGCGGCAAGGGCGGCCTGCGCCCGGACGCGGCACCGCTGGCCGAGGCCGCCGCGCGGTCCCGGGCCGCCGTCGTCGCCGTGGACCTGCCGAGCGGGGTCGACGCGGACACCGGCCAGGTGCGGGGGCCGGCGGTCCGTGCCGACCTGACCGTCACCTTCGGCACCCACAAGCCGGGCCTGCTGATCGATCCGGCGCGGGAGTACGCCGGTGCGGTCCGGCTGGTCGACATCGGGCTGCAACTGCCGGAACGGGCCGCACTGGAGGCGTTGCAGCACGCGGACGTGGCACGGCTGCTGCCGGTGCCGGGGGCGGAGAGCGACAAGTACCGGCGGGGCGTGGTCGGCATCGCGGCCGGGTCCGCGCGGTACCCGGGGGCGGCGGTGCTGGCGGTGGCGGGCGCGCTGCGCGGCGGTGCCGGAGCCGTGCGGTACGTCGGCCCGGCCGGGGACGCGGTGCTCGCCCGCTTCCCCGAGACCCTGGTCTCGGACCGGGGGCCGCGGAAGGCCGGCCGGGTCCAGGCCTGGGTGGTGGGACCGGGCGCCGGGGACGACGCGGCGACGGTGGCGGAGGTGCTGGAGGCGGACGTACCCCTGCTGATCGACGCGGACGGACTGCGCCTGGCGGACCGTCAGGCGGTACGGGACCGCACGGCGCCGACCCTGATGACTCCGCATGCCGGGGAGGCGGCGGCGCTCCTGGGCGTCGCCCGGGAGGAGGTCGAGGGGTCCCGGCTGTCGGCGGTACGGGAGCTGGCGGCCCGGTACCGGGCGACGGTGCTGCTGAAGGGCTCCACGACGCTGGTGGCGGACCCGGAGGCGGCGACGCCGGTCCGGGTGAACGCGACCGGCACGCCCTGGCTGGCCACGGCGGGCAGCGGGGACGTGCTGTCGGGGCTGTCCGGATCCCTGCTGGCCGCGGGGCTCCCGGCGCGGGACGCGGGCAGCGTGGCCGCGTACCTGCACGGCCTGGCGGGACGGTACGCGGCGGACGGGGCGCCGGTCGGGGCGCACGACGTGGCGGAGGGGATCGCCCGCGCGTGGCGGGACGTGCGGACGGCCCCCTGACCGCTCGGCGCCGGGCTACTCCACCGTCACCGACTTGGCCAGGTTCCGGGGCTGGTCCACCTCGTTGCCCCGGGCCGTCGCCAGCTCGCAGGCGAACACCTGCAGCGGCACCGTCGCCACCAGCGGCTGAAGCAGCGTCGGCGTCACCGGGATGCGGATCAGATGGTCGGCGTACGGCACCACCGCCTCGTCGCCCTCCTCCGCGATCACGATCGTCCGCGCGCCCCGGGCCCTGATCTCCTGGATGTTGGACACGATCTTGTCGTGCAGGACCGACCGCCCCCGCGGGGACGGTACGACCACCACGACCGGCAGGTCGTCCTCGATCAGCGCGATCGGCCCGTGCTTCAGCTCGCCCGCCGCGAAACCCTCGGCGTGCATGTAGGCGAGCTCCTTCAGCTTCAGCGCGCCCTCCAGCGCCACCGGGTAGCCCACGTGCCGGCCCAGGAACAGGACCGTGTTCTTCGCGGCCAGGGAGCGGGCCAGCGCGCGCACCGGTTCCATGGTCTCCAGGACCTGCTCCACCGCGCCGGAGATCTCCGCCAGGTCCCGGACCACCGCCCGGATCTCGTCGCCCCACTTGGTGCCGCGCACCTGGCCCAGGTAGAGGGCCACCAGGTAGCAGGCCACCAGCTGGGTCAGGAAGGCCTTCGTCGAGGCGACCGCCACCTCCGGCCCCGCGTGCGTGTACAGCACCGCGTCCGACTCGCGCGAGATCGTCGAGCCGTTGGTGTTGCAGATCGCCAGCACCCGGGAGCCCTGCTCACGGGCGTGCCGCAGCGCCATCAGCGTGTCCATGGTCTCCCCGGACTGGGAGATCGCGATGACCAGGGACCGCGCGTCCAGGATCGGGTCCCGGTAGCGGAACTCGCTGGCCAGCTCCACCTCGCAGGGGATCCGCGTCCAGTGCTCGATGGCGTACTTGGCGATCAGCCCCGCGTGGAAGGCCGTACCGCAGGCCACCACGACGACCTTGTCGATCTCCCGCAGTTCGCTCGCCGGGATCCGCAGCTCGTCCAGGGTCAGCGAGCCGGTGCCGTCGATGCGGCCGAGCAGGGTGTCGGCGACCGCCTTGGGCTGCTCGGCGATCTCCTTGAGCATGAAGTAGTCGTAGCCGCCCTTCTCGGCGGCCGAGGCGTCCCAGTCGACGTGGTACGAGCGGACCTCGGCCGGGCTGCCGTCGAAGCCGGTCACCGTGACGCCGTCGCGGCGCAGTTCCACGACCTGGTCCTGGCCCAGTTCGATCGCGGAACGGGTGTGGGCGATGAAGGCGGCCACGTCGGAGGCGAGGAACGCCTCGCCCTCCCCCACGCCCACCACCAGCGGCGAGTTCCGGCGGGCGCCGATGACCAGGTCCGGCTCGTCCGCGTGCACGGCGACCAGCGTGAACGCCCCCTCCAGCCGCCGGCACACCAGCCGCATCGCCTCCGCGAGGTCGGCGCAGGAGGAGAACTCCTCCGCGAGCAGATGCGCCACGACCTCGGTGTCCGTCTCGGAGGCCAGCTCGTGGCCCCGCTCCGCCAGTTCGGCCCGCAGCGCCGCGAAGTTCTCGATGATGCCGTTGTGGACGACGGCCACGCGCCCGGCGTTGTCCAGGTGCGGATGCGCGTTCGTGTCCGTGGGTCCGCCGTGGGTCGCCCAGCGGGTGTGCCCGATGCCGGTGGAACCGCTCGGCAGCGGGCGGTCGACGAGTTCCTTCTCCAGGTTGACGAGCTTGCCGGCCCTCTTCGCGGCGGCCAGCCCGCCGTCCGCGAGCACGGCCACACCCGCCGAGTCGTAGCCCCGGTACTCCAGTCGCTTCAGCCCGGCCATCACGACATCGAGCGCCGACTGCGACCCCACGTATCCCACGATTCCGCACATGAACGGCAGCCTACGATCGAATCGAGCGCCAAAGCGGTCACCGCGTGCCCGATTCCGGAAATTTCCGTGCCCTGCTCCCTCATGTCTTGGCCCGGTACGCCCGCATCGCCAGCGGATAGAACACCAGCGCTATCCCGGCCGCCCACAGCAGCGACCACAGCACCGGCTCCGCCACCGGCCCGCCGAGCAGCAACCCCCGGAAGGCGTCCGAGAGATGGGTCACCGGGTTGACGTCGCTCCACGCCTGGAGCCACCCCGGCATCGTGTCCACCCGGACGAACGCGCTGCTGGTGAAGGTGACCGGGAAGATCAGGGTGAACGCGAACGCCTGCACCTTCTCCGCGTCCCCCGCCAGCATCCCGATCAGCACCGCGCACCACGACACCGCCGCCGCGAACACGATCACCAGCAGGGTGCCGAGCAGGAAGCCGTCGAACCCGCCCGTGACCCGGAAGCCGAGCAGCAGCCCGAGCCCGATCATCAGCAGCAGCGCCCACAGGTGCTTGGCGAGGTCGGCGGTGATCCGGCCGATCAGCGGCGCCGAGCGGGCTATCGGCAGGCTGCGCAGCCGGTCGAAGACTCCCTTGGTGAGATCGGTGTTGAGCGCCATCGCCGTGTACATCGTCATGAACAGGGTGTTCTGCACGATGATCCCGGGCAGCGCGTACTTCAGGTACGCCTCGGGCGACCCGGCCATCTGCCCGCCCAGGACATAGGTGAACAGGAACACGAACATGATCGGCGTGATGCTGTAGTCGACCAGTTCGAGCGGGTTGTGCTTGACCGCGACCAGGCTCCGCCAGGCCATGGTGAAGGTCTGCCGGAGGCCGGCGAGCGGCCGCACCCGGCCCGACTTCGTGAGGGGTGCCGTGACGGTGGTGGCGGCCATGATCAGTTCACCGCCCGCGCCGGCTCGGTGTCCTCGCGGACCGACCCGCCGCCGTCCTCCTCCGGTGCGCCCCCGGGCTCGGCGCGGTGGCCGGTCAGCGCCAGGAACACCTCGTCCAGCGAGGAGCGGCGCAGCGCCAGCTCGCCCACCGCTATGCCCTCCCGGTCGAGCGTGCGGACCACGGCCGGCATCAGCTCGGGGTCCTTCACCGGGGCCGTGACCGTCTCGCCCTCGATCTGGGTCTGAGCGCCGGCCGCCTCGGCCACCAGCGCGTGCACCCGCCCCAGCTCCCGGGCGGCCAACGGCCGCACCTGCAGCACCTGGCCGCCGACCTGGGACTTCAGCTGGTCCGGGGTGCCCTCGGCGATCACCCGGCCCTTGTCGATCACCACGATGTCGTCGGCGAGCACATCGGCCTCGTTCAGATACTGCGTGGTCAGCAGGGCGGTCGCGCCGTCCGCGACCAGGCCCCGCAGCAGGTCCCACAGCTCCCCTCGGCTGCGTGGGTCCAGACCGGTCGTGGGCTCGTCGAGGAAGAGGATGCTGGGCCGGCCCACCAGGCTCGCGGCGAGGTCGAGACGCCGTCGCATGCCTCCGGAGTACGTCTTCACCGCCCGCCCGGCCGCGTCCGTCAGCTGGAAGCGCTCCAGCAGTTCCCGCGCCCGCGCCTTCGCCTCGCGCCGCGGCAGGCCCAGCAAGCGGCCGATGAGCAGCAGATTCTCCGTGCCGGTCAGGTTCTCGTCGACGGCGGCGTACTGCCCGGTCAGGCCGACCAGCGCGCGCACGGCCCCCGCCTGCCGCACCACGTCGTACCCGGCGACCCGGGCCCGGCCGCCGTCCGGCCTGAGCAGCGTCGCGAAGATCCGCACGACCGTGGTCTTCCCCGCCCCATTGGGCCCCAGCAGCCCGAGCACCGAGCCCTGCCGGGCCGCCAGATCGACCCCGGCCAGCGCCTCGGTCTCCCGGAACCGCTTGACCAGCCCTTCCGCCTCGATCGCATACGTCATGGCTCACCCCTCGGGGGCCGGTGGACCCCGGCCTGGGCCCACCTCTCCCACAACTGTGACGCACACCACTGACATTCCCCGCCTTGTCCCGATTCGCCCGGAAATCCCCGGCGCGTGACGGATCCCACCCCGCCGTCCGTTCGTCCTCCCGTAACAATGGACTGTGATCTCTCCGGTCCCACCGATGCCCCGGAGCGCCCACCGGCACAGGCCGGAGGCGACTCCCTACCTCGACCTCACCCGAGCCGAGTGGAGCGCGCTGCGCGACAAGACGCCGCTGCCGCTCAGCGCCGAGGAGGTCGAGAAGCTGCGCGGTCTCGGCGACGTCATCGACCTCGACGAGGTGCGGGACATCTACCTCCCGCTCTCCCGTCTGCTCAATCTCTACGTCGGCGCCACGGACGGCCTCAGAAGCGCGCTCAACACCTTCCTCGGCGAACAGGGCTCGCAGTCCGGCACGCCCTTCGTCATAGGGGTCGCCGGTTCGGTCGCCGTCGGCAAGTCCACGGTCGCCCGCCTCCTCCAGGCGCTGCTCTCGCGCTGGCCGGAGCACCCGCGCGTGGAACTGGTGACCACGGACGGCTTCCTGCTGCCGACCAGGGAGCTGGAGGCCCGGGGCCTGATGTCGAGGAAGGGCTTCCCGGAGTCGTACGACCGCCGCGCCCTCACCCGCTTCGTCGCCGACATCAAGGCGGGCAAGGAGGAGGTCACCGCCCCCGTCTACTCCCACCTCATCTACGACATCGTCCCGGACCAGCGGCTCACCGTCCGCCGCCCGGACATCCTGATCGTCGAGGGCCTGAACGTCCTGCAGCCCGCCCTGCCCGGCAAGGACGGCCGCACCCGGGTCGGCCTCGCCGACTACTTCGACTTCAGCGTGTACGTCGACGCCCGCACCGAGGACATCGAGCGCTGGTACCTCAGCCGCTTCAAGAAACTGCGCGCCACCGCCTTCCAGAACCCGTCCTCGTACTTCCGCAAGTACACCCAGGTCTCCGAGGAGGAGGCACTGGACTACGCCCGGACGACCTGGCGGACCATCAACAAGCCCAATCTGGTGGAGAACGTCGCCCCCACCCGCGGCCGGGCGGCCCTCGTCGTGCGCAAGGGCCCCGACCACAAAGTGCAGCGGCTGAGCCTGCGGAAGTTGTGAGCTGGTAGAAAGGCGCCCATGCTGCATCTGCGCCTGATCACGCCTCCCGGCAAGACGGACGAGGTGGTCGGCCTGATCGAGTCGACCGTCGGCACCACCCATCTCGTGGTGCTGAAGGGGGCCGCCCGTACCCCCGCCGGTGATGTCGTCATGTGCGACGTGGCGCGCGAGGCGGGGGACGAACTCCTCAACGGGCTGAGGCGGTTGGAGATCGAGGACTGCGGGTCCATCGCCGTCGAGAGCATCGACCTCTCCCTGTCCAAGCGCGCGGACAAGGCCGAGAAGGACGCCCCCGGCGAGGCCGCGGACGCGGTCCTGTGGGAGCAGCTGACGGACGCGACCCACGAGGAGTCGACGCTCTCCGTCACCTACCTCGCGTTCCTCACCCTCGCCACCATGATCGCGGCCTGCGGTGTGGTGCTCGACAACGCCATCCTGATCGTGGGCGCGATGGCCGTCGGCCCGGAGTTCGGACCACTGGCGGGCTTCAGCACGGCGCTGGTGCAGCGCGCCCCGCGGTTGGCGCTGCGGTCACTGGTCGCACTGCTGGTGGGCTTCGCCGTGGCCATGGCGGTGACGGTCGGCTTCAGCCACTTCATGGACGCGATCGACCTGTTCAGCAGGGAGCAGTTGGACGCCAAGCGCCCTCAGACGGGCTTCGTCTACGCCCCCGACTGGTTCTCGTTCATCGTCGCGATCCTGGCCGGCATGGCCGGCACCCTCTCGCTGACCTCGTCCAAGTCGGGCGCCCTGGTGGGCGTCGCCATCTCGGTCACCACGGTTCCGGCGGCCGCCAACGCGGCGGTGGCCCTGAGCTTCGGCGACACCGAGCAGACCGTGGGCTCGACGGAACAGCTCCTGCTGAACCTCTTGGGCATCGTCCTGGCAGGCACCTTGACGCTGCTGGCCCAGAAGTGGTTCTGGGCACACTCAAGGCGCCGGGCAGGCACACCCACCTAGGGGCGCGGGGAACTGCGCGACAAGCCACGACGGCGCCGCAGCCGGCCAACAACAGCCCCCCGCAGACGCTCAGCCCAGTGCCGACTTCACCACATCGGCCAGCCGCCCGGCAACAGCCCGAGCCTGATCGATGTCCGCCGCCTCCACCATCACCCGGACCAGCGGCTCGGTCCCGGAGGGCCGCAACAGCACCCGCCCGGTGGACCCCAGCTCCGCCTCCGCCTCCGCGACGGCCGCCGCCAGCTCCCCGGACGTCTTCACCCGCGTCCGGTCGACGTCGGGCACGTTGATCAGCACCTGCGGCAGCCGCTCCATCACCGAGGCCAGCTCCCGCAGCGACCGCCCGGTCTCCGCGACCCGCGCCGCGAGCATCAGCCCGGTCAGCGTGCCGTCACCGGTGGTCGCGTGATCGAGGATGATCACGTGCCCGGACTGCTCACCGCCCAGGGTGTACCCGTGCTCCTTCATCTCCTCCAGCACATACCGGTCGCCGACCGCGGTCTGGACGATCTTCAGTCCCTCCCGCTCCAGCGCCAGCTTGAACCCGAGGTTGGACATCACCGTCGCCACCACGGTCCCGGCGCGCAGCGCGGAGCGCTCCCGCATGGCCAGCGCGAGGACGGCCAGGATCTGGTCGCCGTCCACCTCCTCGCCGGTGTGGTCCACGGCGAGGCAGCGGTCGGCGTCGCCGTCGTGGGCGATGCCGAAGTGCGCGCCGTGCTCGACGACGGCGGCCTTCAGCAGATCGAGGTGGGTCGAGCCGCAGCCGTCGTTGATGTTGAGCCCGTCCGGCGAGGCCCCGATCGTGACGATCTCGGCACCGGCCCGCGAGAACGCCTCCGGCGACACCCGGGACGCGGCACCGTGCGCCTCGTCGAGGACGATCTTCAGCCCGTCGAGCCGGTTGGGCAGGACGGCGACGAGGTGGGCGATGTACTTGTCGAAGCCCTCGTCGTACTCCCGGACCCGGCCCACGCCCGCGCCGGTGGGCCGCTCCCAGGGCTCACCGCGCCGGTGCTCCTCGTAGAGGGCCTCGATCCGCTGCTCCAGCTCGTCGTCGAGCTTGTGCCCGCCGCGCGCGAGGAACTTGATGCCGTTGTCCGGCATGGCGTTGTGGCTGGCGGAGAGCATGACGCCGAGGTCGGCGCCGAGCGCGCCGGTGAGATACGCCACGGCGGGCGTCGGCAGCACACCGACCCGCAGCACGTCGACGCCCGCGCTCGCCAGACCGGCGACCACGGCGGCCTCCAGGAACTCCCCGGACGCGCGCGGGTCCCGGCCGACCACCGCGGTGGGCCGGTGGCCCGCGAAGGAGCCCGCCTCGGCCAGCACGTGGGCCGCCGCGACCGACAGACCGAGCGCCATTTCGGCGGTCAGATCCGCGTTGGCGACACCGCGCACGCCGTCCGTGCCGAAGAGTCGTCCCACTTGTCCTCCTGATGAAGCGTCACTTCCGGGGATCGCCCACGATCATGCGATCACATCAGTCTTTGAACGTCTTGTGCCGTTATACGCCCAAGACCGTGATAAACGAACGCCCCGGCGGCACTGTGGCGTGCCGCCGGGGCGTTCGAACGTACTGCTGAAGTGCGAGTACGCGCTGCAGGCAGCGAAGCTTAACGCTTGCTGTACTGCGGAGCCTTACGGGCCTTCTTCAGACCGGCCTTCTTGCGCTCGACCGCACGGTCGTCGCGCTTGAGGAAGCCGGCCTTCTTCAGGGCGCCGCGGTTGTTGTCGACGTCGGCCTCGTTCAGCGCACGGGCGACACCGAGACGGAGCGCACCGGCCTGACCGGAGACACCGCCACCCGCGATGCGGGCGATGACGTCGTAACGGCCCTCGAGCTCGAGCACCTTGAAGGGCTCGTTGACTTCCTGCTGGTGCACCTTGTTCGGGAAGTAGTCCTCGAGGGTGCGACCGTTGATCTTCCACTTGCCGGTGCCCGGGACGATCCGGACGCGGGCGATGGCGTTCTTGCGACGGCCCAGGCCGGCGGCCGGCTGGGGCTCGCCGAAGCGGGAAGCCGTGGACTCCGAGGTGTACTCACCCTCGACGGGGACCTCGGACTCGGTGGTGTAGCTGTCGATGTCAAGCTCTTCGAGCGGCTGCTCGGCAGTGGTCTCGGCCACGATTCTCCTCAGATTCTGTTCAGTCTTAGGGGGTGGCCGGACTTACTGCGCGACCTGGGTGATCTCGAACGGCACCGGCTGCTGGGCAGCGTGCGGGTGCTGGTCACCCTTGTAGACCTTCAGCTTCGAGAGCATCTGACGGCCCAGAGTGTTCTTGGGGAGCATGCCCTTGACGGCCTTCTCGACGGCCTTCTCGGGGTTCTTGTCGAGCAGCTCGTCGTAACGGACCGAGCGCAGACCACCCGGGTAACCGGAGTGGCGGTAGGCCATCTTCTGGGTCCGCTTGTTGCCGGACAGGTGCACCTTGTCGGCGTTGATGATGATGACGAAGTCACCGGTGTCGACGTGAGGGGCGTAGATCGGCTTGTGCTTGCCCCGGAGGAGGGTCGCTGCGGTGGTGGCGAGACGGCCGAGGACAACGTCCTGGGCGTCGATGACGTGCCACTGGCGCGTCACATCGCCGGGCTTGGGGCTGTACGTACGCACGGTTCGTAGCCTTCGCTTCGAGTGAATGGTCCTGAACAGGTCACCGAAACGATCACGACAGCCCTGACCACACTGCGGTTGACGCAAACCGCGTGCAGGTCGCTGGTCATCGGCCCGGTGGACCGGTGTAAGGGCCCGTCCCGTGAGAATGAGCAAGCCAATACACAACGAACAGGCAGAATACCTGTGCTGCCCCGGAAGGGTCAAAACGAGGTCGCTGCCTTAACGGGAACCGATTTTACCCCGTCCCCGCGCCGCCCCGCCCAGCCGTGCCCGGCGACCGTGCCCGCCAGCACACACAGCGTGAGCGCGTCCTTGAAGGCCCGCCGCTGCACCGGTTCCAGATAGGGCCAGCTCAGCCCCGGCAGCTGGGGCACCAGCGCGAGCCAGAACCAGGGCGACCGGGCCACCGACCCCGCGCACGGAACAGAGGCGAGCAGCAGCGGCACGACGATCACCAGGTAGTGGTCATACGACGGCCTGGACACCAGGAACGCCGAGAGCATCAGGGCCGCCGCCGTCTCCGTGAGCCTGAGCGGCCCGGCGTCGGCGCGCCGCCAGCGCCGGTACGCGCAGCCCACCCCGACGGCCGCCGCGAGCAGGGCGAGCAGGGCGGCGGGCCCCTGCGGCACCCCGAGCCGGGGCAGCACGGCCGCCGGGGACGCCTCGTAGAGCCGTACGAAGTCGTCGTCGCCGCGCAGCAGGAAGGGCAGGGTGCGGGTGAAGAAGCCGGTGGGGTCGGGGAGGAAGAGGGCCGCGACCGCCGACGCCGTGGCGGGCAGCGCGACCAGCAGGGCGAGGGCCCGCCACCGGCCGGCGAAGACGAACAGCAGCGCCACCGGGACCAGGACCGGCTTCAGCGCGATCGCCGTGCCGAGCACCACGGCGGCCGCCGTCCAGCGGTTCCGGTCCGCCAGGAGCAGTCCCAGCGGCAGGGCGAGCGCCGCCGTCGCCGTCCAGTTCGCCAGGAGGATCAGATGGGCGAAGGGGGCGAAGCCGGCGGCGAGGCCGGCCAGGCCCAGGGCGGCCAGGCGGCTGCGGAGCGGGACGCGGTGCAGCCGCAGGGCGCAGGCCCAGCCCGCGGCGAGGCAGGCGGTGACCGCGAGCGGGACCAGCAGGCGCAGCGCGGCCGGGGAGAGCAGGGCCTGGGGGGCGGCGGCCAGGACGGCGCCCGGGAGATAGAGGAAGTGCGGATCGTCGTAGGGGGAGCCGCCCGCCAGCCAGGTGCGCGCGGCCCGCACCACGATGGCGTTGTCCATGCCGCCGTCCCTGGTCACCCGGGTGGTGCGGACCGTCGTGGCGCCGAGCACGGCCGCGAGGAGCGCCCACAGATGCCAGGACGCGGGTCGTACCAACCACCCGGAGATGTCGCTTTTGCGCTCGCTCATCGACGCAACGCTAGGCGTCCAGGGCCTCTTGAGGCGGAACGGCACACCCCGGGCCCCGTCTAAGATGCGGCGCATGAGCTTCGGGCAGCAGGGGGGACCCCAGTCCCAGTGGGACCCCTGGAAACCGCATTCCCAGCAGCCGTGGAACAGCGGCGGCGACAGCCAGACCCCGGACTGGGCCGCGCTCGCCGAGGCGTCCGAGTCCCGTAACAAGCGGCGCCGGCTGCTGCTGATCGGCGGTGGCGCGCTGGCCACGGTCGGCGTGGCCGCGGCGGTCGCGGTGGCCGTGGTGTCGGCGAACGGCGGCGACGAGGCGTCCGGCAAGCCGAGCGCGCAGCTTCCCGCGACCGCGGACATACCGAGCGGGTCCACGGGCCCGGCGCCGTCCTTCGAGCCGACGAGCGCGCCGCCCCCGCTGGATCCGAACGACTTCATCGCCAGCGCGAAGAAGGACACCGCCCCGCTCAGCCCCGAGACCCTCTTCCCGGGCACCCGGCTGACCGTGGGCGAGACCGTCTACCAGAAGGGCGCGACGGCCGACACCGGGGACTGCTCCTCGGCCGCCCTGAAGACCCTGCCGAAGATCCTCGACGCCAACGACTGCACCCGTCTGATGCGCGTCACCTACGTCCACGACGGCGTCGCGGTCACGGTCGGCGTGGCCGTCTTCGACACCGCGGCCCAGGCCACGAAGGCCAAGAGCGAGACGGACGACAAGAGCATCGTGAAGGCGCTGGCCGGCAAGGGCGTGAAGCCCTTCTGCAGCGGCGCCGTCTGCCGCACCACGCGCAATGCCAGCGGCCGCTACGCCTACTTCACGGTCACCGGCTTCACCAGCGGCAAGGACGTCACGACCAAGGACACCGAGGTGTTCTCGGCCGATGACGACCTCCAGACGTTCACCTTCAACCAGATCCGCCGCCGGGGCGAGGCCCAGGCATCGGCGGCGGCGCAGGCGGGCTAGCCGTTCAGGAGGCGGGCAGGGTGTCGAACCAGCCGACGCCGTTGCCCTGGAACTCCTTGGCGGCCTGCTCGGCCTCCTTCGCGGTGAGCTTCTCGCCGGCCTGGTGGTAGACCCAGTCCACCTTCATGTCCCAGGCGCGGTCGCCGGCGAACGGCAGGTCCACGAACCAGGTGTTGAAGTGGATCGCCATGTCCGCGCGGGGGGCGTAGTCCGCGCCGCTGCGGTAGAGGGTCTCGCCGTCGATGCTGTAGGTGACCGACTTCTTGTCGACCGTGATCACCATGGTGTGCCAGCCGGCGATGCTCCGCTCGGTCTTGTTGGTGACGCGGTCGCCCTCGTCGGCATTGCGCCAGGTGGTGGTGTCCAGCTTCGGTCCGGGCGCGCCCCAACCGCCGTTCGGCATGTACTCGTTGTCGAGTTCGGCGTACTTGCTGCCCGAGCCGCCGATGGTGAAGAACGTCTGGTTGATGTGGTCGCCGTTCTCACCGGTCGTCGGCTTGTCGGTGAAGTGGATCCGGGCCGCGTAGGTGCCGGTGCGGAACTTGGCCTCCTTGGTGCCGAGGGCCGCCTGCGCGGTGCCGGCCTCGGTGCCGTCGGTGGCGGCGCGCAGGTTGAGGACCTGCCCGCCGAGCGCCTCGTCGTCGCCCGGGAACGAGACGCCCTTCGCGGTCCAGGTGCTCTCGATGCCGGGACCGCCCTCGCTGGTGCGCACCAGCCAGCCGTGCTTGAACAGCGCGGTGTCCTTCGGGCCCCGGTAGTTGAAGTCGTCGAAGAAGCCGCCCTCGGGCAGCTCCGGCTCGGTCCGGGACACCGGCTGCGCCGAGGTCTTCCCGTCCCCGCCGCCGGGCTCCTCGCCCCACACCAGGGCGCCGCGCTTGTAGGCGGGGATCCGGTCGGACTCCTTGTAGGTCTTCTTGGAGGCGTCGTAGGACCAGTCACCGTCCTGGTCGACCGGCTTGTGGTCGGTCCGGTAGAGCTGGATCTCCAGGCCCTTGCTGTTGGCGCCGGGCTTCAGCACCCCCGCCTTCTCGGTGAACCCCAGCTCCAGGTAGTGGTCGGCGCCCTCGTGCGGCGTGTCCATGGCGACCACGGCACCGGTCAGATTCGCGCAACCGACCGCCGCTTCCACGCAGTTGAAGCCGTAGGAGGCGTCGTCGTCGGCCGCGAAGTAGTACCGCAGGGCGACCTCGCTCAGCGGGACCGGCTGCTCGGAGGTGTTGAAGACCTCAAGCCACGGGCGGACCGCGTCGGCCTCGGCGGAGGTCTCGGTGCGGTAGCGGACCGTGAGCTCGGGGTCCTCCGGGTTGAAGTGGTTCCACAGCGGCTTGGCGGCCAGCACACCGCCGGCCAGGACGGCCACCACGAGCAGGACCTTGAAAGCGCGGGCTATGCCACTACGCCGGCGGGGTTGACGACGGGACGCCACGTAGGTCTCCTTCAGGGGGCGCGGGGCGTGCGCCCGGCGGATGGAATCGGCAAGAGGGTACCCGTCGCCGGGCCCGGCACCAGGGGTCGGTTCGAAGCGGAATCCGGCGCCGAACGAGCCGACTCATGACCATGCGTAAGGGTTGTACGCGCCTCTAGTGACAATAAAGACGGTGTGCGAGCTGTGAACACATGTGTGGTCGCTGTTAGCCTTCTCGCTCCTGTATTCGATGGATGACTGTGCGCCCGGGCCGGGGGGCCTGGGTGGCGCCGGGGTGGGAAGTATTGCCGTGAACCGAAACACCACTGTCGATCTCGTGATCATCGGGCTCGGCTACGTCGGGCTGCCCCTTGCCCGGGCAGCAAGCGCTTCCGGCCTCAAGGTCGTGGGCCTGGACCGCAGCCAGCCAGTGGTGCAGGGGCTGAACTCCGGTTCCTCGCACGTCGACGACATCAGCGACGCCGATGTACGCGCCATGCTCGACCAGGGCTTCCGCGCGGTCTCCTCGCCCGAGGTCATCGCGGACGCGGCCGCCGTCGTCATCTGCGTGCCGACCCCGCTGACCGAGCACGGCGCGCCCAACCTCGGCGCGGTGGACTCCGCCGTCGCGGACATCGCGGCCCACCTCAAGCCGGGCACCCTGGTCGTCCTGGAGTCCACGACGTACCCGGGCACCACCGACGAGGTCGTCCGCCCGCGCCTGGAGGCCGGCGGCCTGACGGCGGGCGTCGACTTCTACCTCGCCTTCTCCCCCGAGCGCATCGACCCGGGGAACCCGACCTACGGCCTGGAGAACACGCCCAAGGTCGTCGGCGGCACCACCCCGGACTGCACCAAGGCGGCCCGCGCGCTGTACGAGCGCTTCGTGGGCAGCGTGGTGGAGGCCAAGGGCACGCGTGAAGCCGAGATGGCCAAGCTGCTGGAGAACACCTACCGGCACGTGAACATCGCGCTCGTCAACGAGATGGCGATGTTCTGCCGTGAGATCGGTGTCGACCTCTGGGACTCCATCCGCTGCGCCTCCAGCAAGCCCTTCGGCTTCGCGCCCTTCTACCCGGGCCCCGGCGTCGGCGGCCACTGCATCCCGATCGACCCGAACTACCTTTCTTACAAGGTGCGTTCGCTCGGTATACCGTTCCGATTCGTGGAACTGGCCCAGGAGATCAACCAGCGGATGCCCGCCCATGTCGTCGCCCGCGCGGCCGACCTGCTCAACCAGCAGGGCAAGCCGATCCGCGGCTCGCGCGTCCTCCTGCTCGGCGTCACCTACAAGCCGGACATCTCCGACCAGCGGGAGAGCCCCGCGGTGGACGTGGCCGAGCTGCTGCTCGAGCGCGGCGCCGACCTCGCGTACTACGACCCCCGCGTCGAGGGCTGGACCGTCGAGGGCACCTCGGTGCCCCGGGTCGAGGACTACCTCGCCGGTGCGGCCGACGCCGACCTGACCATCCTTCTCCAGCAGCACAGCGAGCTCGACCTGGACGCGCTGGCCGACCGGTGCCGCCTGCTCTTCGACACGCGCGGCAGGTCGGCCGACCATCCCCAGGTGGTCAAGCTGTGACCGACGCCTACATACCGGGGGCCGTCGACACCGACGGCCGCCGCCGTCACAAGCGCCGACGGCATCTGAAGGTCTCGTACTTCTTCTTCCTCGCCATCGCCGCCGTCATCGTCACCAAGCTCGACCCGGACTCGCTCCACTACTACTCGTTCGGCGCGCTCGGGCTGCTCGCCCTCAAGATGTTCGGTGCACTCTTCTACCGGCCCGCCAAGGCGGACCGCGAGGAGCTGATGCTGCTGGACAACTCCTGGGTCACCGCGGTCATCCCGATCTACAACGAGGACCCGGTGATGTTCGAGCAGGGCATGCGCAGCCTTCTCGCGCAGAGCCGGCTCCCCAACGAGATCCACATCATCGACGACGCCAGCGCCGACAACTCCGGCATCAAGGCGGCGAAGAAGATGCGCCGCGAGTTCGAGGCGCAGGGCGTGAAGTACACGGTCAGCGTGCAGCCCGAGAACAAGGGCAAGCGCGAGGCCCTCGCCCTCGGCTTCGAGGCGGCGCCGTACACCGACCTGTTCCTGTGCGTGGACTCGGACACGATCCTGTCCCGGGACACCGTCCGCGAGCTGCTGCTGCCCATGGCCGACCCGAAGATCATGGCCTCCACGGGCATGGTCCTCGCGCTCAACCACGACAGCAACATCTTCACGCGCCTGCAGGACCTGCGGTACGGCAACTCGTTCCTGTTCGAGCGGGCCGCGTACTCCCGGCTGAAGTCGGTGCTCTGCTGCTGCGGCGCGCTCTCGGTGTACCGCGGCACGCTGGTGCGCAAGTACCTGCCGGACTTCCTCAACCAGCAGTTCCTCGGCAAGCCGGCCGTCTTCGGCGACGACCGGCGCATGACGAACTACTGCCTGATGGAGGGCCAGGTCGTCTTCCAGGAGACGGCCGTCGGCTACACCGCCGTCCCCGAGAAGCTGCCGCACTTCCTGCGCCAGCAGGTCCGCTGGAACAAGTCCTTCTTCCGCGAGTCCCTGTGGGCCTTCAGGAACCAGAAGAAGTTCCGGCCCGCCTTTTGGCTGACCTGCATGGAACTGGCGCTGTGGCTGGTCTTCGGCTCGGCGATGTTCTACTCCATGGTCATCCTGCCGATCATGCAGCCGGAGCGGTTCGTCAACCACATCGGCGACTACCTGGTCTTCATGGTCCTCATGGGGTACCTGCGCAACGTCCGGTACCTGGACTTCCCCCGCCGCGGCATGGGCTTCATCAAACGCTTCGGCATGTTCCTGCTGGCCCCGCTGTACGGCGTCATCCAGCTGCTCCTGCTGACCCCGCTGCGCTTCTACGCCCTGCTCACCCTGCACAAGGGCAGCTGGGGCACCCGTCAGGGCGGCGTCGAGGTCTCGGTCGCCGGCGACCACGAGCAGGACGTCTCCGCGGTCTACGAGGAAGAGGACGAGTACTCGTCCCAGCAGGTCTCCTCCACGATCGAGATGATGCGCCTGGAGGGCATCGCCCTCGCCCGTACGGCCCCGCACGCCTCCCCGCGCAACCCCAACGGCATGGCCCACGCCTACACCGGCCACACCCAGGGCGAGCTGCACGACATGGGCCGCAACGCGCCCCAGCAGCAGGTGGCGTGGAACGGCGTGACAGAGCCGCAGCCGATCCCCGAGCAGGGCTACATCACACCGCAGTACCAGCAGCAACAGCCGCAGTACCAGCAGCAGCCGCAGCCGTACGGCGGCCGGCCGCAGGGTCCGTACCAGCAGCAGCCGCAGCACCACCAGCAGCAGGGGTACGACCAGTGGCAGGGCCACCAGGGCCAGCAGCCCTACGTCCCGCAGCAGCCGCAGGGTCCGTACCAGCAACAACAGCAACAGCCGCCGCAGCAACAGCAGCAGTGGCCCCCGGAGAACCAGCCGTACGCCCCGGAGCACCAGGACGACGGCTGGTTCAACGACCGCCGCTAGCCGTCAGGCGTAGTACGCCATCGCCTCCTGGACGGTGAGCACCTCGATCTCGCGCTTGTCGATCTCCGCCATCAGCGTGCGCAGACCGGCCTGGCTGATCTCGGTGCTCGCCGCCGGCGTACCGGCCACGATCTTGTGCAGGCACAGGATCAGCCAACTGCCGCTGTTGGCACAGCGGTCCAGCGCTCCGCCCGTGCCGACCACCTTGCTCAGCGCGGTGCCGCCGATTCCCGTTCCGTCGGTGATTCCGGTCAGCGCTTTGAGCCGGTAGGGCATGGCCGGCGCAAAGCTCTCGATGGTCTCGGAAATGATCGAGCGCGCGGTGGTGAAGTGGCGGGCGGCGAGCAGATCGACGGGCACCCCGTCGGTGGTCTTCTGAAATGCGCCGTGCGGATAGGCGAAGTGCTCGCTGGTGAATCCGTTGCCGACGAGCCATTCCCGCAGCTTTGCGAAATCCGCGTCGACCTGCTGGGCGGTGAGCTTGGGGTAACTCGCCGTGTGCGTGGCGTTGGCGTAGGAGTGCCCGGCCATCTCCCAGCCGGAGGAGTCCTGGAGCGAGCGCATCTGGCCGAGGGTCACGAAGGAGCCGGTGCCGATCACATCGGCGATGTTGTACAGCGTGCCCGGCATGCCGTACGGGTCCATGACCGGACGGGCCAGATCGTGCACCGACTTGTGCGAGTCGTCGAAGGTGATGGACACCACGCCCTTGGGGAAGACGGACTCGGTGTCGGGCACCAGCTCGACCGCCTGGAGGTGGTACGTCACCGGTGCCGCCGCGTCGTCGTAGACCGCGAAGGACATGTCGGTGAAGCCCGTCCGCACCGACGGCTCGCCCGCCGCGGAGAGCGTGTACGTGCCGGACGCGGCGGCCACGTCCGCCCACTGCAGGTGAACCGTCACCCACTCCCCGGACTGCACGTAGTTGGCCCCGGTGCCGGAGTGGGTGTGCACCCGCCAGCTGAAGGCGTTCTTCAGCCCGGAGCTGCCCAGGTAGAAGACGATCCGGCTGAGGTGGGCGGCGTCCGAGACCCGGAAGATCAGCCGGATCATCTTGCCGCTGAGGTCCATGGCGGTCATGCCGGTCTTGCGGACGTACGACTGCACCCCGGTGCCCGCGGTGGTCACCCGGACCGAGGACGTCCCCCGGGTGAAGACGGCGGTGTCGGCCGGGTTCGACGAGGCGGTCCCGGTGCCCCCCGCCGTCCAGCCGTGCCCCGACTGGAACTGCTGGCTCCAGGTCGCCCGGCGATAGCGCGGCCGCACTCCGGTCGGCGCGTACGGCGGCACCCCGAGGCCCTCGGCCGGAGCCGCGTCCGCGGTGGCCAGCGCGCCTATGCCACCCACCGTGACCAGGCCCCCGAACCCCATGGCCCGCAGCGCGGAACGCCGCCCCATCGGAGCGGAGCCCCTTTTACCTCTTCTCAAAATGCCCTCGTTCGTCAAAAGCGTTCACTTATTCATGTGTTCAATGAGACCAGTGTGACAGTAAACTCACAGTAGAACACGTGAGGTTGATGCTTTCGGTCCTACCTTCATTTTTCAAGGGCCTGGACGAGACAGGGGAATCTCGCCGCCTCACCACGACACTTCGCAGGCCCCCGGGGGGGGCTGTGTACGTATGACACCGGAGGGTTCATGAACAGGGGTTCAGTCGGCCTGCGCTTCACTGCCGCGGCCGCACTGCTGGTGGCGGGTCTGGGAGCCGGCGGGGCCTTCCCGGCCGCCGCGGCCGGGACCGCACCGTGCAAGCCGACGGAGGGCTTCACCCACTGCAAGATCTTCGACCACTCGGGCGCGGCCGTGGACTTCCAGGTCCCGGCCGGGGTCGAGGAGCTGGACTTCCGCGGCTGGGGCATGGGCGGCGACGGCAATGCCTTCGCCGGCGGCGGCAATGCCGCGTATGTGGGGGGCACGCTGGACGTCACCCCCGGTGAGCATCTGACCGTCAAGGTCGGCGGCGTGCGCATCGGCGGCAAGCTCTACGGCGACGCGCTCGGCGGCAAGGGCGGCGCGGACAGCTGGGGTGGGGGCGGCGGCGCGAGCACCGCGGTCCGCGCCGCGGACGGCACCGCGCTGTTCATCGCCGCCGGCGGTGGCGGCGGCGGGACCGGCAGCCATGACCTGGGCAGCGGTGGAGACGGTGGCGCTCCCGATGGCGGCGACGCCGGCGGCGGCGACTTCGGTGGCAAGGGCGCGAAGGGCGGCCAGGGCGGCGCGGCCGGTGCCGAGGGCGGCAAGCCCGGTGCCGATCACACGCAGGGCGGTGCCGGTGGTGACGGCGGCGCCAAGGCGGGCGGTGGCGGCGCGGGGTACGCGGGTGGCGGTGGCGGCGGCGCCCGGGAGGCGAAGGGCGACGCCGGCAGCGGCGGTGGCGGCTCCAGCTACGTCGACGCCGAGCGCACCTCCGACGTACGCCTGGTGAGCAGCAACACGTCCTACCCGGCGGCGAAGGACGACCCGTTCTGGGTGCACAACCCGCTCGACGACAACACGCCCGACCTCTCCGGCATCGGCCAGGGCGGCTCCAACTCCCGCGGCGGCGACGGCCGTGTGGTCTTCCAGTGGAAGGACCCCAAGGGCATCCCCGTGGTGTCCGGGCTGACCCGGGAGTCCGGTGACGATCAGACCATTGATCCGTTCGACGTCTCCGACCCGATGGTCGTCGTGGCCCGGAACAAGGACGGGGAGCCGCTGCCCGACCAGAAGGTGACCTACACCCTGGAGGACCCGAACGGCCTCGGCGTGCGGTGGGACGACTCCACCCCGGCCGAGGTGTACACGGACGCCCAGGGACGCGCCGAGTCCCCCCGCGTCATCACCGAGGAGAAGGAGGGCGCCTTCACGGTCCGCGCGACCTCCGGTGACGCCTCCACGACGTTCACCGCCCACGTCGCGGAACTGAGCCACGCCGTCGAGATCACGGGCGGCGACGACCAGCAGGCGGCCCCCGGTGAGGCCTTCGCCGAGCCGCTGACCGTCAAGGTGACCAAGCACGGTACTTCGGCGGCCGACACCGAGGTGGAGTTCAGCGTCGAGAGCAACACCGATGAGGCCCCGACGTTCGAGGGCGAGCAGTCCGTGAGCGTCACCACCGACGCCGAGGGCGAGGCCACCGCCACCGAGCTGGTCGCGGGCCAGGAGCCGGGCACGTACAACGTCCTCGCGACGGCCGGCGACGCCGGGATCCGCTTCACCGTCGAGGTGACCGAGGAGGGCGCGACCGCCTCCCCGTCCCCGAGCCCGTCCGGCACGTCCGACACCACGACCGGCGGCACCGGCAGCACCGGCGGCACCGGAGGCACCGGCACCCAGGGCGACTCGGGCAGCCTCGCCCTGAC
Organism: Streptomyces sp. NPDC002779; assembly: GCF_042888685.1. Classification (NCBI taxonomy): domain Bacteria; kingdom Bacillati; phylum Actinomycetota; class Actinomycetes; order Kitasatosporales; family Streptomycetaceae; genus Streptomyces; species Streptomyces sp. NPDC002779. The sequence continues at coordinate 985,210 of NZ_JBIAQC010000001.1, forward strand.
CGGCGCCGCGGGCATCGGCACCCTGGCCGGGGCGGCCGCGGCCCTGGTCGGTCTCGGCTGGGCCGCGACGCGGCTGCGCAAGCGCCCCCGCACGCAGGACTGACGCCCGCCGAAAGGGGGCCCCGCGGGATTGCGGGGCCCCCTTTCAGTGCACCTGCCCCCGCACCCGCCGAGCCTGCCGCTGCCGCTCGGCGAGCTGATCGGCGGCCGGGTAGGCGACCTCTTCCAGGGTCAGCCCGTGCGGCCGTACGACATGCACGGCACTGTCCCGCAGCCGCGCGTCGAGCACCTTCCGCGGCCACTCCACCCCGCGGTGCCCGTCGCCGACGAACAGCAACGCCCCGACCATGGACCGCACTTGGTTGTGGCAGAAGGCGTCGGCCCGGACCTCGATCTCGACGACCCCGTCGACGGTCCGCCGCACCTCGAAGTCGAAGATCTCCCGGACGGTCGAGGCCCCCTCACGCTTCTTCGCGTAGGCGGCGAAGTCGTGCTCCCCGACAAGGGACTTGGCGGCGGCGTCCATCACCGCGACGTCCAAGTCCCAGTCGTGCCACAGCACATGACTGCGCAGCAGCGGATCCACCCCGCCCGGCCGGTCGGCGACCCGGTAGACGTACCGCCGCCACAGCGCCGCGAACCGCGCGTTGAACCCGTCCGGAGCCTCGCTCAGCGCCCACACCCGCACATCCTTGGGCAGCCGCCCCGCGAGCCGCTTGACCAGCTTCTCCCGGTGCTCCTCCCACAACGCGGCGGGCAGATCCACATGCGCCACCTGCCCCCGCGCATGCACCCCGGCGTCCGTCCGGCCGGCCACCGTCAGGTCGTACGTCTCCTTCGACCGCGTCACGGTCCGCAACGCGGCCTCGACCTCCCCCTGCACGGTCCGCCGCCCCCCGGCCTGCTTGGCCCACCCGGAAAACTCGGTCCCGTCGTACGACAGGTCGAGCCGCACCCGCACGAACCCGGGCTGTACGTCGTCACTCACCCAGAGATCCTCTCCACACCACACAAAAGCGGGCCCGCCCCTCGAAAGGAACGGACCCGCTGAGCGCCCCGAAGGGGCGCGGGGAACTGCGCGAGCAACCACGACAAGGCCGCGGCCGCCGACCAACAGGACCCGGCAGACGCTTACGCGTCCTTCGACTCCTCGGCAGACGTCTCCTCGGCCTCATCGGCCTTGGCCACGTCGACCTTCTTCTCCTCCGCAGCCGGCGTCTCCGCGTCCTTGGCGGCCCGCTTCGTCGCGGCCTCCGCCTCGCCGGTCGCCTCCTGCGCCACGGTCAGCGCCTCCACCAGCTCGATGACAGCCATGGGCGCGTTGTCGCCACGGCGGTTACCGATCTTGGTGATACGGGTGTAGCCACCCGGGCGGTTCTCGTAGCGCGGGCCGATCTCGGTGAAGAGCGTGTGGACGATGCTCTTGTCCGTGATCACCTGGAGCACCTGACGGCGGTTGTGAAGGTCGCCCTTCTTCGCCTTGGTGACCAGACGCTCGGCGTACGGGCGCAGCCGGCGGGCCTTCGCCTCGGTGGTGGTGATGCGGCCGTGCTCGAAGAGGCTCTTCGCCAGGTTCGCGAGGAGCAGCTTCTCGTGCGCGGCACTGCCGCCCAGACGGGCACCCTTGGTGGGCTTCGGCATTTCTTTCTCCTGTGTGTCTGCCCCGGCCGTATCAGGTACCGGGGTCAGGAACCCGGTGAGCGGATGCTCACCGGCAACGACCGATCAGTACTGCTCGGTCTCCACGAAACCCGCGTCCGCGTCGTCGTCGGCGCCGAAGGCGTCGGCAGCGGCCGTGGGGTCGAATCCGGGCGGGCTGTCCTTGAGGGCCAGGCCCATGCCGGCCAGCTTCGCCTTGACCTCGTCGATGGACTTCGCACCGAAGTTGCGGATGTCCAGCAGGTCGGCCTCGGAACGCGCCACGAGCTCACCCACGGAGTGGATGCCCTCACGCTTGAGGCAGTTGTAGGAGCGGACCGTGAGCTCCAGCTCCTCGATCGGCAGCGCCAGATCGGCGGCGAGGGCGGCGTCCGTGGGGGACGGGCCCATGTCGATGCCCTCGGCGTCGATGTTCAGCTCGCGGGCGAGACCGAACAGCTCGACCAGGGTCTTACCGGCGGAGGCCATCGCGTCACGCGGACGCATCGCCTGCTTGGTCTCGACGTCGACGATCAGCTTGTCGAAGTCGGTGCGCTGCTCGACACGGGTCGCCTCGACCTTGTACGTGACCTTGAGCACCGGCGAGTAGATGGAGTCGACCGGGATACGGCCGATCTCCTGGCCCACCTGCTTGTTCTGCACGGCGGAGACGTAACCGCGGCCGCGCTCGACCGTCAGCTCCATCTCCAGCTTGCCCTTGCCGTTGAGCGTGGCGAGGACCAGGTCGGGGTTGTGCACCTCGACACCGGCCGGGGGCGCGATGTCGGCGGCGGTGACCAGACCCGGGCCCTGCTTGCGCAGGTACATCACGACCGGCTCGTCGTGCTCCGAGGAGACGACCAGCTGCTTGATGTTGAGGATCAGGTCGGTGACGTCCTCCTTGACGCCCGGCACGGTGGTGAACTCGTGCAGCACGCCGTCGATGCGGATGCTGGTGACAGCCGCGCCGGGGATGGAGGACAGGAGGGTACGGCGCAGGGAGTTGCCGAGGGTGTAACCGAAGCCCGGCTCCAGCGGCTCGATCACGAACCGGGAGCGGAATTCGTCGACGACCTCTTCGGTCAACGAGGGACGCTGAGCGATCAGCATGTGTGGATCAGATCCTTCTGTCAGGGGCGCCCGCTATTTGACGCCCTGATATGTGACAAGGGTACGGGCGATACGACTCGAAGGAGCCGTACCGCCCGAAGACCCAGCCCGCGCGAAGCGGCGCGACGCGTCAGACGCGGCGGCGCTTCGGCGGACGGCAGCCGTTGTGCGGGGTCGGGGTGACGTCCTGGATGGAGCCGACCTCGAGACCGGTCGCCTGGAGCGAACGGATGGCGGTCTCACGACCGGAACCCGGGCCCTTGACGAACACGTCGACCTTGCGCATGCCGTGCTCCTGGGCGCGGCGGGCAGCCGACTCGGCGGCCATCTGCGCGGCGAACGGCGTCGACTTCCGGGAGCCCTTGAAGCCGACGTGGCCGGCGGAGGCCCAGGAGATCACGTTGCCCGAGGGGTCCGTGATCGAGACGATGGTGTTGTTGAACGTGCTCTTGATGTGCGCGTGGCCGTGAGCGACGTTCTTCTTTTCCTTGCGGCGCACCTTCTTGGCAGCGCCCTGACGACCCTTGGGGGGCATCTGTACTCCTACGGGAGGTGGTCGGTCCTACAGCGAAGACCGCTGGACTGCGAAGTCCGCTGAGGACTACTTCTTGCCCGGCTTCTTCTTGCCGGCGATGGCGCGACGCGGGCCCTTGCGGGTGCGGGCGTTGGTGCTGGTGCGCTGACCGCGGACGGGCAGGCCACGGCGGTGCCGCAGACCCTGGTAGCAGCCGATCTCGACCTTGCGGCGGATGTCGGCCTGGACCTCACGGCGGAGGTCACCCTCGGTCTTGATGTTGCTGTCGACGTACTCACGAATCGCGACGAGCTGCTCCTCGGAGAGGTCGCGAACGCGGGTGTTCGGGTCGACGCCGGTCGCAGCCAGCGTCGCCTGGGAGAGGGTCCGACCGATGCCGAACACGTAGGTGAGGGCAACCTCCACGCGCTTGTCGCGCGGGATGTCAACACCGGAAACGCGTGCCATTCAATGGCTCCTGGTGATCTTCGGAGGTCTTCCGCAGAACCGATTCCCAGCCGCCGTACCAGGTACGAACTGGGTCCCCGGCCTCCGAACCGGGGGTGTCAGACGATCGCTCGCCTGGGTTCTGCGTATGAACAAATTCAGCTTGCGTCGCGCGAAGTCTCTGCGAAAGAAGTGCAGAGGGAAAGGTCGTGCGTCAGCCCTGGCGCTGCTTGTGGCGCGGGTTGTCGCAGATGACCATGACCCGACCGTGACGGCGGATCACCCTGCACTTGTCGCAGATCTTCTTGACGCTCGGCTTGACCTTCATGGGATTGAGGTTCTCCGGGTCAGTGCCATCACCCCGCCGAAACGGAGCGCGGGCAAGATCTACTTGTAGCGGTAGACGATCCGGCCACGCGTCAGGTCGTACGGAGACAGCTCCACCACGACCCGGTCGTCAGGGAGGATGCGGATGTAGTGCATGCGCATCTTGCCGCTGATGTGTGCCAGGACCTGGTGGCCGTTCTGGAGCTCGACCTTGAACATGGCGTTCGGAAGAGACTCGACGACAGTGCCCTCGATCTCGATGGCACCTTGCTTCTTGGCCACGCTTCGCCCTTCGAATCGACTACCTTGATCGACTCAGTGCGAGCGCATACAGACATGCGGGTACACAAGAGCCGACGAGTCAGTCTACGACAGCGCACCCGGAAACACGAATCGACCAAGTCTGCCCTGCCACACAGATCATTAAGCACGCGAACCCAGGGGCACAGAAAACCGCACGCCCCAGCTGCAGGGCGGCGCCCCGCGAGCCGTGCTGAGGCGTGCTGTCGACGGGGGCGCTGGAGGACGGGGCGTGCTCCTCGGCGGAGCAGGTCAACCGGGAGGCCGTCCTGCGTGCCGGTCACGCCGACGACCGTCACGCCGGGCGTCGACCATCCCACAACCACCGGACACCCCGCTCCCCCAGCCGCTCAGGCCAGCGGATCCGGCGCGGCAGTGATTCCGTACTCCGCCAGCTTCGCCTTGCCGCCGTCCGGGGCCGTCAGGACCAGCGGACCCTGCTCCGTCAGCGCGACGGAATGCTCCCAGTGCGAGGACCAGGTGCCGTCCGTGGTGATGACCGTCCAGTCGACCCATCCTGGACGCCGCTCTCGCGGGCTCGGCGCCCGGGGCGCCTCACAAGCTTCGAGCGGCTGCGCCGGCCTCCGACCGGCGGGCATGGGCTTGGCCCGTCCTCAGGCCAGCGGATCCGGCGCGGCAGTGATTCCGTACTCCGCCAGCTTCGCCTTGCCGCCGTCCGGGGCCGTCAGGACCAGCGGACCCTGCTCCGTCAGCGCGACGGAATGCTCCCAGTGCGAGGACCAGGTGCCGTCCGTGGTGATGACCGTCCAGTCGTCCTCGAGGACCTCGGTCTTCGGGGTGCCCAGGGAGACCATCGGCTCGATGGCCAGGCAGAAGCCCGGCACCAGCTTCGGGCCCTTGCCGCGCCGGCGCTCGACGTAGTTCAGCAGGTGCGGGTCCATGTGCATCTCGGTGCCGATGCCGTGGCCGCCGTAGTCCTCGATGATGCCGTAGCGACCGCCGCCGACCTTGGGCTGGCGGCGGATGTAGGTCTCGATGGCCCGGGAGATGTCGACGAGCCGGTTGCCCGGCTTCATCGCCGCGATCCCGGCCCACATCGACTCCTCGGTCACCCGCGAGAGCTCGACCAGCTCCGGGGCGTGACCGGACCCCACGAACGCCGTGTAGGCGGCGTCTCCGTGCCAGCCGTCCACGATCGCGCCGCAGTCGATGGAGATGACGTCCCCGTCCTTGAGGACGACCTCGTCGGACGGGATGCCGTGGACGACGACCTCGTTCACGGAGGTGCAGATCGTCGCCGGGAACCCGCCGTAGCCGAGGAAGTTCGACTTGGCCCCGTGCTCGGCGAGCACCTTGCGCGCGACCTCGTCCAGATCCTTGGTGCTGGCCCCGGGCACCGCGGCCTCCCGGGTCGCCGCATGAATGGCCGCGACGACCAGTCCCGCCTCACGCATCTTGGCGATCTGCTCGGGGGTCTTGATCTGCACCATGGCGGCGGGGGCCTTTCTGGAACCGGCGAAGGGGACTACCTCAACCATACGGGCGGCCATGCGCGGCCGTGCCGCCGGAGCGGGACCGCCCACGCAGCAGCCGCGGCCCCCTGACAAGGGAACCGCGGCTGTCGCACCGTACAAAGACCTACTGCGAGGCGCCCTCGCGCTTCAGCGCGGCCAGCGCCCGGCCCGTGACCTCGTCCACCTGACCCATGGCCTCGATCGTCACGACCAGACCCTGCGCCTTGTAGTAGTCGATGATCGGCTCGGTCTGCGTGTGGTAGACCTCCAGCCGCGTCCGGACGGTCGCCTCGGAGTCGTCGTCCCGCTGGTACAGCTCGCCGCCGCAGACGTCACAGACGCCTTCCTTGGCCGGCTTCTTGTACGAGACGTGGAAGACGTGCGCGGAGTCGTTGCGGCAGATGCGCCGGCCGGCGATCCGCTTGACGACCTCCTCCTCCGGGGCCTCCAGGTCCAGCACCGCGTCCAGGGTGATGCCCTCGGTGGTCAGCAGCTCGTCCAGCGCCTCGGCCTGGGACACATTCCGCGGAAAGCCGTCCAGCAGGAAACCGCCCTCGGCGTCCGGCTGCTCCATGCGGTCCTTGGCCATCGCGATGGTGACCTCGTCCGGCACGAGATTGCCCGCGTCCATGTAGGACTTCGCGAGCTTCCCGAGCTCCGTCTGCCGGCTGATGTTGGCGCGGAACAGGTCGCCCGTGGAGATGTGCGGGATGTTCAGCTTCTCGGCAAGGCGCGTGGCTTGCGTTCCCTTACCGGCGCCCGGCGGCCCGACGAGGACGATTCGCATCAGCGGAGGAACCCTTCGTAATTGCGCTGCTGGAGCTGGCTCTCGATCTGCTTCACGGTCTCGAGACCGACACCCACGATGATCAGGATGCTGGTGCCACCGAACGGGAAGTTCTGGTTGGCGCCGAAACCGGCCAACGCAATCGTCGGGACGAGAGCGATCAGACCCAGATACAGCGAACCCGGCCAAGTGATCCGGTTGAGCACGTAGCTCAGGTACTCAGCGGTCGGTCGGCCAGCCCGGATGCCCGGGATGAAGCCACCATACTTCTTCATGTTGTCGGCGACTTCCTCGGGGTTGAAGGAGATCGCCACATAGAAGAACGCAAAGAAAACGATGAGCAAGAAGTACACAGTGATGTAAATCGGATGGTCGCCTGTGACGAGATTCGCTTCGATCCAGGATTTCCAGCCCGAAGTACCGCTCGAGAACTGCGCGATCAGTGCCGGGATGTAGAGCAGCGACGAGGCGAAGATGACGGGAATCACACCCGCCTGGTTCACCTTCAGCGGGATGTACGTGGACGTACCACCGTAGGAACGGCGCCCGATCATGCGCTTCGCGTACTGCACGGGAACGCGGCGCTGGGCCTGCTCGACGAAGACGACCAGGCCGACCATGACGAACCCGACGAGCATGACGGTGCCGAACTCGATCCAGCCGTCGGCCAGGCTGCCCTGCGTCTTGATGGCCCACAGCGCGGACGGGAAGGTGGCGGCGATCGAGATGAACATCAGGATCGACATGCCGTTGCCGATGCCGCGGTCGGTGATCAGCTCACCGAGCCACATGACCATGGCCGTACCGGCGGTCATCGTGATGACCATGGTGACGGTGACGAAGATCGAGCGGTCCGGGACGATCTGGCCGGCGACCGTGCAGCCGGAGAAGAGGGCGCCGCTGCGGGCGGTGGCGACGAGGCCGGTGCCCTGCAGGATGGCGAGCGCCACTGTCAGGTAACGGGTGTACTGCGTGATCTTCGCCGTACCGGCCTGGCCCTCCTTCTTCAGGGCCTCCAGTCGCGGGATCACCACGGTCAGCAGCTGCAGAATGATGCTCGCCGTGATGTACGGCATGATGCCCAGCGCGAAGACCGTGATCTGCAGCAGCGCGCCGCCACTGAACATGTTGACCAGACCGAACAGGCCCTGGTTGCCGGACGCCTCGTCCACACACTGCTGGACGGACGTGTAATCGACACCGGGGATCGGTACATGCGTACCGATCCGGTAGATCACGATGATGCCGAGCGTGAAGAGCAGCTTCTTGCGCAGGTCGGGCGTCTTGAACGCCCGGGCGAACGCGGTGAGCACGGTGCCTCCTGCGACCCCCGCGCTACTGCGTCAAGGGTGACGGTCTTGAGGTTCGACGATTAGGTAACGGTCAACTGCCGCTCAGAGTGCCGCATGTGAAGCACCCAGTAAAAGTTGGCAGTGCAGGCCACCTTACCCGCGAGACTGCCACCCTAGGAACGACCAACCGGGGATACCCCATTTGTGGGGTATCCCCGGTCGGGATCGCTCAAGTCATCGAGACGCCTGATGTGTTCAGACGAGCTCGGTGACGGTACCGCCGGCGGCGGTGATCTTCTCCTTGGCGGAGCCGGAGACGGCGTCGACCGTCACCTGCAGCGCCACGGAGATCTCGCCCTGGCCGAGGACCTTGACGAGGCTGTTCTTGCGAACGGCACCCTTGGCCACCAGACCCTCGACGGTGACCTCGCCACCCTCGGGGTAGAGCGAGGCCAGCTTGTCGAGGTTCACGACCTGGTACTCGGTCTTGAACGGGTTCTTGAAGCCCTTGAGCTTCGGGAGGCGCATGTGGAGGGGCATCTGCCCGCCCTCGAAGCGCTCCGGAACCTGGTAACGGGCCTTGGTGCCCTTGGTACCACGACCGGCCGTCTTACCCTTCGACGCCTCACCACGACCGACACGGGTCTTGGCGGTCTTGGCGCCGGGAGCCGGACGGAGGTTGTGGATCTTGAGCGGGTTGTTCTCCGCCATGATCAGTCGACCTCCTCGACCGTCACGAGGTGGCGGACGGTGTGCACCATGCCGCGGAACTCGGGGCGGTCCTCCTTGACGACCTGCGTGTTGATGCCCTTGAGACCAAGGGAACGCAGGGTGTCACGGTGGTTCTGCTTGCTGCCGATGTACGACTTCGTCTGCGTGATCCTGAGCTGAGCCATTACGCAGCACCAGCCCCGGCACGCGCACGCAGCAGAGCCGCGGGAGCGACGTCCTCGAGCGGCAGACCGCGGCGGGCCGCGATCTCCTCGGGACGCTGCAGGCCCTTCAGGGCCTCCACGGTCGCGTGCACGATGTTGATCGCGTTCGACGAGCCGAGCGACTTCGACAGGATGTCGTGCACGCCGGCGCACTCGAGCACGGCACGCACCGGACCACCGGCGATAACGCCGGTACCGGGGGAAGCAGGCTTGAGCAGGACGACGCCCGCAGCCTTCTCACCCGTGATCGGGTGCGGGATGGTGCCCTGGATACGGGGGACCTTGAAGAAGTGCTTCTTGGCCTCCTCCACACCCTTGGCGATGGCGGCCGGCACCTCCTTGGCCTTGCCGTAACCGACACCCACGGTGCCGTCACCGTCGCCCACTACGACGAGCGCAGTGAAGCTGAAGCGACGACCACCCTTCACAACCTTGGCGACGCGGTTGATCGCGACAACGCGCTCAACGTACGCGGTCTTCTCGGCGGCAGCTGCGCCGCCGTCACGGCCCTTCCGGTCCCGCCGCTCGCCGCCACCGGCACCGCCACCGCGGCGCTGGGGTCCAGCCATTGGATTTACCTCTCTCTTTTCCGCTAGCTACGAACGGCTCAGAACTTCAAGCCGGCTTCGCGGGCGGCGTCCGCCAGGGCAGCAATGCGCCCGGCGTACTGATTGCCACCACGGTCGAATACGACAGCCTCGACGCCGGCGGCCTTGGCACGCTCGGCGACCAGGGCTCCGACCTGCTTGGCCTGGGCCGACTTGTCGCCCTCGCCACCGCGGACCGAGGTGTCCAGGGTGGACGCCGACGCCAGGGTGTGACCCTTGATGTCGTCGATCACCTGGGCCACGATGTGGCGGTTCGAGCGGGTAACGACCAGACGGGGACGCTCCGCCGTACCGGCGATCCGCTTGCGGATCCGGATGTGACGGCGCTTGATCGCGGCGCGCTTGTAGGCGTCGCCCTTCAGGATCTTCTGTCCGTATGCCATGGCTTACTTACCCGCCTTTCCGACCTTGCGGCGGATGACTTCGCCCTCGTACTTGACACCCTTGGCCTTGTACGGGTCGGGCTTGCGCAGCTTGCGGATGTTGGCCGCAACCTCGCCGACCTTCTGCTTGTCGATGCCCTCGACCTGGAAACGGGTCGGGGTCTCCACCTTGAAGGCGATTCCCTCGGGGGCCTCGACCGTGATCGGGTGGCTGTAGCCGAGCGCGAACTCGAGGTTCGAGCCCTTGGCGGTCACGCGGTAACCGACACCACTGATCTCGAGCTTCTTCACGTAACCCTGGGTCACGCCGGTGATCATGTTCGCCACCAGCGTGCGGGACAGGCCGTGCAGGGCCTTGTTCTGACGCTCGTCGTTGGGGCGGGTGACGTTCAGAACGCCGTCCTCACCCTTGACGATCTCGATCGGCGCCGAGACGGTGTGGGTCAGTTCGCCCTTGGGGCCCTTGACCTTCACCGTACGGCCGTCGATGGTGACGTCCACGCCGGCGGGAACCGCGATGGGGAGCTTGCCGATGCGCGACATAGCTGTTTCCTCCGTTCCCTTCCGTTACCAGACGTAGGCGAGAACTTCTCCGCCTACGCCCTTCTTGCCGGCCTGCTTGTCGGTGAGGAGCCCGTGGGACGTGGAGATGATCGCCACGCCGAGGCCACCCAGCACCTTGGGCAGGTTGGTGGACTTCGCGTACACCCGGAGACCGGGCTTGGAGATCCGCTTGATGCCCGCGATGGAGCGCTCACGGTTCGGGCCGAACTTCAGCTCGAGAACGAGGTTCTTGCCGACCTCGGCGTCCTCGACCTTCCAGCCCGTGATGAAGCCCTCCTGCTGGAGGATCTCCGCGATGTGCGACTTGATCTTCGAGTGCGGCATCGCCACGGTGTCGTGGTACGCCGAGTTCGCGTTCCGCAGACGCGTAAGCATGTCTGCGATCGGATCAGTCATGGTCATGAATTGGCCTTCGGCCTCTCTCGCCGGGGTTTCCAGGTGCCCATCCCTCTCCTCGATCCGAGACGAGGCGGGTGCGGTGCGGTGGACCTACGGCGTAGTAAGTCGTACGGGCGACCATCAGGCGCCCAACCCTCCAAGCCTAAGCCATGAAGGGGAGGGCGCCTGACACGCCCAGTGCTTACCGAGAGACTCCGGAATCCCTGAAAGCAGGGACTACCAGGAGCTCTTGGTCACGCCCGGCAGCTCGCCACGGTGAGCCATCTCACGAAGGCACACGCGGCACAGGCCGAACTTGCGGTACACGGAGTGGGGACGGCCGCAGCGCTGGCAGCGCGTGTAGCCACGCACGCCGAACTTGGGCTTGCGAGCAGCCTTTGCGATCAGAGCCTTCTTCGCCATCTCGCTCACGCCTCCTTGAAGGGGAAGCCGAGGTGACGAAGGAGCGCGCGGCCCTCAGCGTCGTTGGTCGCCGTGGTGACCACGGTGATGTCCATACCCCGGACGCGGTCGATCTTGTCCTGGTCGATCTCGTGGAACATGACCTGCTCCGTGAGACCGAAGGTGTAGTTGCCCCGACCGTCGAACTGCTTGGGGGACAGACCACGGAAGTCGCGGATGCGCGGCAGCGCGAGCGACAGGGTGCGGTCCAGGAACTCCCACATGCGGTCGCCACGGAGCGTGACGTGGGCACCGATCGGCTGACCCTCACGCAGCTTGAACTGCGCGATGGACTTGCGGGCCTTGGTGACGGCCGGCTTCTGACCGGTGATCGTGGTGAGGTCGCGGATGGCGCCCTCGATCAGCTTGGAGTCGCGGGCGGCGTCGCCCACACCCATGTTGACCACGATCTTGACGAGGCCGGGAATCTGCATGACGTTCTCGTACTTGAACTCTTCACGCAGCTTGCCCGCGATTTCCTCGCGGTACTTCGTCTTCAGACGCGGAGTGGTGGTGGTAGCCATCAGATGTCCTCACCCGTCCGCTTGGCAACGCGGATCTTGTTGCCCTCATCGTCGAAGCGGTAACCGACACGCGTGACAACCTTGTTGCCGTCCTTCTCAACGACCAGCTGGACGTTGGAGACGTGGATCGGCGCCTCGGTCGTGACGATGCCGCCGGCCTGCGAACCGCGAGCGGTCGGACCGGCCTTGGTGTGCTTCTTGACCCGGTTGACACCCTCGACCAGGACGCGCTCGTCGCGCGGGTAAGCGGCAATGACCTTGCCCTGCTTGCCCTTGTCCTTACCGGTGATGACCTGGACCAGGTCGCCCTTCTTGATCTTCATGCTTACAGCACCTCCGGCGCGAGCGAGATGATCTTCATGAACTTCTTCTCGCGCAGCTCACGGCCGACCGGGCCGAAGATACGGGTGCCGCGAGGGTCGCCGTCGTTCTTCAGAATGACGGCGGCGTTCTCGTCGAAGCGGATGTACGAGCCGTCCGGACGGCGGCGCTCCTTGACGGTGCGAACGATGACCGCCTTGACGACGTCACCCTTCTTCACGTTGCCACCGGGGATCGCGTCCTTGACGGTGGCGACGATGACGTCACCGATGCCCGCGTAGCGGCGACCGGAGCCACCGAGCACACGGATGCAAAGGATTTCCTTCGCACCAGTGTTGTCGGCGACGCGCAGTCGCGACTCCTGCTGGATCACGTCTATCTCCTGTTTGTCTGCCGGTTCCCGGGGCGGGGTCTCATGACCCCGCCCCGAGCCTGGCGGAACTGACCTGCGGGATTACCCCCGCAGGAATACCTTGCTTAAGGAATTCCCTTACGGGAATTACTTGGCCTTCTCGAGGATCTCGACGACGCGCCAGCGCTTCGTCGCGGACAGCGGACGCGTCTCCATGAGGAGGACGCGGTCGCCGACGCCCGCGGCGTTCTGCTCGTCGTGGGCCTTGAGCTTGTTCGTACGGCGGATGACCTTGCCGTACAGCGCGTGCTTCACACGGTCCTCGACGGCGACGACGACGGTCTTGTCCATCTTGTCGCTGACGACGAGACCCTCACGGGTCTTGCGGAAGCCTCGGGCCTCTGTGTTCTCAGTCACGTTGTTCTCGCTCATGCGTTCTCCACCGTTTCGATGCCCAGCTCACGCTCGCGCATCAGGGTGTAGATCCGCGCGATGTCCTTACGGACGGCCTTGAGCCGACCGTGGTTCTCGAGCTGACCAGTCGCCGCCTGGAAGCGGAGGTTGAACAGCTCTTCCTTGGCTTCGCGGAGCTTCGCCAGAAGCTCCTCGTCACCCAGTTCGCGCAGCTCGGACGCCTTGGTACCGGCCGACATCACGCTTCACCTGCCTCGCGCTTGACGATCCGGCACTTCATCGGCAGCTTGTGGGCTGCGCGAGTCAGGGCCTCACGGGCGATCTTCTCGTTGGGGTAGGACAGCTCGAACATGACCCGGCCCGGGTGCACGTTCGCGATCCACCACTCGGGAGAACCCTTACCGGAACCCATGCGGGTCTCGGCAGGCTTCTTCGTGAGCGGGCGGTCCGGGTAGATGTTGATCCAGACCTTGCCGCCACGCTTGATGTGGCGGGTCATCGCGATACGGGCCGCCTCGATCTGGCGGTTGGTCACGTACGCCGGCGTGAGGGCCTGAATGCCGTACTCGCCGAACGCGACCGTCGTACCGCCCTTGGCCTGACCACGGCGCTTCGGGTGGTGCTGCTTGCGGTGCTTGACCCTACGGGGGATCAGCATGACGGTCAGGCCTCCGTTCCGGTGCTCTCAGCCGGAGCGGCGGCGGGAGCCTCGGCCTTGGGGGCCTCGGCGCCGGCAGCCTGCTGCGGCTTGCGACCGCGCCGCTCGCCACCGCGGCCACCACGGGCCGGGCGGTCGGAGCCGCCGCCACCGCGAGCCGGGCGGTTACCCGCACGGGCGGCAGCGTTCTCGGCGCGGACCTCGGCGATGTTCTTGACATCGCCCTTGTAGATCCAGACCTTCACACCGATGCGGCCGAAGGTCGTCTTGGCCTCGAAGAAGCCGTAGTCCACGTTCGCGCGGAGCGTGTGCAGGGGCACGCGGCCCTCGCGGTAGAACTCCGAGCGGGACATCTCGGCGCCACCGAGGCGGCCGCCGCACTGGATCTTGATGCCCTTGGCGCCGGCCTTCATCGCCGACTGCATGCTCTTACGCATGGCGCGGCGGAAGGAGACGCGGGAGGAGAGCTGCTCGGCGACGGCCTGAGCAACCAGCTGAGCGTCCGTCTCGGGGTTCTTGACCTCGAGGATGTTCAGCTGGACCTGCTTGCCCGTGAGCTTCTCGAGGTCACCGCGGATGCGGTCGGCCTCGGCGCCACGGCGGCCGATGACGATGCCCGGACGCGCGGTGTGGATGTCCACGCGGACGCGGTCACGGGTGCGCTCGATCTCCACCTTGGAGATACCGGCGCGCTCCATGCCGGACGTCATCATCCGACGGATGGCGACGTCTTCCTTGACGTAGTCCTTGTACAGCTTGTCGGCGTACCAACGGGACTTGAAGTCCGTGGTGATGCCGAGCCGGAACCCATGCGGGTTTACCTTCTGGCCCATTACCGGGTTCCTTCCTTGCTGCTGACGACCACGGTGATGTGGCTGGTCCGCTTGCGGATCCGGTAGGCACGGCCCTGGGCGCGCGGCCGGAACCGCTTCAGGGTCGGACCCTCGTCGACGTACGCCTCGGAGATGAAGAGGCTGTCGGCGTCGGTGTGGTCGTAGTTGTGCGCGGCGTTGGCGATGGCGCTGTCCAGCACCTTGCCGACGGGCACTGAGGCTGCCTGCGGAGCGAATCGCAGAACAGCCTGAGCCTCCGTGGCGTCCATGCCACGGATCAGGTCCACCACTCGGCGGGCCTTCATGGGCGTGACGCGGATGTACCGCGCCTGGGCCCTGGCTTCCATGGTTGTCCCTCTCAGTTACTTACGTGTCTGAATGCGATCCGCTGCTAGCGGCGCTTCGACTTCCGGTCGTCCTTGACGTGACCCCGGAAGGTGCGCGTCGGCGAGAACTCGCCGAGCTTGTGGCCGACCATCGACTCGGTGACGAACACCGGGATGTGGGTCTTGCCGTTGTGCACCGCGAGCGTGTGGCCGAGCATGGCCGGCACGATCATGGAGCGACGGGACCAGGTCTTGATGACGTTCTTGGTGCCGGCTTCGTTCTGGGCGTCCACCTTCTTGATCAGGTGGTCGTCGACGAAGGGCCCCTTCTTGAGACTACGCGGCATCTAAACCCGCTCCTAGCGCTTCTTGTTCGTCTTGCGGCGGCGGACGATGTACTTGTTCGAAGCCTTCTTCGGCGAACGAGTACGACCCTCCTTCTGACCCCAGGGGCTGACCGGGTGGCGACCACCGGAGGTCTTGCCCTCACCACCACCGTGGGGGTGGTCAACCGGGTTCATCGCCACACCGCGAACGGTCGGGCGGACGCCCAGCCAGCGCTTGCGGCCGGCCTTACCCCAGTTGATGTTGCTCTGCTCGGCGTTGCCGACCTCGCCGACGGTGGCGCGGCAGCGCACGTCGACCAGGCGGATCTCACCGGAGGGCATGCGCAGGTGGGCCATCTGGCCCTCCTTCGCGAGCAGCTGCACGGAGGCACCGGCGGAGCGGGCGAACTTGGCGCCGCCACCCGGACGGAGCTCGATCGCGTGGATCGTGGTACCGACCGGGATGTTGCGGAGCGCCAGGTTGTTGCCCGGCTTGATGTCGGCCCCGGGACCGTTCTCGACGCGGTCACCCTGCTGCAGGTTGCGCGGGGCGAGGATGTAGCGCTTCTCGCCGTCGGCGTAGTGCAGCAGCGCGATGCGCGCGGTGCGGTTGGGGTCGTACTCGATGTGCGCGACCTTCGCCGGCACGCCGTCCTTGTCGTGACGACGGAAGTCGATCACGCGGTAGGCGCGCTTGTGTCCGCCACCCTGGTGGCGAACGGTCACACGACCGGCGTTGTTACGGCCGCCCTTGCTGTGCAGCGGGCGGACCAGCGACTTCTCCGGCGTGGACCGCGTGACCTCGACGAAGTCGGCGACGCTGGAGCCACGACGGCCCGGCGTAGTCGGCTTGTACTTGCGGATTCCCATTTCTCAGTCCTCGTCCGATATCGGACGATCCGACCCGCTTACGCGGTCGGACCGCCGAAGATGTCGATACGGTCGCCCTCGGCGAGGGTCACGATCGCGCGCTTGCTGTCCGCACGCTTGCCGAAGCCCGTCTTGGTCCGCTTGCGCTTGCCCTGACGGTTGATCGTGTTGACCCCGGTGACCTTGACCGAGAAGACCGCCTGGACGGCTTCCTTGATCTGGGTCTTGTTGGCACGCGGGTCGACGATGAACGTGTACTTGCCCTCGTCGAGGAGCGCGTAGCTCTTCTCGGAGACGACCGGCTTGAGCAGCACGTCACGGGGGTCCGTGATCGACTTGCTCAGCGGGGTCTCGACGGTGTTCTTGCCCTCCGTGGCGTGGCGACGCGCCTTGGCGACGCGGGCGGCCTTGGCGGCCTTGGCCGCCTTGGAGGCAATGGCGGGGTGACGGATAGCCATCAGGCCTCGCTCCCTTCGGTGTCATTGGCCTTCGGGCCGGACACGAAGGACTCGAAGGCGGCCTGGGTGAAGACCACGTCGTCCGAGACGAGAACGTCGTACGTGTTCAGCTGGCCCGGCTCCAGGATGTGGACCTGGGGCAGGTTGCGGGCGGACAGCCACGCGGCCTCGTCGGCACGCTCGACGACCAGGAGCAGGTTCTTGCGCTCCGAGATCTTGCCGAACAGCGACTTCGCGGCCTTCGTCGAGGGGGTCTCACCCTCGATGACGCCGGAGACGACGTGGATGCGGTTGTTGCGGGCCCGGTCGGTGAGGGCGTGGCGCAGGGCCGCGGCCTTCATCTTCTTCGGGGTCCGCTGCGAGTAGTCACGCGGCACGGGACCGTGCACGACGCCACCACCGGCGAACTGCGGCGCGCGGGTCGAGCCCTGACGGGCGCGACCGGTGCCCTTCTGGCGGTAAGGCTTCCTGCCACCGCCACGGACTTCGCCGCGGGTCTTGGTCTTGTGCGTGCCCTGGCGGGCAGCGGCCAGCTGTGCGACGACGACCTGGTGAAGCAGCGGGACGCTGATCTTCTCTACGTCGAAAATCTCCGCAGGGAGCTCGACGGTACCGGCCTTGTCGCCCGCCGGCGAAAGGATGTCAACAGTGCTCATCGGTTACCTCAGGCCCCCTTGGCCGCGGTGCGGACCAGGACGAGGCCGCCGTTCGGACCGGGAACCGCGCCCTTGATGAGCAGCAGGCCCTTCTCCGCGTCAACGGCGTGGACGGTCAGGTTCTGGGTGGTGACCCGCTCGTTGCCCATGCGACCCGCCATGCGGAGGCCCTTGAACACACGGCCCGGGGTGGCGCAGCCACCGATGGAACCGGGAGAGCGGTGCTTGCGCTGGGTGCCGTGACCGGCGCCGAGGCCCTTGAAGTTGTGACGCTTCATGACACCGGCGAAGCCCTTGCCCTTGCTCTTGCCGGTGACGTCGACCTTCACGCCGGCCTCGAAGACCTCGGCCGTGACTTCCTGGCCGAGCGTGTACTCGGAGGCGTCAGCGGTGCGGATCTCGACGAGGTGACGACGGGGGGTGACGTCGGCCTTGGCGAAGTGACCCTTGAGGGGCTTGTTCACCTTGCGCGGGTCGATCTCGCCGAAGGCGATCTGGACCGACTCATAGCCGTCGACGTCGTTCGTACGCACCTGGGTCACGACGTTGGGGCCGGCCTTGACGACGGTGACGGGAACAACACGGTTGTTCTCGTCCCACACCTGCGTCATGCCGAGCTTCTCGCCCAGGATGCCCTTGATCTGCTTAGCCATTCTCAGATCACCGACCCTCAGAGCTTGATCTCGATGTCGACACCGGCCGGGAGGTCGAGTCGCATCAGAGAGTCAACGGTCTTGGGAGTCGGGTCGAGGATGTCGATCAGGCGCTTGTGCGTACGCATCTCGAAGTGCTCGCGCGAGTCCTTGTACTTGTGCGGCGACTTGATGACGCAGTACACGTTCTTCTCAGTGGGCAGCGGCACCGGGCCCGCGACCGACGCACCAGTGCGAGTCACCGTCTCGACGATCTTCTTCGCCGAAGAGTCGATGACCTCGTGGTCGTAGGCCTTGAGCCGGATGCGGATCTTCTGTCCCGCCATGGCTACTCAGTAGTCCTTTGTCTCGTAACGCTCTGGAACCCGGTGTTCCTGTCCCTCACTCTCCGACCCACGCGGTCGGGCGTGTCGCGCTCCCGCTGACACAGATGTCCCTTGTTCGAACATCCCTGCTGGGAATGCACACGGTCCTTCCGGAACCGCAGGCCGAGGGCGAGAAGCCCACCGGGCGCCTGGTCGGTGCCGCACCACACTTCCCGGAAGATTCCCGTACGTCCGCCCCAGCGCTGCCTTGCGGCAGTTAAGGCGACGAGTACCGTGGGACTTGCTTCCAGTCCTCCCGGCGGGAGGCGCGCAGCATCAACACTCGACCGAGCAACTCCGACAGTCTGCCATATGGGGCAGCCGCCTGGCCAATCGAGCCGGAGACAATACCCCGGGAGTGACGCAGGTCAAACACCGGCGGCCCGGAGCCCCGCGGGCAGAGCCGTCAGAGCCACTCCCCCTCGTCGCCCTCCACGCCCTCGCCGCGGTCGCGCACCACCACGACCAGCTGGACCGGCGCTTCGGTGTCGTCGTGCTTGACACCGGCCAGCAGGACCTTGCCCGAGAGCAGCCAGGCGGTGTGGTCGATGTAGTCCGCGCCGTCGGTCAGATCCTCGTCGGAGCTTTCCAGCCGGGCCCCCAGGGCGCCGGATTCCAGCTGGGCGGCGATGCGCGGAAGTTCGGCCGAGGCGGTGTCGTACAGGTCGTCGAGGTAGGTGTCCGGGTCCGGCCACTCCTCCTCGACCTCCCGGTACCAGAGCGTGAACTCAACCTGCACGGACGGCCCGTCGCCCTGGATCCACGCGTGCGCGTCCTCGCGCCGCCAGGTCGTCGCCCATTCCTTCGCCGGATTCCTGCGCTCGCCCGTCCAGCCCGCCGCCTCGAGCACCGCGGCCGCCGCGGGGCCGGTGAGTTCGTCGAGTTCGGACAGCCGACCCACTTCCGCGCTTACGTCAACCATTTACTCATTCCGCTCATACCATTGCCGGGCACATGAAAGACCGCCAGCGTACCATTTGCCATTGCCTCCGGGAAATGCGTGCCGAGCACCTCTCGGAAATGCGCAGCACCCGCTTCATTCGATATGGCATAGCGCACGCCTTTCCCGCCGAGTTCTTCATTCAGCTTCAGCAGCTTGGCGGCCTGGTCGGTGATTTTCTGCTCCTTGTAGAAGGAGCTTTCGGGGTTGTAGGCGGACTTGGCCCACTCGCTCTCCCGTCCGCCGGTGAACTTCGCCTCCATGATCCAGCCGTTCGTGGGACCGCCGTCCACATGGACTTCCCGGCCGTTGGAGAGCTTCCAGATCTGCTCGTAGTCCACGCCGGACACCACCCGCTGGTACCTGAACGAGGGGCGCTTGAGCATCTTGTCGGTCAGCCAGGCGAGCCCCTTGAAGGTGGGGCAGGTCTGCAGCCCCAGCGGGTCGGACCAGACCAGCGGATTGACCACGTACGCGTAGTGGTCGGGGCCCGCGGCGAGCCCGAGGGGGTCGGGCGAGAGGTACCGGGAGGTGTACGGGTCGTAGTAGCGGAAGCAGTTGTAGTGGAGTTCGCTCTCGGTGTCGACGTACTGGCCGGGGAACCGAAGCCGACAGGATTCTTCCGATTCGGAGAATTCCCATGGTTCTCCCCACAGGCTCGATCTGTTCTTCCAGACCGCCGCGCCTTCCGGGGAAAGCAATTCACGGGGACTGCCCGCGAGATCGCTCACGATGAGCCGGAATCTCCGGTCCACCTCGTCCTGCGGAGCGTCGCGGAGCCATTCACGGGTGCTCTGCGCCACCGGGCGATGACTGTCGGGGGCGTACTCCCAGGTGACGCTGGTACGGTCACCGGCTCCGCGGTCGTGTATCTCCTCCGCCAGTCGGCTGCCGTCCCAGACGAAGAAGACGGCCTCGGCGACTTCCCCGGCGGAATCCAGGCGTTCCTTCGATATCCGGCGCCCGAGGGGGTCGTAGGCGTAGCGCCAGGTCGCCCCGTCCGGGGTGACCAGACCCGTCAGCCGGTCCTCCGCGTTCCAGCTGTACGTCCAGGTCTTCCGTCGGCCCGACAGCGTTCTCCGGGTACGGCGGACCACCCGGCCCTGGGCGTCGTACTCGTAGCCGGTCCGTCCCGCCTGCCTCAGCCGGTTGCCGGAGTACTCGAACCGCTGCTCGGGTTCCTCACCGGCACCGTCCGGCCGCTCCCGGCCGGAGGCGACCAGCCGGCCGCCGGTGTCGTAGGCGTAGCGCTCGGTCCCCGACCGTGCCCCGACCGCGACGGGCCGGCCCACCGCGTCCAGGGCGTAGCGCGTGCTGCCGTCCAGGGCGTCGATCTCCTCGACGGGGCCGGTGGGGCCGTGGACGTACTCACGGTCGACGAAGGCCGCCTCCGTGACGACGGTCTGCCGACGCATGCGGTGCAGCCCGTCCCAGGTCTGCCGCACCGCCGGCCGGTCGCCGAGCCTGATCTCCGTCTCCCGGCCCGCGGCGTCGTGGGTGAAGTGCAGGGCGTGGTCGAAGGCCGCGAGCTCCCGGGGCTGTCCGTCGGGGGTGTAGGACCAGTTGCTCAGCGCTCCGGAGGGGGTGACGCGGGCCGTGCGGCGGCCGGCCAGGTCGTAGCGGAAGCTGCTGGTCCGTCCGTTGACGGTCTCCTCCGTGACCCGCCCGTACTCGTCGTGCGCGAAGGTGAGGTGGACGCCGGGCGAGCGGGCCTCCGCCAGCAGCCCGGCCTCGTCGTACCGGAACACCGTGATGGCGTCCCCGGCTCGCTTCTCGATGACGTTGCCGACCACGTCACGCAGGTACTCGACCGTCTCACCGGCGCCGTTGACCTGCCGGACCAGCCGGCCCACCTCGTCGCGCACGTAGCCGATCCGGCGCCCGTCGAAGTCCCGCTCCGCGACCAGGTGGCCCGCCGCGTCGTAGGTGTAGGTCCAGGTGAGCCCGTGCGCGCCGGTGACGCCGGTGAGCCGCAGCTCGGTGTCGTGCGCGAAGCGGAGGGTGGCGCCCGCGGGGTCGGTCCTGCTCACCAGGAGGTCGAAATGGGAGTACGTCGACACGGTCGTCGCCCCGGCGGCGTCCGTGTACGCGAGGAGGTTGCCCTCCGCGTCCCAGGTCCAGGACTCCCTGCTGCCGTCGGCCGCGACCCGCTCCCTCCGCCTGCCCTCCGGCGTCCAGGAGATCCGGGTGATGCCGCCCAGCGGATCCGTCACGGTGTCGACGCGGCCGAACGCGTCCCGGGTGTACTCGACGGCCGCACCGGTGGCACTCGTGACCCGCACCGGCAGGCCGGCGGCGTTCGGCACCAGGGACACCGTCGCCCCCAGGGGATCGGTGATGGCGACAAGGGCGCCTGCGGGGCCGTACCGGAAGGCGGTCTCGGCGCCTCCCGGCTCCACCACGGACGTACGGTTCCCGCGCTCGTCGTAGGCGTAGGTGCGCACGGCCCCGTCGCCACCGACGGTCCTGACCGGCAGGTGCCACTGGTTGTACTCGGCACTGGCCCGGCGGCCGTCGGGGCCGGTGATCGACGTGACGTTGCCGGCGTCGTCGTAGGTGTACGTCGTCTCCCGTCCCACCGGGTCGGTCTGCTTGAGGAGCCGGCCGTGCCGGTCCCACGCGAGCGACTCCCGGCGGCCCAGGGGGTCGGTCACCCGGACGAGTTGCAGCAGCTCGTTGTACTCGTACCGGAGGGAATGTCCGAGCGAGTTCGTGTAGGTCGTGCGGCGCCGGGCGGTGTCGTAGCCGATCACGCAGTCGAGGTAGCCGTCGGCGCCCTGCCCCGCCACGCAGCGGTCCGCGCCGTCGTAGGTGAACCGGTACCAGCTGCCGTTGCGGTCGGTCCAGGAGACGACGCGTGCCCGGTCGTCGTAGGTGAGCCGGAGCGGCAGGCCGGAGGAGTTGTGGATCTCGGTGAGGTTCCGGTCCGCGGAGTACGCGTACCGACGCACCGTCGTGGTGCCGTCGGCCGCGGCACGGTCGCGCAGCCGCAGCCCCGTCACCAGGCCGTCCGCCGTGTCGACCTCGATGAGGTAGCCGCCGGAGTGCCGTACCGCGACCGGGGTGCCGTCGGCGTCCCGGTCGATGTCGACGCGGTTGCCGTTGCGGTCCGTGATCGCGGACAGCGCCAGGGTGTACGGCATGTCCGGCGACGGCTCGGTGACCACCGCGAAGTGACGTGTGACGCCGAGGGCGGGGTCGTGGACGCGCAGGGTGCCGTGGTGCGGCCCGTCCCACTCCAGCGGCCAGCGCGGGCCTTCCAGCGGCATGGTCGGCTCGCCGGGGGCGGGCACGGGATAGGCGAGGATCATGCCGTCCTCGGCGGCGAACAGCACGCCCTGGTCGTCGAGTTCGACGCGCTCGTCGAGCGTGGACGCCCATGACCTGCCGAACCAG
This sequence comes from Streptomyces sp. NPDC002779, assembly GCF_042888685.1. NCBI lineage: Bacteria > Bacillati > Actinomycetota > Actinomycetes > Kitasatosporales > Streptomycetaceae > Streptomyces > Streptomyces sp. NPDC002779. The sequence continues at coordinate 1,007,522 of NZ_JBIAQC010000001.1, forward strand.
CGTCCTTCCCGGTACGTGGAGATATGGGTGCGCTTCAGCGCCAGCGCCAGGACCCCGGGCAGTTCGACGTCCGTGTCGTACATCAGCATCTCGCCGGTGACCATGTCGATGGGGTCACCGCCCGGGCAGCGCCCCGCGAGCGCCTTGGCTCGCTTCACGAGGCTGCCCGCACCGCCTCTGAGCGACCTGCCGAGCCCCTTGACGCCCGCGGCCATGCCCTTGAGCCCGACCTTCCCGGCGGCTTTCAGGCCCTTGGCGAGCCCGCCGAGGGTGGTGAGCCCCTTCATACCCGGTATGCAGTCCAGCGCGGCCAGCCCCACATCCCACAGGGACGCCCGGCCCTGCGAATACTTGTAGAGCGTGTCCGCAAGCACCACGAGCGCGGCCACCAGCACGATCGCAGCCAGGATCGGCCCCCCGATGATCAGCGCGATCACACCCACCACCGCCACGACGACCTTGCACACCGCGACGATCGTGTCCCAGTTGTCGACGAACCAGTCCCCGATGTCCTCCCACCACGACCGGTTCTGAATCCCCGCGTCCGACGCCTCATCAATCTTCGTCTTCGCGGTCCTGGCCGCCTCCTCACGCATCTTGCGCGCGTCCCCGGCCATCTTCTTCGCCGCATCCAACGCACCCTGCGCATCCGCCACATCACCACGGGCAGTCGCTTGCGCGCTCTCCGCCTGCTGCACATCCCGGGTGGCGGCGCGGACCTTCGCCTCGTCCGGCTTATCCGCCGCCTTACTGCCCGTCGGATCGTCCTTGTACTTGTCGGCTTCCTTCCCCGCCCGCGTCACCCACGAATCAGCCGTCGACAGCCGCGACTTGGCCGACGCGAGATCCGACCGCGCCTCCCGCCCCCGCGCCAGCGCCCGATCCGCCAACGCCTGCGCCCGCTCCAGCTTCGGCCAGTAATCCGCCAGCGCATCACCGCACAACTCGTACGACGACTTCAGCTTCCTCAGATTCTTCGGCACATCGGCGAAGTCCTCCTTGAAGACATCAGCCGACTTACCCGCCCACTCCGCGAGCGTGCCCTCCCCCGCCATCCCCTTCACCAGACGCAACGCATCCGACACGTCATCCGCGAAGTCATGCAACTTCTTCGCCAGCTGCCGCACCTGCTGCGGATCCCCCGGCACCGGATCACCGTCCAGATCCAGGACATGCCAATCCGTGGGCCGATGCCCCGCCATACCGCAACCCCCGTCACGTACGCACCACCAACAACCGTATGCACACGGGAACATACGGCAAAGGGGCCCGTACGACCGAAGTCGTACGGGCCCCTTCAAGGAGCTCAGCTATACGGCTGGAGCTACCAGGTCAATCAACAAGCTTACTTGTTGATCTTGGTGACCTGGCCGGCGCCCACGGTCCGGCCACCCTCACGGATGGCGAACTTCAGGCCCTCCTCCATGGCGACGGGCTGGATGAGCTCAACCTTCATCTCAGTGTTGTCGCCCGGCATGACCATCTCCGTGCCCTCGGGGAGGGTCACAACGCCCGTCACGTCCGTCGTACGGAAGTAGAACTGCGGACGGTAGTTGTTGAAGAACGGCGTGTGGCGGCCACCCTCGTCCTTGGACAGGATGTAGGCCTGCGCCTCGAACTCGGTGTGCGGGGTGACCGAGCCCGGCTTGATGATGACCTGGCCGCGCTCGACGTCCTCGCGCTTGATGCCACGGAGGAGCAGACCGACGTTCTCACCGGCCTGGCCCTCGTCGAGCAGCTTGCGGAACATCTCGATACCGGTGACCGTGGTGGTGGTCTTGTCCTGCTTGATGCCGATGATGTCAACGGTCTCGTTGACCTTCAGGACACCACGCTCGATACGGCCGGTGACGACCGTACCGCGACCGGTGATCGTGAAGACGTCCTCGACGGGCATGAGGAACGGCTTGTCGACGTCACGCTCGGGGGTCGGGATCGCCTCGTCGACGGCGGCCATCAGGTCCAGGACCGACTGGCCCCACTCCTTGTCGCCCTCGAGCGCCTTGAGCGCCGAGACCTTGACGACCGGCAGGTCGTCGCCCGGGAACTCGTACTCGGAGAGGAGCTCACGGACCTCGAGCTCGACGAGCTCCAGGATCTCCTCGTCGTCCACCATGTCGGCCTTGTTCAGGGCGACGACGATGTACGGAACGCCGACCTGGCGGGCCAGGAGCACGTGCTCCTTGGTCTGCGGCATCGGGCCGTCGGTGGCGGCGACCACGAGGATGGCGCCGTCCATCTGGGCAGCACCCGTGATCATGTTCTTGATGTAGTCCGCGTGACCGGGGCAGTCGACGTGGGCGTAGTGACGCGTCTCCGTCTGGTACTCGACGTGCGCGATCGAGATGGTGATACCGCGCTGGCGCTCCTCAGGAGCCTTGTCGATCTGGTCGAAGGCCGAGGCCTCGTTCAGGTCCGGGTACGCGTCGTGCAGCACCTTGGTAATGGCGGCCGTGAGGGTCGTCTTACCGTGGTCGATGTGACCGATGGTGCCGATGTTGACGTGCGGCTTAGTCCGCTCGAACTTCGCCTTCGCCACGGGGGTCCTCCTGGGAGTGGTTCTGGTACGCCTTACTTCATCGGCGCCAGGTGATCTTTGCTGGAAAGTCCGGGGTCCTGGGACAAACACCTGCTTTTACGGGTGTTTGCCCCCTGAGGCTCCGGAGTCAAGCCTAAAGCGTGCGAACGCGGTGCGTTACTCGCCCTTGGCCTTCGCGATGATCTCCTCGGCGACGTTCCGCGGAACCTCGGCGTAGGAGTCGAACTGCATGGAGTAGCTGGCCCGGCCGGACGTCTTGCTGCGCAGGTCGCCGACGTAACCGAACATCTCCGAGAGGGGCACGAGGCCCTTCACGACGCGGGCACCGGCCCGCTCCTCCATGGCCTGGATCTGGCCACGGCGGGAGTTGATGTCACCGATGACCTCACCCATGTAGTCCTCGGGCGTGGTGACCTCTACGGCCATCATCGGCTCGAGGAGCACAGGGCTGGCCTTGCGCGCGGCCTCCTTGAAGGCCTGCGATCCGGCGATCTTGAACGCGAGCTCGGAGGAGTCGACCTCGTGGTAGGCACCGTCGAGAAGCGTGACGCGGACGCCCGTCATCTCGTACCCGGCGAGGATGCCGAACTGCATGGCCTCCTGCGCACCGGCGTCGACCGAAGGGATGTACTCCTTCGGGATACGACCACCGGTCACCTTGTTCACGAACTCGTACGAGGCGTCGCCGCCCTCGATCGGCTCGATCGCGATCTGCACCTTCGCGAACTGACCGGTACCACCGGTCTGCTTCTTGTGGGTGTAGTCCACGCGCTCGACGGCCTTGCGGATCGTCTCACGGTAGGCGACCTGCGGCTTACCAACGTTGGCCTCGACCTTGAACTCTCGGCGCATACGGTCGACCAGCACCTCGAGGTGCAGCTCGCCCATACCGCCGATGATGGTCTGGCCGGTCTCCTCGTCCGAGTGAACCTGGAAGGAGGGGTCCTCCTCCGCGAGACGCTGGATGGCGACACCCAGCTTCTCCTGGTCACCCTTGGACTTGGGCTCGATGGCGACCTGGATGACCGGCGCCGGGAAGTCCATGGACTCCAGGATCACCGGGGCCTTGTCGTCGCACAGCGTCTCACCGGTCGTGGTCTGCTTCAGACCCATCACGGCGATGATGTCGCCGGCGCCCACCGCGTCGATCTCCTCACGCTTGTTCGCGTGCATGCGGTAGATCTTGCCGATGCGCTCCTTCTTGCCCTTGACGGAGTTCAGCACCGAGGTGCCGGACTCCAGGCGGCCCGAGTAGACCCGGACGAAGGTGAGCTTGCCGAGGTGCGGGTCGCTCATGATCTTGAACGCAAGGGCGGACAGCGGCTCGTCCTCGGACGGCTTGCGCTTGACGACCAGCTCGGGGTCCTTCACGTCGTGGCCCTCGATGGCCTCGACGTCGAGCGGGGTCGGCAGGTAGCGCACGACCGCGTCGAGCAGGGGCTGGACGCCCTTGTTCTTGAACGCGGTGCCGCAGAACACCGGGGTGACCGTGGTGTCGCTGGACTTGCCGGACGCGATGGTGATGCGACGGATCGCGGCGTACAGCTGCTCCTCGGTGGGCTCCTGGCCCTCCAGGTACAGCTCCATGATCTCTTCGTCGTTCTCGGCGACGCCCTCGATCAGCTTGCCGCGGTACTCCTCGGCAGCCTCGGTGTGCGTGGCCGGGATGTCGACGACGTCGTACATCTCGCCCTTGGCGGCCTCGGCGGACCACACGAGCGCCTTCATGCGGACCAGGTCCACGACGCCCTTGAAGTCGGCCTCGGCACCGATCGGAAGCTGCATGACCAGCGGCTGCGCACCGAGGCGGTCCGAGATCATGTCGACGCAGCGGTGGAACTCCGCGCCGGTCCGGTCGAGCTTGTTGACGAAGCAGATGCGCGGCACGCCGTAACGGTCGGCCTGACGCCACACCGTCTCGGACTGCGGCTCGACACCGGCGACACCGTCGAACACCGTCACGGCACCGTCGAGCACACGCAGGGAGCGCTCCACCTCAACGGTGAAGTCGACGTGCCCCGGGGTGTCGATGATGTTGATGGTGTAGTCGTTGTCCTCGAGCGGCCAGTGGCAGGTGGTCGCAGCAGACGTGATCGTGATGCCACGCTCCTGCTCCTGCTCCATCCAGTCCATGGTGGCAGCGCCGTCGTGGACTTCACCGATCTTGTACGAAACGCCGGTGTAGAACAGGATCCGCTCGGTGGTGGTCGTCTTGCCCGCGTCGATGTGGGCCATGATGCCGATGTTGCGCACCTTGGCCAGGTCAAGCGAAGTGGTAGCCATAAGGCTTCAGTCTTCTCTCGGTCTCGATGTGGACTGCGACTACCAGCGGTAGTGCGCGAAGGCCTTGTTGGACTCGGCCATCTTGTGCGTGTCCTCGCGCTTCTTCACAGCGGCACCGAGGCCGTTGGAGGCGTCGAGGAGCTCGTTGAGCAGACGCTCGGTCATGGTCTTCTCGCGACGGGCGCGGGAGTAACCGACCAGCCAGCGCAGCGCCAGCGTGTTGGCGCGGCCGGGCTTGACCTCGACCGGCACCTGGTAGGTGGCGCCACCGACGCGGCGGGACTTGACCTCGAGGGTCGGCTTGATGTTCTCCAGAGCGCGCTTCAGCGTGATGACCGGGTCGTTGCCGGTCTTCTCGCGCAGGCCCTCCATGGCGCCGTAGACGATGCGCTCGGCGGTGGAGCGCTTGCCGTTCAGCAGCACCTTGTTGATGAGGGAGGTCACCAGAGGAGAACCGTAGACCGGGTCGATGATGACCGGGCGCTTCGGGGCGGGGCCCTTACGAGGCATTCTTACTTCTCCTTCTTGGCGCCGTAGCGGCTGCGGGCCTGCTTGCGGTTCTTGACACCCTGGGTGTCAAGCGAACCTCGGATGATCTTGTAGCGAACACCCGGCAGGTCCTTCACACGGCCACCACGCACGAGCACGATGGAGTGCTCCTGCAGGTTGTGTCCCTCACCCGGAATGTAAGCGGTGACCTCGATCCCGCTGGTCAGACGCACACGCGCGACCTTACGCAGGGCCGAGTTCGGCTTCTTCGGGGTGGTCGTGAACACACGCGTGCAGACGCCGCGACGCTGAGGAGAACCCTCGAGTGCGGGCGTCTTGTTCTTCTCGACCTTGTCCTGCCGGCCCTTCCGGACCAGCTGCTGGATCGTAGGCACTACTTCTCCGGTTTCTGTGTGCCGAATGGTGAAGCTAACCTGGAACGTCTCCGACCCACGCGGTCGGGTGTGTCGAATCCGGCGGACTCCCGCCGCAAGGCGAAAAGAGCACAGATTACGGTGGCCACTCACAGCTCGCTATGCGGTTTGAAGGCACGCACGAGAGCCAGGGCACACCCCAGGCACAAGGTCTGAGCGTACCTACCTCATTCGCTGCGGTCAAAACAAATGAGGCCCGCTCACATCTCGGCACGTGTCATGTCAAGACCGTCCGCCGCGATTGATCTTCGAATCCACGAGATCGATCGTCGGGCTCTACGCTCCGGACACGGCCGCGGCCACCATCAGCAGCGTCAGCACGAGCACCCAGCCGGCCGTGGACAGCCAGCCGAGCACCAGCCCCGTCAGCGCCAGCGCGTCACCGCCCTCGCCGGTCCGCCGGATCTCGGCGCGGGCCGAGTGCCCCAGGACGACCGCCGGTATGCCGGTGAGCCCGAAGCTGACCAGACACAGCAGCCCGCACACGCCCGCCCCGACCGCCTTCCCGTTGGTCCGCGGCCGCGGTACGGCGTAATAGGGCGCCGGGTGCGGTACGGCCAGGAAGGGCACCTGCTGCGGCACAGGGCCGTTGGGCAGGTCGGCGACCAGCAGACCCAGCTCCCCCACCGTACGGGCGGCATACGCCCGCGCAACCCGCTTCTCGAACTCGGGCTGCTCCATCCGCCCCTCGCCGAACCCCGCCCTCAGCACATCCACGGCTCGCTCACGGTCGGCGTGCGAGGCGAGCATCGAAGAACCGCCGCCCTGCCAGGACGGCCACACCGGTTGCGTCATGGAGCACCTCCCCGTACCGGCCGGAGTTCCTCCATCATGCGCCGAACCGGCATTCCCGGCACAGGGTGCGGCCCCGGAGAAAACCCGGAGACACCCCCGAGCAGCAGAGCAGGGCGAAGGTGATGGCGCCCGGCGGCGCTCAGGGAAGGTCGAACTCGCCCTCGGCCGTGGGCACCACGTCGGAGGGCGTGCCCGGCGTCGGCGCGGTGGTGCTCGGCCCGACGGGCGCCTCGGAGGTAGTGGTCCCCCCTCCCGTCGCCTCCCCGGAGACGGGGGCGGTGACGGTGGACCCGTCCTCCATCGTGAAGGTCAGCTCCCCGCTGTAGGGGCCCGGCTCGGTCGGAGTGACCTGGAAGATCACATCGCAGCCCTCCGGCGGCACCTCGCCCAGGCACTTCTGGATGAACGCGAGCTCCGCGCCGTCGATCTCCCCCGTGACCCCCTGCAGCGGCTTGGGCTTCTCCCCGCTCGACCCCACGACGTGCACCTCCCCCCGGGTGGACTCCCCCACCTCGGTCCGCGGGAGCTTGACCGCCGTCCCGGAACCGCCCCGCGAGTCACTGCCCGGGAAGATCGAGGCCGGCCGGTCCTTCTCCGCGTCCCCGGTCGCCGCCGTGCCGTTCTCCTCGGCCCCCGTGGGCCGCGTCTGCTCCTGGCCCGAGCCGGAGCCCTCGCCGCCGCCCCCGCAGGCCGCCAGCACCGCCGTCATCGCCGCTGCGGCGAACAGCCTGACCATCGCTGACGTCATGTCGCCTCCGCTTCCACCGGGCCGGGTCCGGGCCAACCTCGCACAGCGGCAGGGCGACCGGTGCGGACCCGCCGGGCGGCACCGCACGATCACTCGCACGCCGGGCTCGAACACGCCGAAGGGCGGCCACCCGTGTGGGTGGCCGCCCTTCGCCTCAAGCGACTCGCTTACTGGTTGTACGGACCGTAGTCGTAGTCCTCCAGCGGAACGGCCTGGCCGGAGCCGGTGCCGAACGGCGAGTAGTCGATGTCGTCGTAGCCGACGGCCGAGTACATCGCGGCCTTGGCCTCCTCGGTCGGCTCGACCCGGATGTTGCGGTAGCGGGACAGACCCGTACCGGCCGGGATGAGCTTACCGATGATGACGTTCTCCTTGAGGCCGATGAGCGAGTCGGACTTGGCGTTGATCGCCGCATCCGTGAGGACTCGTGTCGTCTCCTGGAAGGACGCCGCCGACAGCCAGGACTCCGTGGCCAGCGAGGCCTTGGTGATACCCATGAGCTGCGGACGACCGGAGGCCGGGTGACCGCCCTCCTGGACCACACGACGGTTCTCGGTCTCGAACTTCGAGCGCTCGACCAGCTCGCCGGGCAGCAGCTCGGCGTCGCCGGACTCGATGATCGTCACCCGGCGCAGCATCTGCCGGATGATGATCTCGATGTGCTTGTCGTGGATCGACACACCCTGCGAGTTGTAGACCTTCTGGACCTCGCCGACCAGGTGGACCTGGACGGCACGCTGACCCAGAATGCGCAGCACGTCGTGCGGGTTGGTGGCACCCACGGTGAGCTGCTGGCCCACCTCGACGTGGTCGCCCTCGCGGACCAGGACCTTGGCACGCTTGGAGATCGGGAACGCCGTCTCGTCGCTGCCGTCGTCCGGGGTGACGACGATCTTCTTGGTCTTCTCGGTCTCCTCGATCCGCACGCGGCCGGAGGCCTCGGAGATCGGGGCGACACCCTTCGGCGTACGGGCCTCGAAGAGCTCGACGACACGGGGCAGACCCTGGGTGATGTCGTCACCGGCCACACCACCGGTGTGGAAGGTACGCATCGTCAGCTGGGTACCGGGCTCACCGATGGACTGGGCGGCGATGATGCCGACCGCCTCACCGATGTCGACCAGCTTGCCGGTGGCCAGCGAGCGGCCGTAGCACATGGCGCAGGTGCCCACCTGGGACTCGCACGTGAGGATCGAGCGGGTCTTGACCTCCTCGACACCGTGGTGCACGAGCTGGTCGATGAGCACGTCACCCAGGTCCACGTTGGCCGGCGCGATCACCTTGCCGTCGATGACGACGTCCTCGGCGAGCATGCGGGCGTAGACGCTGGTCTCGACGTCGTCCGTCTTGCGCAGGACGCCGTCCGCGCCGCGCACGGCGATCTTCAGCTTCAGACCGCGCTCGGTGCCGCAGTCCTCCTCGCGGATGATCACGTCCTGCGAGACGTCCACCAGACGACGGGTCAGGTAACCCGAGTCGGCGGTACGCAGGGCGGTGTCCGCCAGACCCTTACGGGCACCGTGCGTGGAGATGAAGTACTCCAGCACGGACAGGCCCTCACGGAAGGACGCCTTGATCGGACGCGGGATGGTCTCGTTCTTCGCGTTCGACACCAGACCACGCATACCGGCAATCTGACGCATCTGCATCATGTTGCCTCGTGCACCCGAGTTCACCATCATGAAGATCGGGTTGGTCTTCGGGAAGTTGTCGTTCATCGCCTCGGCGACCTCGTTGGTCGCCTTGGTCCAGATCGCGATGAGCTCCTGCGTGCGCTCGTCCTTGGTGATCAGACCGCGCTCGTACTGCTTCTGGACCTTCTCGTCCTGCGCCTCGTAGCCCTTGACGATCTCCTTCTTCGCCTCGGGAACGACGACGTCGGAGATGGCCACGGTGACACCGGAACGGGTCGCCCAGTAGAAGCCGGACGCCTTCAGGTTGTCGAGCGTCGCCGCCACGATGACCTTGGGGTAGCGCTCGGCGAGGTCGTTGACGATCTCGGAGAGCTGCTTCTTGCCGACCTCGTAGTCGACGAACGGGTAGTCCTCGGGCAGCAGCTCGTTGAAGAGCGCGCGGCCCAGGGTCGTCCGCAGCCGGAACGAGTCGCCCTGCTGCCACTCCGGCTCGCCCTCCTCCCGCGCCGGCGGCATCCAGCCACGCGGCGGGATGGTGCCCACCGGGAAGCGGATGTCGATCGGCGACTGGAGCGAGAGCTCGCCCGCGTCGAACGCCATGATCGCCTCGGCGACGGACGCGAAGGAGCGGCCCTCACCCTTGACGTTCCGCATCTCACCGTCGGTGGTGAGGAAGAACAGACCGAGGACCATGTCCTGGGTCGGCATCGTCACCGGACGGCCGTCGGCGGGCTTGAGGATGTTGTTCGAGGACAGCATCAGGATGCGGGCCTCGGCCTGCGCCTCCGCGGACAGCGGCAGGTGCACGGCCATCTGGTCACCGTCGAAGTCCGCGTTGAACGCGGTGCAGACGAGCGGGTGGATCTGGATGGCCTTGCCCTCGACCAGCTGCGGCTCGAAGGCCTGGATGCCGAGGCGGTGCAGGGTGGGAGCACGGTTCAGCAGCACCGGGTGCTCGGCGATGACCTCTTCGAGGACGTCGTACACGACGGTGCGGCCGCGCTCCACCATGCGCTTGGCGCTCTTGATGTTCTGCGCGTGGTTCAGGTCGACCAGGCGCTTCATCACGAACGGCTTGAAGAGCTCCAGCGCCATGGCCTTGGGCAGACCGCACTGGTGCAGCTTCAGCTGCGGGCCGACGACGATGACGGAACGCGCCGAGTAGTCGACTCGCTTGCCGAGCAGGTTCTGCCGGAAACGACCCTGCTTGCCCTTCAGCATGTCGCTGAGGGACTTCAGCGGGCGGTTACCGGGACCGGTGACCGGGCGACCACGACGACCGTTGTCGAAGAGGGCGTCAACGGCCTCCTGAAGCATGCGCTTCTCGTTGTTGACGATGATCTCCGGAGCACCCAGGTCGAGCAGGCGCTTCAGACGGTTGTTGCGGTTGATCACCCGGCGGTACAGGTCGTTCAGGTCGGAGGTCGCGAAGCGGCCACCGTCCAGCTGCACCATCGGGCGAAGGTCCGGCGGGATGACCGGGACGCAGTCGAGGACCATGCCCTTGGGGCTGTTGGAGGTCTGCAGGAAGGCAGACACGACCTTCAGCCGCTTCAGCGCACGGGTCTTCTTCTGGCCCTTGCCGGTACGGATGATCTCGCGGAGCCTCTCGGCCTCCTCCTCGAGGTCGAAGGACTCCAGGCGCTTCTGCAGCGCCGCGGCACCCATCGAGCCGTCGAAGTAGGTACCGAAGCGGTCCCGCAGCTCGCGGTAGAGCAGCTCGTCGCCCTCGAGGTCCTGGACCTTGAGGTTCTTGAACCGGGTCCACACCTCGTCGAGACGGTCGATCTCGCGCTGCGCACGGTCGCGCAGCTGCTTCATCTCCCGCTCGGCACCTTCGCGCACCTTGCGGCGCACGTCGGCCTTGGCGCCCTCGGCCTCCAGCTCGGCCAGGTCCGACTCGAGCTTCTTGGCGCGGGCCTCGAGGTCGGCGTCGCGCCGGTTCTCGACCTGCTGCCGCTCGACGGAGACGTGCGCCTCCAGGGAGGGCAGGTCGCGGGTGCGGCGCTCCTCGTCGACGTACGTGATCATGTACGCCGCGAAGTAGATGACCTTCTCGAGGTCCTTCGGAGCCAGGTCCAGCAGGTAGCCGAGGCGCGACGGGACGCCCTTGAAGTACCAGATGTGCGTGACCGGGGCGGCCAGCTCGATGTGGCCCATCCGCTCCCGGCGCACCTTGGCGCGGGTCACCTCGACGCCGCAGCGCTCACAGATGATGCCCTTGAAGCGGACACGCTTGTACTTGCCGCAGTAGCACTCCCAGTCCCGGGTCGGACCGAAGATCTTCTCGCAGAAGAGTCCGTCCTTTTCGGGCTTGAGGGTGCGGTAGTTGATGGTCTCGGGCTTCTTGACCTCGCCGTGGCTCCACTGACGGATGTCGTCAGCGGTGGCCAGACCGATCCGGAGCTCATCGAAGAAGTTGACGTCGAGCACTATGCGTCAATCCCTCTCAGGGTTGTAAGTCTTAGGGGTCTGATACGGGGGTCCTGGGGCCGGCGGCCTTCTGGTGAAGGCCGCCGAACTCCCGTCAGACCTCTTCGACGCTGCTCGGCTCGCGCCGGGACAGGTCGATGCCGAGCTCCTCCGCCGCGCGGAAGACGTCCTCGTCGGTGTCACGCATTTCGATGGACATACCGTCGCTGGACAGCACCTCCACGTTGAGGCAGAGAGACTGCATCTCCTTGATGAGCACCTTGAAGGACTCGGGGATGCCGGGCTCGGGGATGTTCTCGCCCTTGACGATGGCCTCGTAGACCTTCACGCGGCCGGTGACGTCGTCGGACTTGATGGTCAGCAGCTCCTGGAGGGCGTACGCGGCGCCGTAGGCCTCGAGGGCCCACACCTCCATCTCGCCGAACCGCTGGCCACCGAACTGAGCCTTACCACCCAGCGGCTGCTGGGTGATCATCGAGTACGGGCCGGTCGACCGGGCGTGCAGCTTGTCGTCGACCAGGTGGTGGAGCTTGAGGATGTACATGTAGCCGACCGAGATCGGCTCCGGGAAGGGCTCACCCGAGCGGCCGTCGAACAGCCGCGCCTTGCCGGTCGGGAGCACCATGCGCTCGCCGTCGCGGTTCGGGACGGTGTGCTGCAGCAGACCCGCGAGTTCGTCCTCACGCGCACCGTCGAAGACCGGGGTGGCGACGTTGGTGCCGGGGGCGACACTGTCGGCGCCGATGGCCTGCAGACGCTGGGCCCACTCGTCGGCGAGACCGGAGACGTCCCAGCCGCGGCTGGCGAGCCAGCCGAGGTGGATCTCCAGAACCTGTCCCGGGTTCATTCGGGACGGCACACCGAGCGGGTTGAGGATGATGTCGACCGGGGTCCCGTCCTCGAGGAACGGCATGTCCTCGATGGGCAGGATCTTGGAGATGACGCCCTTGTTGCCGTGGCGGCCGGCGAGCTTGTCACCGTCGGTGATCTTGCGCTTCTGCGCGACGTAGACGCGCACCAGCTGGTTCACACCGGGGGGAAGCTCGTCGCCCTCCTCGCGGTCGAAGACACGGACGCCGATGACCTTGCCGATCTCGCCGTGCGGGACCTTCAGCGAGGTGTCACGGACCTCACGGGCCTTCTCACCGAAGATCGCGCGCAGCAGGCGCTCCTCGGGGGTCAGCTCGGTCTCGCCCTTGGGCGTGACCTTGCCGACGAGGATGTCGCCGGCGACGACCTCGGCACCGATCCGGATGATGCCGCGCTCGTCGAGGTCGGCGAGGACCTCCTCGGAGACGTTCGGGATGTCCCGGGTGATCTCCTCGGGGCCGAGCTTGGTGTCACGGGCGTCGACCTCGTGCTCCTCGATGTGGATCGAGGAGAGGACGTCGTCCTGCACGAGGCGCTGCGACAGGATGATCGCGTCCTCGTAGTTGTGACCCTCCCACGGCATGAACGCGACCAGCAGGTTCTTGCCGAGCGCCATCTCGCCGTTCTGGGTGGCCGGGCCGTCGGCCAGGACCTGGCCCTCGATGATCCGGTCGCCCTCGTTGACGATGACCTTCTGGTTGACCGAGGTGCCCTGGTTGGAGCGGGCGAACTTGGCCAGGCGGTACGTGATGTACGTGCCGTCGTCGTTGGCGGTGGTGATGTAGTCCGCGGAGACCTCCTGGACCACACCGGCCTTCTCGGCCTTGACCACGTCGCCGGCGTCGACCGCGGAGCGGTACTCCATGCCGGTGCCGACGAGCGGGGACTCGCTCTTGATGAGCGGCACGGCCTGACGCATCATGTTCGCGCCCATGAGGGCACGGTTGGCGTCGTCGTGCTCCAGGAAGGGGATCATGGCGGTCGCGACCGACACCATCTGGCGCGGCGAGACGTCCATGTAGTCCACGTCGTCACCGGCGACGTAGTCGACCTCGCCGCCACGGCGGCGGACCAGGACGCGGTTCTCGGCGAAGCGCATGTCATCGGTGAGCGTGGCGTTGGCCTGCGCGATGACGAAGCGGTCCTCCTCGTCGGCGGTCAGGTAGTCCACCTCGTCGGTGACCTGGCCGTCGACGACCTTGCGGTACGGGGTCTCGACGAAACCGAACGCGTTGACCCGGCCGTAGGAGGCCAGCGAACCGATCAGACCGATGTTCGGGCCTTCGGGCGTCTCGATCGGGCACATACGGCCGTAGTGAGACGGGTGCACGTCACGGACCTCGAAGCCGGCCCGCTCACGGGAGAGACCACCCGGGCCAAGAGCCGACAGACGGCGCTTGTGGGTGAGACCCGACAGCGGGTTGTTCTGGTCCATGAACTGCGACAGCTGGCTGGTGCCGAAGAACTCCTTGATGGAGGCGACGACCGGCCGGATGTTGATCAGGGTCTGCGGCGTGATCGCCTCGACGTCCTGAGTCGTCATCCGCTCACGGACGACTCGCTCCATACGCGCCAGACCCGTACGGACCTGGTTCTGGATGAGCTCGCCGACGCTGCGCAGACGACGGTTGCCGAAGTGGTCGATGTCGTCGGTCTCGACGACGATCGTGCCGCCGCTGTCACCGGTGGTCTCGGTCTCGCCGGCGTGCAGCTTCACCAGGTACTTGATCGTCGAGATGATGTCCTCGACGGTCAGGATGCCCGCGTCCAGCGGAGCGTCCGCACCCAGCTTCTTGTTGACCTTGTACCGGCCGACCTTGGCGAGGTCGTAGCGCTTCGGGTTGAAGTAGAGGTTCTCCAGAAGCGTCTGCGCGGCCTCACGGGTGGGGGGCTCGCCCGGACGCAGCTTGCGGTAGATGTCGAGCAGCGCGTCGTCCTGGCCCTGGGTGTGGTCCTTCTCCAGGGTGGCGCGCATGGACTCGTACTCGCCGAACTCCTCCAGGATCTGCTCGGTGGTCCACCCGAGAGCCTTGAGCAGGACGGTGACGGACTGCTTGCGCTTGCGGTCGATACGGACACCGACCATGTCGCGCTTGTCGATCTCCATCTCCAGCCAGGCACCCCGGGACGGGATGATCTTGGCCGAGAAGATGTCCTTGTCGGACGTCTTGTCGATGGAGGAGTCGAAGTAGACGCCGGGCGAGCGGACCAGCTGGGACACCACGACACGCTCGGTGCCGTTGATGACGAAGGTGCCCTTGTTGGTCATGAGCGGGAAGTCGCCCATGAAGACCGTCTGGGACTTGATCTCGCCGGTCTCGTTGTTGGTGAACTCAGCCGTCACGAAGAGCGGGGCAGCGTACGTGAAGTCGCGCTCCTTGCACTCGTCGATGCTGTTCTTCGGCGGTTCGAAGCGGTGGTCGCGGAACGTCAGCGACATCGACCCGGAGAAGTCCTCGATCGGGGAGATCTCCTCGAAGATCTCCTCCAGACCGGACTTGGTGGGGACGTCCTGACCGGACTCCAGAGCCGCCTCGACCCGACTCTGCCAGGCGGAGTTCCCGAGCAGCCAGTCAAAGCTCTCGGTCTGCAGCGCGAGCAGGTTGGGAACCTCGAGGGGCTCCTTGATCTTTGCAAAGGAGATGCGCAGCGGGGCGGTGCTGGCGCCGTTGTTCGTATTCGCGGTCGAGGCAGTGCGCGAGGCGGCCAAGAGGGGGTCCTTCCGAGGGCTCGGACTCACTACGCGCGTACCGGCCCCTCACTCCGGGGCGCAGAGACAGATTCCCCTTTTTGGCTGTTTGGCCAGGTCAGGGATGGTCCGGTCGTCTGTGCTCGGGCGAGGGCATGCCCCTGGTGACGGGCAGGGGACAGCTAACAGGCAGCGCAAAGGGTCAGTGTAGCCAGTTGGCACACTGATGTCCAGTGCGGGTTGTTCGCGACCCTCGTTGTCCTCAACGCCCTCGTTCTCAACGCCCTCGGCATGCACGCCCTCGATGCACGTTCATACTGCCCTCTTCGCCGTCGATCCATGCCTCGGATTCGGATCGTTGTGACGACGCGTCCTGAGAATTGCGCGCTGCGTGCGGTTCGTCAAGGCCCCCCTTGGCAGAACCGGGGGCGTCCGGAGACACGACGAAGATCACCATACCCCTCGTGACCTGAGGCGCAAGGCAACCGCGGCCGCCCCTCCGGGAACGCAGAAGAGCGACCACCCGGATGGATGATCGCTCTTCGGTGCGCTCGCGTTACAGCCCTGCCGGACCGCAATCAGCTCGCTCGGATCCGTACGGATCCGGTGAGGTGTTACTTGACCTCGACGGAGGCGCCGGCGCCCTTGAGGGACTCGGCGGCCTTCTCGGCGGCGTCCTTGGCGACCTTCTCGAGGACGGGCTTCGGGGCGCCGTCCACGAGGTCCTTGGCCTCCTTCAGGCCGAGCGAGGTCAGCTCACGCACGACCTTGATGACCTGGATCTTCTTGTCGCCCGCACCGGTGAGGATGACGTCGAACTCGTCCTTCTCCTCCTCGACGGCGGCGGCCGGGGCACCCGGGGCGCCGGCGGCGGCAACGGCGACCGGGGCCGCGGCGGTGACGTCGAACTTCTCCTCGAACGCCTTCACGAACTCGGAGAGCTGGATCAGGGTCATGCCCTCGAACTCGGCGAGCAGTTCTTCCTGGGTGAGAGCCATGATGGCTTTCCTTCCACTAATTCGGCAGGTGCCGGATGTACATGACTGGCGGGCGTACGTTCGGCCCGCTACGACCGTTGCCCGTGGCCGGAGGCCTCAGGCGGCGATCATGATGCGAGCCGAATTACTCGGCACCGCCCTGCTCGTCCTGCTTGGCGCGAAGCGCGTCCACGGTGCGGACGAGCTTCGACGGGAGCGCCTGGAAGAGCGCGGCAGCCTGGGACTGCTTGCCCTTCATGGCACCCGCCAGCTTGGAGAGCAGAACCTCGCGGGACTCGAGGTCCGCAAGCTTCTTGATCTCATCGGCGGACAGCGCCTTGCCGTCAAGGACACCGCCCTTGATGATGAGATTCGGGTTGTCCTTGGCGAAGTCACGAAGACCCTTCGCCGACTCCACCGGGTCACCGGTGACGAAGGCGACAGCAGTCGGACCAGCGAAGAGCTGGTCGTCCAGCGTGATCCCGGCCTCGTTGGCCGCAATCTTGGTCAGCGTGTTCTTCACCACGGCGTACTGGGCGTTCTCACCGAGCGAACGACGCAGCGTCTTGAGCTGCGCCACGGTGAGACCGCGGTACTCGGTCAGCACGGCGGCGTTGGAGCTGCGGAACTTGTCCGTCAGCTCGGCAACCGCGGCAGCCTTGTCGGGCCTCGCCATAGAGCCTCGGCCTCCTTCCGGGTGATTCGGACCGCGCGGACCCGAAGGAGGACTGGGGAAAACGAAACGCCCCGGCGCAGGCGCTCGGGGCGTGACTCGACCGTCATGAAGATCCATGCGGGAGCAACTTCCACAATCACCTGCGCGGGTCGTCCGCAGTTCAGCGGATCCTTCGGCCACCGCGCCCTCGAACGAGCGCACGGCAACGACCAGCGGTCTTTGGCTTCTGGAAGAGAGTACGTGACCGGATCGCCGTGAAGCAAATCCGGTCATACGGCGCTCAGCTCTCGCCGAGGTCCTTCATCATCTCGGCCAGGTCGACGGTGTCCTCGGCGGGCGGGGCCTGCACGGTCACCGGCTCGTTGTAGTCGAGGAAGGTGATGGTCAGATCGAGCGGGCCCTTGTCGGCGGCGCCCTTCATCCGGAACTGCTTGGTGTGGTCCTCGCCGTCGACCCACATGTCCATCGTGAGCTTGTCGACACCCATGTCCGCGTACTGCTCGATGCTCTTCTCACGCTTCTCGCGCGTGGCCTTGTCCTCGTCCTTGAGCGAGTCGCGGAGCGCGTCGAGGGTGACGGTGCCCCGGTAGTGGGTCGTCTCGACGCCGTCGACCTTCTCGGTGCCGATCTCCCGCACGTCCTTGGCGCCGGTGAGGAACGTGGAGTCGGCCGCGGGGTTCTGCTCGGCCCGGCCGGCGGCGGGGTTTCCCCCTCCGCCGAGCGCGTCCTCGCCGAGCGCGGACATGTCCAGCTTCATCCAGGACTTGCCGTCCATCTCCTTGGCCATCTCGGCGTTCCCGCCGATGTACATGGCCTTGCCGACGAGCCGGATCTCGGCGGAGCCGTCCGCCCCCTCGTCGAGGGCGGTGATCTTCATGCTCATGGCCAGGGTGGGCTTCATGCGCATGGAGGCCTCGGCCTTGACCCGCCCCTGCTCCGGCACCTCGCCCGTCATGCGGTACCGCAGGGAGGTGATGTCGTCAGAGTTCTTGGCGGCCTTGGCAACGGCCGCCGCGGGTGACATCTTCGGCGACTCCTCGCCCTTGCCGCAGCTCACCGCGCCGGCGGCGAGGGCCACGGCGGCGAGCCCGGCGCCGATCGTCCGAGCGCGCGTGGAACGTCGTACAGAAGGCCCCGTCATCGATTCCCCCCAAGGAACACATGAGCGATTCACAGCGAAGCGGTGAGCCTAACCGATGGCGGTGCGAGCGGTCGCTTGAATTGCGCCGGAACAGGAACGGGCCCCGCACCTGGGAAGGTGCGGGGCCCGTAGCCGACTTCAGCGAGCCTCGATGGCTCAGACCGCGGCCGGGTCCTCCTCGACGAGGAGGTTGCGGGTGCGGTTGGGGTCGACCGGAATGCCGGGGCCGATCGTGGTGGTGATGGCGGCCTTCTTGATGTAGCGACCCTTGGCGGCGGACGGCTTCAGACGGAGGATCTCCTCCAGGGCCGCGCCGTAGTTCTCCACCAGCTTGCTGTCGTCGAACGACGTCTTGCCGATGATGAAGTGCAGGTTCGAGTGCTTGTCGACGCGGAACTCGATCTTGCCGCCCTTGATGTCGTTGACAGCCTTGGTGACATCGGGGGTGACGGTGCCGGTCTTCGGGTTCGGCATCAGACCACGCGGACCGAGCACGCGGCCGAGGCGGCCGACCTTGCCCATGAGGTCCGGGGTGGCGACGACGGCGTCGAAGTCCAGACGGCCCTTCGACACCTCGTCGATGAGCTCGTCGGCGCCGACGATGTCGGCGCCCGCGGCACGAGCGGCCTCGGCACGGTCACCGGTCGCGAAGACCAGGACCCGGGCGGTCTTACCGGTGCCGTGCGGGAGGTTCACGGTGCCACGGACCATCTGGTCGGCCTTGCGCGGGTCGACACCCAGACGGAAGGCGACCTCGACGGTGCCGTCGAACTTGGTCGTGGAGGTCTCCTTGGCGAGACGGACGGCCTCGAGCGGGGCGTAGAGCTTCTCCCGGTCGATCTTGGCGTCCGCAGCGCGGAGAGACTTGCTGCGCTTGCTCACTACTGCTCCTGGGGTTTTCTTAGGAGTCGTGGTCCGGGCCGAGCAGGCCCTGCCACTACTGCTGGTCTACGAGGTTGGGGCTCAGCCCTCGACCGTGATGCCCATGGAACGGGCGGTGCCGGCGATGATCTTCGACGCGGCGTCCAGGTCGTTGGCGTTGAGGTCGGGCATCTTGGTCTCGGCGATCTCGCGGACCTGCGCCTGGGTGATCTTGGCGACCTTGGTCTTGTGCGGCTCGCCGGAGCCCTTCTCCACGCCCGCGGCCTTGAGGATCATCTTGGCGGCCGGCGGCGTCTTGGTCACGAAGGTGAAGGAGCGGTCCTCGTAGACCGTGATCTCCACCGGGATGACCCAGCCACGCTGCGACTCGGTCGCGGCGTTGTAGGCCTTGCAGAACTCCATGATGTTGACGCCGTGCTGACCCAGCGCGGGGCCGACCGGCGGAGCCGGGTTGGCGGCACCGGCCTGGATCTGGAGCTTGATGAGCCCCGTGACCTTCTTCTTCTTGGGAGGCATAGCTCTCCGGGTCCTTTCGAATCGGGTGTGCCGCCACCCGGGTCGCGTCCCGGATGAAGGCATACCGCACAACGATAACGGGTATAGATGCGCGGCCAAAAACCGAGCAGGTCAGGCGCCCACATGAGCGTTCGCCTGACCTGCCCGGAAGCGTGAGATCTAGTTCTTCTGGATCTGGTCGAACGACAGCTCGACCGGGGTCTCGCGACCGAAGATCTCCACCAGACCCTTGACCTTCTTGGAGTCGGCGTTGATCTCGTTGATCGTGGCCTGGAGGGTGGCGAAGGGGCCGTCGGTGACGGTGACCGAGTCGCCGACCTCGAAGTCCAGCACCTGGACCTCGACCTTGCGCTGCGGCGCCGGCTTGCCCTCGGCCTCGGCGGCCTCGCGGGCTGCCTTCTCCTCGGCCTCGGGGGCGAGCATCTTGACGATCTCGTCCAGGGTCAGCGGGTACGGGTCGTAGGCGTTGCCCACGAAGCCGGTGACGCCGGGCGTGTTGCGGACGACGCCCCAGGACTCGTTCGTGAGGTCCATGCGGACCAGGACGTAACCCGGGAGCTTGTTCTGCTTGATCGTCTTGCGGTCGCCGTTCTTGATCTGGACGACCTCTTCCTGCGGCACTTCGGCCTGGAAGATGTAGTCCTCGACGTTCAGCGAGACGGCGCGCTGCTCCAGGTTGGTCTTCACGCGGTTCTCGTAACCGGCGTAGGTGTGGATGACGTACCACTCGCCGGGCAGGGTCCGCAGCTCTTCGCGCAGGGCGGCGACGGGGTCGGCCGGCTCGGCCGGCTCTTCCTCGGCTTCGGCTGCGGCCTCGATCTCGATCTCGTCCTCGGCCTCTTCGGCCTCGTCCTCGACGTGGAGGGCCGCTTCCTCCGCGGGCTCGCCGGCCTCGGCGTCGGCAGCCTCGACCTCGTCCAGGTCCTCGTCCGCGCCCTCGACGATGTCGAGCTCGTCTTCGACAGTCTCGTCGGGCTCGATGGCGTCGTTCAGGTTCTGGTCAGACACGGTGGCTGCTTCTTCCTGGATACATAGGGGTGGTACATGCGAAAAGGGGCGCCGGTAACCGCGGCGCCCTTCGCTCTGTGCTCAGCCGAAGATGTACTTGGCGGCGTGGTCGAGCCCATAGTCAATCACGGTCACCAGGCCGATCATGATGACGACGAAGACAATCACCACGGTCGTGTAGGTCGTCAGCTGGCTGCGCGACGGCCAGACGACCTTGCGCAGCTCGGCGACGATCTGGCGGTAGAAGAGGGCAAGACGCTTCAGCGGACCCTTCTTGGCGCGCTTTCCGCCCTTGCGGGTCTTCCGGGAATCCGGCGCCTCGTCCTCGGCATCAGGCATGTCGATGGAGCCCACGGCGTCCGTCACTCGTCCTCACCTGATTCCGGGTCGTGGCCGTGCCGCGCCCGGTCTGAGCCGCACGGCGGTGCATTGCTGTACGTACCTGCGCACACATCCTGGCGAAGGTGTGTGTAGCAGGGCCGGAGGGACTTGAACCCCCAACCGCTGGTTTTGGAGACCAGTGCTCTACCAATTGAGCTACGACCCTTTGTGTGTTCCCCAACGTACCGCATCCACACGGGTGCTCGGTGTGCACCGTACGAGTGCGGGCTGCTGGAGGCCAACGAGGAGAGAGTGTACGTGTTCTCAAGCGCCTCGTCGAACAGAAAGTGCCCCGTGGGAGCCGGGGAGATGGAAGATCGCCCAGCGTGCGCCGCGGATCCGGACGGTTGTTCAGCTGTTGTTCAGTCCGTGAAACCCGCGTGCCGGAGCAGTTTCCGGTCTGAAACGATGGGCTCCATGAGCGCTGCAACCCCTCCCACCGACCGCCGGGTCTCCGCCCGAGTCGGCGCGATCTCCGAGTCCGCCACCCTCGCCGTGGACGCCAAGGCCAAGGCTCTCAAGGCCGCCGGGCGTCCGGTGATCGGCTTCGGCGCCGGTGAGCCCGACTTCCCGACCCCGGACTACATCGTCGAGGCCGCCATCGAGGCGTGCAAGAACCCGAAGTACCACCGCTACACCCCGGCCGGCGGTTTGCCCGAGCTGAAGGCCGCGATCGCCGCGAAGACGCTGCGGGACTCCGGCTACGAGCCCGAGGCCTCGCAGATCCTCGTCACCAACGGCGGCAAGCAGGCCATCTACGAGGCCTTCGCCGCGATCCTGGACCCGGGCGACGAGGTGATCGTCCCGGCGCCGTACTGGACGACGTACCCGGAGTCGATCCGGCTGGCCGGCGGTGTCCCGGTGGAGGTCGTCGCGGACGAGACGACCGGCTACCGCGTCTCCGTCGAGCAGCTGGAGGCGGCCCGTACGGAGCGGACGAAGGTCGTCCTGTTCGTCTCCCCCTCCAACCCCACCGGCGCGGTCTACAGCGCCGCGGACGCCGAGGCGATCGGCCGCTGGGCCGTGGAGCACGGCCTGTGGGTGATGACGGACGAGATCTACGAGCACCTGGTCTACGGCGACGCGACCTTCACCTCGCTGCCCGGGATCCTGCCGGAGCTGCGGGACAAGTGCGTCGTGGTCAACGGTGTCGCCAAGACGTACGCGATGACGGGCTGGCGGGTGGGCTGGATCATCGGCCCGAAGGACGTGGTGAAGGCGGCGACGAACCTCCAGTCGCACGCCACGTCGAACGTCTCCAACGTCGCCCAGGTCGCGGCGCTGGCCGCCGTCGCCGGTGACCTGGACGCCGTCGCCACGATGCGCGAGGCGTTCGACCGGCGCCGCAAGACGATCGTGCGGATGCTCAATGAGATCGACGGCGTGGTCTGCCCGGAGCCCGAGGGCGCCTTCTACGCGTACCCGTCGGTGAAGGGCCTGCTGGGCAAGGAGATCCGCGGCAAGCGTCCGCGCAGCAGCGTGGAGCTGGCCGAGCTGATCCTGGAGGAGGCCGAGGTGGCGGTCGTCCCGGGTGAGGCCTTCGGCACGCCGGGCTATCTGCGGCTGTCGTACGCGCTGGGCGACGAGGATCTCGTCGAGGGTGTCTCGCGGATCCAGAAGCTGCTGGCGGAGGCGAAGTAGCCGAGACCGCTGCGGGCAGGGCACCTGGGGCTTCCCGGGTGCCCTGTTCCTTTGTGCTTCCTTTGTGCGAGCAAGACCACGTACGGGGAAAGCGCTACCGGGGCGGCCCGGACGTGCGGCAGGATCCTGGGATGGAGCGTGTACGTGATCTCTCTCAGCTGCCGAAGGCCCATCTGCACCTGCACTTCACCGGTTCGATGCGCCCCGCCACCGTTCTGGAACTGGCCGACAAGCACGGCGTGCGGCTGCCCGACGCGCTGACGGAGGCCCTGACGAGCGGGGAGCCGCCGAGCCTGCGGGCGACGGACGAGCGGGGCTGGTTCCGTTTCCAGCGGCTGTACGACGCGGCGCGTTCGTGTCTGCGGGAGCCGGAGGACATCCAGCGGCTGGTGCGGGAGGCCGCGGAGGAGGATGTGCGGGACGGCTCGGGCTGGCTGGAGATCCAGGTGGACCCGACCTCGTACGCGCCTCGTCTGGGCGGGCTGATCCCCGCTCTGGAGGTCATCCTGGACGCGGTGGAGACGACGTCGCGGGAGACGGGCCTGGGGATGCGGGTCGTGGTGGCGGCGAACCGGATGAAGCATCCGCTGGACGCGCGGACGCTGGCGCGGCTGGCGGTGCGGTACGCGGACCGGGGTGTGGTCGGCTTCGGGCTGTCCAACGACGAGCGCCGGGGCATGGCGCGGGACTTCGACCGCGCGTTCGCCATCGCGCGGGAGGGCGGTCTGCTGTCCGCTCCGCATGGCGGTGAGCTGGCGGGCCCGGCGTCGGTGCGTGACTGTCTGGACGACCTGGACGCGCACCGGATCGGCCACGGGGTGCGTGCGGCGGACGATCCGCGGCTGCTGAAGCGGCTGGCGGACCGGGGTGTGACGTGCGAGGTGTGCCCGGCGTCGAACGTGGCCCTGGGCGTGTACGAGAAGCCGGCGGACGTGCCGCTGCGCACGTTGTTCGAGGCCGGGGTGCCGATGGCGCTGGGCGCGGACGACCCGCTGCTGTTCGGTTCGCGGCTGGCGGCGCAGTACGAGATCGCCCGCCGGCACCACGCCTTCACGGACGCGGAACTGGCGGAGCTGGCCCGGCAGTCGGTACGGGCGTCGGCGGCGCCGGAGGACGTCAAGGCGCGGCTGCTGGCCGGGGTGGACGAGTGGCTGACTCGCCCGGTCGCCTGAAGTGGGCGTACGGCGGATACGGCTTGAAGCAGATCAGGACCTCGTAGGGGTGCCCGCCGCCGGGCGGCTGGGCCAGCGGCAGTCCCGTCATCAGCGCCGAGTGCCCTTGAGCGACCCGCTTGTGGTGCGGCCCGAAGCCTGCGGCGTGGGCGAAGCCGACGGCGGTGTCGGCGAACACGTCCCGGCTGCCGAACAGGAAGAACGTACGGGCGTGCGTGGTGTGGCGCAGCTCGTCGCGGTCCCGCCGGGCCTGCCAGGTCCGCGCGTCCCGGGCGGTGCGCGCCTCGTCGGTGCGGGCGGTCAGGGGAGTGCCCCCGCGCAGCTTGCGGCGGAGTACGGGCCACTGGCTGGGGCGCAGTCCGAGGGTGTGGTGGGCCAGGACGAGGTCGACCCGCTCGCCCCAGCCTTCGTCGGGCGGGACGCCGTCGCGCAGCGGGATGTGGACGATGGTGTGCCGGGAGCAGGCGGCGAAGGAGAACAGGCCCGCCAGCCGGCTGAGTCCGTCGTGGTCGCCGAGCAGCAGGCCGATGGGGTCGGGCGCCGTCAGTGAGGTGTGCCGCAGGGTGGTCCGGGGCTGGACCACGCGGTGTGCGTGGGGTCCGGTCCGCGGCCTGAACTCGGTCAGCCTCAGCCGCATGCGCGATGCCTCATGGCCCCAGGGTCGGGGCTGCCCGCCCTCTCCCGCAACGGAGATTGGGCCGCGAAAGAGCCGCGCTTACAGGCTCTACAGGCTGACGCCGACCGTCACCGGCTCGTTGACCAGGGTGATTCCGAAGGCCTCGCGGACTCCGGCGACGACCTCGCGGGCGAGTGCGAGCAGGTCCTCGGTGGTCGCCGTGCCCCGGTTGGTGAGGGCGAGCGTGTGCTTGGTGGAGATGCGGGCGGGCCCGCTTCCGTAGCCCTTGGTGAAGCCCGCCTTGTCGATCAGCCAGGCGGCGGAGGTCTTGGTGTGCCCCTCCCCCGCCGGGTAGGCCGGGGGCTCCACCGTGTCGCCGAGCCGCTCGTGCACGCGTGCGTGGAAGGCCGCGAACTGTTCGTCGGTGAGGATCGGGTTGGTGAAGAAGGATCCGGCGGACCAGGTGTCGTGATCCTCGGGGTCGAGGACCATGCCCTTTCCGGCCCGCAGCTTCAGGACGGTCTCGCGGGCGTCGGCGAGCGGCACCCGGTCGCCGGGCTCGACGCCGAGGGCGCGGGCGGTCTCGGCGTACTTGATCGGCCCGGACAGTCCGTCCGCGTCCTCCAGGGCGAAGCGGACGCGCAGGACGACGTACCGCTCGGGGTCGGCCTTGAAGCGGCTGTGGCGGTAGGAGAAGGCGCACTCCTCGTTGGTCAGCGTGACGGTCTCGCCGTGGTGGCGGTCGTAGGCGGCGACCTCGGTGATCGTGGCGGAGACCTCCTGGCCGTACGCGCCGACGTTCTGGATCGGGGTCGCACCCGCCGAGCCGGGGATGCCGGCCAGGCATTCGACGCCGGCGAGTCCGGCCTCGACGGTGCGGGCGACGGCGTCGGTCCACACCTCGCCTGCGGCCAGTTCCAGGCGGGTGCCGTCGAGCTCGACGCCCCGGGTGGCGATGGCGAGGGCGGTGCCCGCGAAGCCCTTGTCGCCGATGACCAGGTTGGAACCACCGCCGATGACCAGCAGGGGGGTGCCCGCGGCGTCGGCCTCGCGGACGGCGGCGATCACCTCGGCGTCGGTGGTGGCGGTGATCAGCCGGGTGGCGGGTCCGCCCAGGCGGAAGGTGGTCAGCGGGGCGAGGGGGGCGTCGTGGAGTTCCTGCACGCGCTCAAGGGTACGAGAACGGCCCCACCGGTCCGGGCGGGGCCGCTCCGTTACGTCGTCCAGGACTCAGCCCAGCCGGCGGATCGCCTCGGACCAGTCGAGCGGGAGTTCGTCGCCGCGCACCGTCCAGGTGACGAACTTCGCGTCCCGCATCAGGGGGGCCAGGTCCCGGGAGGCCGGGGCGTGCGGGCCGGAGCGGGCGAAGGTCTTCAGGGCCTGGGGCGACTCCCAGGCGGACAGGGTCCAGAAGGTCCGCCGCAGGGGCTGCGCCCTGAGGGTGGCCCCGTAGGCGCCGGGGGCGCGGCTGACCTGGCGCCACACGCCCGGGGTGCGCAGGAAGAACTTCAGCGCGCCCGCGAGGGTGCGGGTCTCGAAGCGGGAGGCGAAGACGTGCACCTCGGCGCCGTGCTCAGGGGTGTGCGGAGCGGTCCAGGGAAGAGTGGGCATGACGTTCTCCTCAGCGTCCGGCGGTCTCGAGCACGGGGGCGGGGGTGTCCGGGGTCCCGGCGGGCTCGGTGTGCCTCCGGCCGGGGATGATCAGGGCGGCGACACCGGCGAGGGCCACCAGCGCGGCGCCGGTCACCAGGGCGGGCTTCAGTCCGTCGACGAAGGTCTGTCCGGTCTCGTAGCCGCCTTGGGCCGCGAAGATCGACGACATGATGGCGATGCCGAGCGCGCCGCCGACCTCGCGCAGGGCGTTGTTGGCGCCGGAGGCGATGCCCTGCTCGCCGGCCCGGACGCTGGACATGACGAGGGCGGAGGCGGGTGCGAAGAACAGGGCCATGCCGATACCGCTGATGATCAGACCGGGCAGCTGGATGCCGTAGGAGGCGTCCGCGGTGATGACCCAGGCCAGGTAGCCGAGGCCCGCGGCCTGGAGGAAGAGGCCGGTGGCGACGACGGGGCGGCCGCCGATCCGGTCGGAGAGGATGCCGGCGATCGGCGCGACCAGCATCGGCATGCCGGTCCAGGGCAGCATCCGCAGGCCGGCCTCGGTGGGCGAGTAGCCGAGCACGCCCTGCATGTACTGGCTGAGCAGGAAGATCGAGCCGAACATGCCGAGGAACATCAGCATGCTGGCGGCGTTGATCCCGGAGAAGGCGCGGGAGCGGAACAGCCGCATCGGGAGCATGGGGTTCTTGGCGCGGGTGCTGTAGAGGACGAACCCGGCGAGCAGCGCCCCTCCGGCGAACAGGGCGGTCAGGACCGAGGGCGCGGTCCAGCCGTCGGCGGGGCCGCGGACCAGGCCGTAGACGATGCCGAAGAGGCCACCGCTGGCGAGGAGGGTGCCGGGGAGGTCGAGGGCGGCGCCGGTGCCGTGCGACTCGGCGAGGCGGAGGCGGGCGAGCGGGAGCAGGATCAGGCCCAGCGGAACGTTCAGCCAGAAGATCCACTGCCAGGAGATGTGTTCGGTGAGGCTGCCGCCGATGAGCGGCCCGGAGGCCACGGCGAGGCCGTTGACGGCTCCCCATATCCCGAACGCCATCCCCCGCTTGGCGGCGGGCACGGCGGCCGTCAGCAGGGTCAGCGTCAGCGGCATCATGATCGCCGCGCCGACGCCCTGCACCGCGCGGGCGGCGATCAGGGAATCGATGCCGGGGGCCATGGCCGCGCCGGCGGAGGCGGCGGTGAAGATCGTGATGCCGACGAGGAAGAGCCGGCGGCGGCCGAACCGGTCGCCGAGCGCCGCGCCGAACATCAGCAGGACGGCGAAGGTGAGGGTGTACGCGCTCACCGTCCACTCCAGGTCGTGCAGCCCCCCGCCGAGGTCTTCGCGGATGGAGGGCAGCGCGGTGGTGACGACGAGGTTGTCGAGGGCCGCCATGAATCCGGCGACGCTGGTGATGACGAGAGCCCAGACGGGCCCTCCGCGAGGTGCGGTCTGCTGTGACATCTCTCCCCCAGAGGGTGCTCACGCGGCATGGTTAGTTATTGATGACTAACTTTTACGATCATGAAAAGGCGCCGGAAACGCCTCTCCCTGGCGTCAGTGTTCGAGCCGCCCCTTGGTACGGGCGGCCGGGTAGAGCCCTTCCCACACCCGGTGCTCGGGCGGGAATCCCATGGCGACCAGGCAGTTGACGAGCATCCCGTACGCCATGAAGGTCGTCGTCTCCTTGACGTCGGCGCCCAGCGGCAGATGGACGGTGTCCCACAGCCGCATCCAGCCCTCGCGCACCGCGGCGCCGAGCTCCAGCTCGCCCTCCCGCTCGGCGGCCGCCACGGCGACGTACATCTGCATCTGCATGAGCAGCTGCTCAGGATGCTCCGCGATGACCTTGGTGTACGCGTCCGCCATGGCATGCAGGGCCTCCTCGCCCTCCAGCCCCTCGGACGCTTCCGAGAAGGTGCGGATGGAGTCCTCCAGACACCGCTCCGCCGCCGCCAGGAAGATCGCCTTCTTGCCCGGGAAGAGCCGGAAGAGATACGGCTGCGAGACACCGACCCGCTTGGCGATCGTCTCGGTCGACGTCCCGTGATAACCGGTGCGGGCGAACTCGCCCATCGCGGCACGGATGACGCTCTCGCGCCTCTCTTCTGCGCTCATCCTGACCATGCCGGTAAGTTAGTACTCAATCACTAACTGAGTCAAGGGCGAGGGAACCGGGCCAACCCCCCACCCGTTGGGGCCGGTAGGGGGCCGCAACGCCGTAAGGGGCGCCCCACCATGGAGAACGCCCCTTACCTCACCCCCCGCGCGCGTGCCGTCAGGCCAGTCGTACGACCGCTCTGGACATGCCGAGCACCTTCTGGCCCGCGCTGGTCGCCGTCAGGTCCACGCGGACGGTGTTGTCGTCGAGCTTGGCCGCGACCTTGCCGCTGACCTCGATCGTGGCGCCCTGGTCGTCGTTGGGGACCACGACGGGCTTGGTGAAGCGGACGCCGTACTCGACGACCGCGCCCGGGTCACCGGTCCAGTCCGTCACCACGCGGATCGCCTCGGCCATGGTGAACATGCCGTGCGCGATGACGTCCGGCAGCCCGACCTCCTTGGCGAACTTCTCGTTCCAGTGGATCGGGTTGAAGTCGCCCGAGGCGCCCGCGTACTGGACGAGCGCGGCACGGGTCACGGGGAACGTCTGCGCGGGCAGCTCGGTGCCGACCTCGACGTCGGCGTACGAAATCTTCGCCGTCATGGGATTGCTCACGCCTCCTCGGCCGCGCGGGCGACCAGCTTCGTCCAGGCGGTCACGACGTGCTCGCCCGCCTCGTCGTGGACCTCACCGCGGACGTCCAGGATGTCGTTGCCGGCGAGGGACTTGATCGCCTCGATGGTCGAGGTGACCGTGAGCCGGTCGCCGGCCCGGACCGGGCGGGCGTAGGCGAACTTCTGGTCGCCGTGCACCACCCGGCTGTAGTCGAGGCCGAGCTGGGGGTCGGCGATGACCTCTCCGGCCGCCTTGAAGGTGATGGCGAACACGAAGGTGGGCGGGGCGATCACATCGGGGTGGCCGAGCGCCTTGGCGGCTTCCGGGTCGGTGTACGCCGGATTGGCGTCCCCCACCGCCTCCGCGAACTCACGGATCTTCTCGCGGCCGACCTCGTAGGGGTCGGTGGGCGGATAGGTCCGCCCGACGAAGGACTGGTCGAGCGCCATGGGCTCGGCACCTCCTGGAGTCAGCGTGTGGTTTCCCGGGATCTGCGAACCGGCCGTCGACCGGCCGACGAAACGACACGAGGCCGCCCCCGGAGTGCGGGGACGGCCTCGTGTACGAGCCTGATTTATCGCGTTTCGCGGTGCGCGGTGTGCGCATTGCAACGCGGGCAGTGCTTCTTCATCTCAAGACGGTCCGGGTTGTTACGCCGGTTCTTCTTGGTGATGTAGTTCCGCTCCTTGCACTCCACGCAGGCCAGCGTGATCTTCGGGCGGACGTCGGTGGCAGCCACGTGAGTGCTCCTTGACGAACGGATAGGACATGAACGCAAGCAAGAGTAGCCGATCGAAGGACCGACCCCGCAATCGGCTACTGTCAGTAGCGGTGACCGGACTTGAACCGGTGACACAGCGATTATGAGCCGCTTGCTCTACCGACTGAGCTACACCGCTGTGATGCGATCAGTTCCCGCCTTGCGACGGGAACCTCTCACACCAGAGCCCCAATACGGAATCGAACCGTAGACCTTCTCCTTACCATGGAGACGCTCTACCGACTGAGCTATTGGGGCGAGCGATGAAGACATTACACGCTCGGCAGCCGTTCACCCAAATCCGTTTCGCGGCGCCCTCGGCACCCTGTTCCGGCGCGCTTCCCAGGCGCCTCGGCCGCCCCCGCCGTAGGCCATCGCCCCAGCTCCCGCATGGCGGACCACACCGGTACGACTATTGCGCTCCTCCCGGCCGCGAGCGGATCACCGTCCTAGGCTCGACGCACTCTGCGTGATCTTGCGTCCCCGCGCAGTCCGCCGCGCAGCCCGAGCAGCGAGCACCTGGAGCGCGATGCCCGACAGCCAGCCCCAGCCGCATCATTCGTCGTCCTCGTCGTCGTCCCCGGGGTCGTCCGGTCCGTCCGATCCGGCCGCCCTGCTGCTCTGCGGGGCACGGCTCGCCGACGGCCGGACCGTGGACGTCCGGCTGGGCGGTGGTCGCATCGAGGCGGTGGGCACGGCGGGAAGCCTGGCGGCGAGCGGCACGCGCGCGTGCGGCTCGCGGGTGGACCTCACCGGCTACCTGCTCCTGCCGGCCCCCGCCGATCCGCACGCCCACGGCGACACCGCCCTCTCCGCCGACGCGGACGGCCCGGTCTCCTACGACCCCCAGGACGTCCAGCGCCGGGTCACGGAGGCGGCGCTGCTGCAGCTCGGCCACGGCGCGACCGCGGTGCGGGCCCACGTGCGGGTGGGCGACGTCCCGGGGCTCGGCGCGCTGTCCGCCGTCCTGCGCGCCCGGCGCTCGCTGCGCGGGCTCACCGAGCTGACCGCGGTGGCGATGCCGCGGCTGCTGACCGGCGTGGCCGGGGCGGACGGGCTGGCGATGCTGCGGGACGCGCTGAAGATGGGCGCGGCGGTGGTGGGCGGCTGTCCGGATCTGGATCCCGATCCGACGGGGTACGTGGAGGCGGTCCTGGAACTGGCCTCCGAGCACGGCTGCCCGGTCGACCTGCACACGGACGCCGACGACCCGGCGCGGCTGTCCCGGCTGGCGGCCATGGCGGGCGGCCTGCGCCCCGGCGTGACGCTCGGCCCGTGCGGCGGCCTGGGGCGCCTCCCGGCCGACGCGGCGGCCCGGACGGCGGACCAACTCGCCGCGGCCGGCGTGACGGTGGTGTGCCTGCCGCAGGGCGGCTGCGGGGGCGTGGAGCAGCGCGGGACGGCGCCGGTACGGCTGCTGCGCGCGGCCGGGGTGCGGGTGGCCGCGGGGAGCGGGGCGCTGCGGGACGTGTCCAACCCGGTGGGCCGCGGTGACCCTTTGGAGGCGGCGTATCTGCTGGCGTCCCGCTACGGGCTGAGCCCGGAGGACGCCTATGACACGGTGAGTTCAGGGGCGCGGACGGTTCTGGGTCTGCCCGAAGTCCGGGTCGAAGCGGGCTTTCCGGCGGACCTATTGGCGGTGCGGGGGGATCGGCTGGCGGGGGCGTTGTCGCTGGCGTACAGCCGGATCGTGGTGCATCGGGGGCGCGTGGTGGCGCGGACGAGCGCGGTGCGGGAGTACTGCAACTCCGCGGCGGCGGTGGAGTTGGGGTTGCCCCGGCAGGGGCGGGGGGAGGTTTCCTGAGGCGGTGGGGGCCGGGTTTCGAGGGTGGGCGGGGTGGCATCGTCGGGGCCTGTGTGCGCGGAGCGCAGGGCTTGTCGCGCTGGGTAAGTGGCGCTGAGCGGCGTCGGGGTGAGGCGTGGGGCCCACGTCGGGGCGGGTGCGGTTGCGGGGCGGTGCCGGTCGGGCCGCGGAGGCTCTGGGGACTCATGCGGCGGATGCAGCCGTCCGGGCGTACGGTCGAAGACATGCGCACAGTCATCGCTGGAGGTCATGGTCAGATCGCGCTGCGGCTGGAGCGGCTGCTCTCCGCGCGCGGGGACGAGGTCGCGGGCATCATCCGCCGCGCCGAACAGGGCGACGATCTGCGGGAGGCGGGTGCCGAACCGGTGCTGCTGGACCTGGAGTCGGCGACGGTGGAGGAGGTCGCGGCGCATCTGCAGGGGGCGGACGCGGCGGTCTTCGCTGCGGGCGCAGGGCCGGGCAGCGGATCGGCCCGCAAGCAGACGGTGGACAAGGACGCGGCGATCCTGTTCGCGGACGCGGCGGTGCGGGCGGGTGTGCGCCGGTACGTGATCGTGTCGTCCATGGGTGCCGACCCTCAGCACGAGGGCAGCGAGATCTTCGACGTGTACCTGCGGGCGAAGGGCGAGGCGGACGAGTACGTGCGCGGCCTGACCGCACTGGACTGGACGATCCTGCGCCCCGGCGCGCTGACGGACGACGCCGGCACGGGCCTGGTCCGCCTGGAGGCCCACACGGGCCGCGGCCCGATCCCGCGCGACGACGTGGCCGCCGTACTGGCGGAGCTGATCGACACCCCGGCCACGGCCGGGCTGACCCTGGAGCTGGTCAGCGGCTCGGCTCCGGTGTCGGTGGCGGTGAAGTCGGTGGCGGGCAACTGAGAACGCCGAGCCCTCAGAACAGCGGCAGCTGACCGGGGAACTCGGGCACGACGTACCCGTCCAACGACGGTTGCGCGGCGCCGAGTTCCGCGGGCCGCCGAGAACCGGCGCACGAGACGAGTTCCCCGCTGCTCCGCGCACCGGGCGGATCGTGCCGCGCGAACCGCCCGGCAACCACGGCGATCTCCCGACGGCACTCGGGGCACCTTCTGCGTCGAGTGGTCATGGGGCCAGTCTGCCCGGGGAACGGCCGCACACGAAGAGACCCCCTCAGCCCTGTGTTTCCACAGTGCTGAGGGGGTCTTCCCCGAAGTGGCGGCGCCAGGATTCGAACCTGGGAAGGCTGAGCCGGCAGATTTACAGTCTGCTCCCTTTGGCCGCTCGGGCACACCGCCGGGGTTGTTGTCCTTCGAACTGCCTTTCGGCTGCGTTCCCCGGCAACGACGTAAACAATACCCGATGCCGAGGGGTGGTCCGCCACCCGATTGATCTCCGCCCCGGGGACCGGGGATGGCTAGGCTTATCCGGATGCGGCCCGGGTTGCACACCGGGCTCGGCGGTCGCCCCCACGTACGCCGATACGCACCGACACGGACCCCGATACAAGGAGCCACAGCACATGGCCGACTCCAGTTTCGACATCGTCTCGAAGGTCGAGCGGCAGGAGGTCGACAACGCCCTCAACCAGACCGCCAAGGAGATCTCGCAGCGCTACGACTTCAAGGGCGTGGGCGCCTCGATCTCGTGGTCCGGCGACAAGATCCTCATGGAGGCGAACTCCGAGGACCGGGTGAAGGCAGTCCTCGACGTCTTCCAGTCCAAGCTGATCAAGCGTGGCATCTCGCTGAAGGCGCTGGACGCGGGCGAGCCGCAGCTCTCCGGCAAGGAGTACAAGATCTTCGCCACGATCGAGGAGGGCATCTCCCAGGAGAACGCCAAGAAGGTCGCGAAGATCATCCGTGATGAGGGCCCGAAGGGTGTGAAGGCCCAGGTCCAGGGCGAGGAGCTGCGCGTCAGCTCCAAGAGCCGCGACGACCTTCAGACCGTCATCGCGCTGCTCAAGGGCAAGGACTTCGACTTCGCGCTCCAGTTCGTGAACTACCGGTGACCAGCCGGTCCGGAGCACTGCGGAGCGGCTAGGCGCGTGACGGGCGGGATGGACGGCCCGGCGCGACGGCGGTGGGCCGCCGCGAGAAAGGGCGGGTACCTGGGTGGGTGTCCGCCCTCCCCGTCTGCCGACGGGGAGGCAGAAAGTCCTTGCTGATGGGGTGGCGTGTCCGTCGATCGTGCTTTTGTTCCCCTCCTGTTGCTGACGGGGACGTCGCCGCTGCACCGGGCGTTTGCGACGATCAGTAGGGTTCGGCCCATGAAGCCCATGACACAGTCCCCTGCCGGGCTCCGGCGCACCCTGGGGGTGGGCGACGCCGTGGTCATCGGGCTCGGTTCGATGATCGGGGCCGGGATCTTCGCCGCCCTGGCGCCCGCGGCGCACGCCGCCGGGACGGGGCTGCTGCTCGGACTCGCCGTCGCCGCCGTGGTCGCCTACTGCAATGCCACCTCCTCGGCGCGGCTGGCCGCCCTGTATCCGGCCTCGGGCGGCACCTATGTGTACGGCCGTGAGCGGCTCGGGGAGTTCTGGGGCTATCTCGCGGGCTGGGCGTTCGTGGTCGGGAAAACGGCCTCCTGTGCGGCGATGGCGCTGACGGTGGGCGCGTACGTCTGGCCGGACCAGGCGCACGCGGTGGCGGTCGCGGCCGTGGTGGCGCTGACCGCGGTGAACTACGGCGGCCTGCAGAAGTCCGCCTGGCTGACGCGGGCGATCGTGGCGGTGGTGCTGGCGGTCCTCGCTTCCGTGGTGGTGGTGTGCCTGTCGTCCGGGAAGGCCGATGCCGGGCGGCTGGACATCGGGACCTCCGGTGGTGCGGGCGGTGTGCTTCAGGCGGCCGGGCTGCTGTTCTTCGCGTTCGCCGGGTACGCGCGCATCGCGACCCTCGGCGAGGAGGTGCGGGATCCGGCGCGCACCATCCCCCGCGCGATCCCGGTCGCCCTGGGTATCGCGCTCGCGGTGTACGCGTGCGTGGCGGTGGCCGTCCTGTCCGTGCTGGGCGCAGGCGGTCTCGGCACCGCGGAGGCGCCGCTGGCCGACGCGGTCCGGGCCGCCGGTGTGCCGGAGCTGGTGCCGGTCGTCCGGGTCGGTGCCGCGGTTGCCGCGCTGGGGTCGCTGCTCGCCCTGATCCTGGGCGTCTCCCGGACGACGCTGGCCATGGCGCGTGACCGGCATCTGCCCGGCGCTCTGGCGGCCGTGCATCCGCGGTTCCAGGTGCCGCACCGGGCGGAGCTCGCCGTGGGTGCGGTGGTCGCGGTGCTGGCCGCCACGGTGGACGTGCGCGGGGCCATCGGGTTCTCCTCCTTCGGTGTGCTGGCGTACTACGCGGTGGCCAATGCCTCGGCCTGGACGCTCGGGTCGGGTCCGTCGGCTCGGGTGGTGCCGGCGGTGGGTCTGGTGGGCTGCGCGGTCCTGGCGTTCGCGCTGCCCTGGGTGTCGGTGGTCGTCGGTGCCGGGGTGCTGGCGGCGGGCGTCCTCGCGTACGGCGTACTGCGGTGGAGGGCGGCCCGGTAGGGCGGCCGGCTGCTCTCCCCCGGGGGCTAGGACGCCCGCCTGGTCCGTATGCGGAAGTCGGTCCACGGGACCATGTCCATGTCGTCGTTGGTCTCCTCGTACCAGCCGGTGCCTTCGACCCAGGTGTGCAGCCAGAGTTCGAGGCTGGGCGCGTCCACGTACCAGGCGTGGTCGCTGGTGTCGGCGTTCGGTTCGAAGAGCAGGACGGGGGCCTCGGGGGCGTGGCAGTCCACGCACGCGTACATCGCGCAGCCCCAGTGGGAGATCGGCAGGACGCCCTCGGGCCAGGGCCAGTCGGGGTCCTTGCGGCCGCTCTCACGGTTGGCGAGGTACTGCACGACGGCCGCGGGTTCGCCGGACGGGGGCCCTTCGAGGAGGGGCAGCAGGCCGTACTCCGGGCCGAAGCCGCCGTCCCCTATGCGCAGGTAGAGCTCGGCGAGCAATGGGGGCAGGGAGAAACCCAGGGCGGTCTCGGCGCGGGCGAGGGCGGCCGCGTCCACGGGCTCGGGGAGGGAAGCCCAGCCCCACGGGCGGGTGTTGTGGGCCTTGGCCGCCACCCGTGTCAGCAACTGCTCGATCTCGGTCATGCGTTCATGATGCAATCCGGCACTGACAATCGAGCGGAGCCTGTGGACAACCTCCGGCTTGTGGACAACCAGCGGCCTGCGGACGGGCTGTCGGCTACCAGCGGCCCGTCGACGCGAACGCCTGGTCGGTGCGGACGATTTCGCGCCCCATCGGCAGGAGCGAGACCGGGATCAGCTTGAAGTTGGCGATGCCCAGCGGGATGCCGATGATCGTGACGCACAGCAGGAGGCCGGTGGCGATGTGGCCGAGCGCCAGCCACCAGCCCGCCAGCACCAGCCACAGGACGTTGCCGACGCAGGACGGCGCACCCGCGTCCCGGCGTTCGACCGCCGTGTACCCGAAGGGCCACAGGGCGTAGATGCCGATGCGGAAGGCGGCGATGCCGAACGGGATGCCGATGACGGTGATGCAGAGCAGCACGCCCGCGACGAGGTAGGCGAGGAACAGCCAGAAGCCGCTGAGGACGAGCCAGATGACGTTCAGAACTGTCTTCACTGGTGGGTACCTGCCATCTTCTCGAGCCGCGCGATCCGCTCGGCCATCGGCGGGTGCGTGGTGAACATCTTGGACAGCCCCTGTCCCGGGCGGAAGGGGTTCGCGATCATCATGTGGCTCGCCGTCTCGATCCGGGGCTCCGGGGGCAGCGGAAGCTGCTTGGTGCCTGTTTCGAGTTTGCGCAGGGCGCTGGCGAGGGCGAGCGGGTCGCCGGTGAGCTGGGCTCCGGAGGCGTCCGCGTCGTACTCCCTGGAGCGGCTGATGGCGAGCTGGATGAGGCTGGCGGCGAGCGGGCCCAGGAGCGTGATCAGCAGCATGCCGAACAGGCCGGGTCCGTCGTCGTCGTCCGAGCGGCCGATCGGGATCAGCCAGGCGAAGTTGACCAGGAACATGATCACGGAGGCGAGGGCGCCGGCGACCGACGAGATCAATATGTCCCGGTTGTAGACATGGCTGAGCTCGTGACCGATCACTCCGCGCAGTTCGCGCTCGTCGAGCAGGCGCAGGATGCCGTCGGTGCAGCACACGGCGGCGTTGCGCGGGTTGCGGCCGGTCGCGAAGGCGTTCGGTGCCTCCGTCGGGGAGATGTACAGGCGTGGCATGGGCTGCCGGGCCTGGGTGGAGAGGTCGCGGACCATGCGGTACAGCGCCGGGGCCTCGAACTCACTCACCGGGCGGGCGCGCATCGCGCGGAGCGCGAGTTTGTCGCTGTTCCAGTACGCGTACGCGTTCGTGCCCAGGGCGATGACGACGGCGACGACGAGCCCCATGCGGCCGAAGAAGCTGCCGATGGCGATGATGAGTGCGGACAGTCCCCCGAGGAGTACTGCGGTCCTGAGCCCGTTGTGCCGGCGGTGCACGGTACGCCCTCCAAGTGGTGCGGCAGGGGAACCCTTTGCTGGTCGATCTCCGATGCCACTGGTGTCGTGGTGACACGTCCAGTGGACCCTCCCGTACTGGTCAACGCCAGGCGAGGGTCTGGGGTTCCCTTGGGCGCACGGCCCCGCCGATGGGCCGTCCGGGTGATGCCGCCGCGGCCCTAGAAGAGGCCGGTGTCCGCGAAGCGCAGGACCAGCTGGGGTGCACCCGACAGGGCGACGGCGAGGACCGCGGTGAGGGAGAGGGCCGCCGTGAGGGGGACGGGCACGGCGTGCCGGACGGGCTCGCCCTCGGGGGCGCGGAACAGCAGCGCCGTCCACTGGAGGTAGTAGAACAGCGCGATGACGACGTTGACGGCCATGACCACGGCCAGCCAGCCCAGGCCCGCGTCGACGGCCGCCGAGAACACGGTGACCTTGGCGAAGAGGCCGATGATGCCCGGCGGCAGCCCGGCGAGGCAGAGCAGGAAGAAGGCGAGAACCAGGGCGGAGACCGGGTTACGCGCGTACAGGCCCCGGTAGTCGGTGAGGCGGTTCAGGGAGCGGGTGCGGCCCACCAGGGCGGCCACCGCGAAGGCGCCGAGGTTCACGGCGCCGTACATGAGGGCGTAGGCCACCGTGGAACCGATGGAGCGTTCGGCGTCGTCGGAGTACGCGGCTGCGGCGATCGGTACGAGGAGGTAGCCGGCCTGGCCCACCGACGACCAGGCGAGCAGGCGTACCGCGCTGTACGCGCGCGTGGGGTGCTGGCGCAGGGCGCCCACGTTGCCGACGGTCATGGTGAGGGCGGCCAGGACGGCGAGCGCCGGGCCCCAGACCTCGTCGTACGAGGGCAGCGCGATGACCGTGATCAGGATCAGGCCGGAGAAGCCGACCGCCTTGCCGACGACCGAGAGGTAGGCGGCTACGGGGAGGGGGGCGCCCACGTAGGTGTCCGGGACCCAGAAGTGGAAGGGGACGGCTGCCGTCTTGAAGGCGAAGCCGACCAGGGTGAGGACAACGCCGGTCTGGGCGAGGGTGTGGAACTGGCCGTCGACGTCCTGGATGCGCTCGGCGATCTGGGTGAGGTAGAGGGTGCCGGTGGTGGCGTACACGAAGCTGATGCCCATCAGGCTGACCGCGGTCGCGGTGACCGAGGACAGGAAGAACTTCAGGGCCGCCTCGGAGGACTTGCGGTCGCCGTGGCGGAGGCCGACGAGGGCGAACGCGGGCAGGGAGGCGACTTCCAGGGCGACGACGAGTGTGGCGAGATCGCGGGAGGCGGGCAGCAGGGCGGCGCCCGCCGCGGAGGAGAGCAGCAGGAACCAGAACTCCCCTTCGGGGAGGTTCTTGGCGTCGTCCTTCAGTGCGGTGACCGACAGCAGTGCGGCCACAAGGGCGCCGCCGAGGACCAGCAGTTGCAGCACGAGCGTGAAGCGGTCGGCGGTGTAGCTGCAGGTGTCGGGGGCGCCGGTCAGGCAGAAGGTGGAGCGGTCACCGTCGGCCAGGGGCAGCAGCATCAGCGTCGAGGCGGCGAGGCCGGCGACGGACACCCAGCCGAGCAGCGCCTTGCGGTCCTGTCCGACGAAGAGGTCGGCGACCAGGACGACGAGACCGACGACGGCCGCGAGGGTGGGCGGCGCGATGGCGAGCCAGTCGACGTCCTGGACGAGGGACGCGGCCAGCGGCTGGGCCGGGGAGCTCATCGGGTGCCTCCTGCGAGAAGCTGCTGGACGGCCGGGTCAGTCAGGCCGAGGAGGGTTTTCGGCCACAGGCCGGCGACGACGGTGAGGGCGACGAGCGGCGTCCAGGCCACGAGTTCGTACGGCTGTACGTCGGCGAGCTTCGGGGCCTGCTGCGGTACGGCGCCCATGCAGACCCGGCGGACCACGATCAGCAGGTAGGCGGCGGTGAGCAGAGTGCCGAACGCGCCGATGGTCATGAAGGTGAGGAAGGCCGGGCGGCTGAGCTGGTCGGCGGGTTCGAAGGCGCCGAACAGGGCGAGCATCTCGCCCCAGAACCCGGCGAGGCCCGGCAGGCCCAGCGAGGCGACCGCGGCGAAGGCGATCAGCCCGCCGAGGCGCGGGGCCTTGCCGTACAGCGCCGCCCCGGTCGCCTCGGCGAGGGTGTCGAGGTCGGTGGTGCCGGTGCGGTCCTTCAGGGCGCCGACCAAGAAGAAGAGCAGGCCGGTGATCAGGCCGTGGGCGATGTTGGCGAACAGGGCGCCGTTGACGCCGGTCGGGGTCATCGTCGCGATGCCGAGCAGCACGAAGCCCATGTGGCCGACGGAGGAGTAGGCGATGAGGCGCTTGAGGTCGCCCTTCGCGCCCCGCTTGGCCAGGGCCAGACAGGCCAGGGATCCGTAGATGATGCCGACGACGGCGAAGGCGGCGAGGTAGGGCGCGAAGTCGGCGAAGCCGTCGGGGGTGATCGGCAGCAGAATCCGGACGAACCCGTACGTACCCATCTTCAGCAGCACACCGGCCAGCAGGACCGAGCCGACGGTCGGGGCAGCGGTGTGGGCGTCGGGCAGCCAGCTGTGCAGCGGCCACATCGGCGTCTTGACCGCGAGCCCGAGACCGATCGCCAAAACGGCGATGACCTGCACGGATGTGGTCAGCGACCGGCCGTTGTCAGTGGCGAGTGCCACCATGTCGAATGTGCCCGCCTTGATCCCGATCAGGAGCAGGCCGAGCAGCATGACGACCGAACCGAGCAGTGTGTAGAGGATGAACTTCCAGGCGGCCTGGGTCCGCCCCGCACCGCCCCAGCGGGCGATGAGGAAGTACATCGGGATCAGGACCATCTCGAAGGCGAGGAAGAACAGCAGCAGGTCGAGGACGGCGAAGGTGGCGAGGGTGCCGGCCTCCAGGACGAGCAGCAGGGCGACGAACGCCTTCGGGGTCGGGCCCGCGGGCATCTTGAAGTACGAGTAGAGCGCGCACAGGAAGGTCAGCAGCGCGGTCAGGACCAGAAGGGGGAGGGAGATGCCGTCGATGCCGAGGTGGATGCGCACATCGAGTGCGGGGATCCAGCTGATGTCCGTCGTGGCCTGCATCTTCGACGGCTGGTCGTGGTCGAAGCCGAGCGCGAGGACGATCGCGGCGATGAGGACCGTGCCGGTGACGGTCACGCCGTGCCGCAGCACGGCCTGCTCGGGTGACTTCCCCTTCAGCCCGGGCGGGGCCGGCAGGAGAGCGGCGGCGGCACCGATGAGCGGGCCGACGACGATCAACGCCAGAAGAAACTGCATCACGGACTCGTTGATATCGATCACGCCTGCTCACGCTCCCGTGGCGACGAGGACGGCGGCGACCGCCAGGACGACGGTTCCGGCGAGCAGCGTGCTCACATAGGTCTGCACATTGCCGGTCTGGGCACGCCGTACGGCGATGCCGAGCCAGCGGGGCACAGCGCCCGCCCCGCGGACGTAGGTGTCGACGACCTCGCGGTCGAGGAACCGGACGAGACTCGCGCCGGCCTGGACCGGGCGGACGAAGAGGGTCGCGTACACGGCGTCCAGGTGGAAGCCGACGGCCGCGTGGCGGTGCAGCGGGCCGAGCAGGAGACGGCCCGGATCCGCCGGGTCGGACGCCGAGGCCACGTCTCCGTAGGCGGCCGCGTGGCTGGCGATGGCCTCGGCCTCGACCTGTGCGGCGTCGCCCTCGGGGTGGGCGGCGACCGCGCCCAGCGGGACGCGGCCCGCGAGCGCGGTGGTGTGCCGCCAGGCCGCGTAGGTGACGATGCCGCCGACCAGGGCCACGCCGGTGCCGAGGACCGAGGTGGTCAGGGTCGGGGCGAGGTCACGGCCGTCGAACCA
This sequence comes from Streptomyces sp. NPDC002779, assembly GCF_042888685.1. NCBI lineage: Bacteria > Bacillati > Actinomycetota > Actinomycetes > Kitasatosporales > Streptomycetaceae > Streptomyces > Streptomyces sp. NPDC002779. The sequence goes on from NZ_JBIAQC010000001.1 coordinate 1,047,584, forward strand.
GTCGGGCAGCGTTCCGTAGGCGAAGGCGCCGAAGGCCAGCGACGGCACGGCCAGCACCCACAGCACCGAGGTCATGGTGAGCGGCTGCCGTCCGTGGTCGGGGGCCTCGGCTCCGTGGCCGCGGAAGGCCAGCAGCCACAGGCGGGTCGCGTACGCGGCGGTGAGCAGGGCCGTGAGCAGGGCGGCGACCAGGACGATCCAGCCCGCGGCGCCGGGGGCGTGCTCGGTGTGGCCGGTGGAGACGTGCTCGGCGGCGCCGAGGACGGACTCCTTGGAGAAGAAGCCGCTGAACGGCGGGATCGCGGCGAGCGCCAGGAGCGCCACGGTCATCGTCCAGTAGGCGTCCGGGACCCGGGCGCGCAGGTTCCGCATGCGGGACATGGCGGCCAGCGAGTTGGTGCCGGCGGCGTGGATGATCACGCCGGCCGCGAGGAACAGCAGCGCCTTGAAGGCGCCGTGCGACAGGAGGTGGAAGACGGCGGCACCGCGGTCGGCGACGGCGAGGGCGCCGGTCATGTAGCCGAGCTGGCCGATCGTCGAGTAGGCGAGGACGCGCTTGATGTCGTCCTGGGCGAGCGCGCACAGGGCCGAGCCGGCCATCGTCACGGCGGCCATGACGGCCAGGAGGACCATCGCGGCCTGGGAGGCCTCGAAGACCGGGAGGAGACGGGCCACGAAGTAGACACCGGCGGCGACCATCGTCGCGGCGTGGATCAGCGCGGAGACGGGGGTCGGGCCCGCCATCGCGTCGGGGAGCCAGGTGTGCAGCGGGAACTGCGCCGACTTGCCGGCCACGCCCGCGAGGAGCAGTACGGCGATCAGCGTGGGGTGGTCGAGGCCGCCGCTCGCGACGGTGCCGAGGATCTCCGTGATGCGGAAGGACCCGGCATCGGTGGCCAGGGCGAACAGACCGATGAGGAAGGGGACGTCACCGAGCTTGGTCACCAGGAAGGCCTTGAGGGAGGCGGCGCGGGCCTCCGGGGTCTCCCAGTAGTGGCCGACCAGGAAGTACGAGCAGATGCCCATGATCTCCCAGCCGACCAGCAGCACCATCAGGTCGCCGGAGTAGACGACGAGCAGCATCGCGGAGGTGAACAGGGAGACGAGGGCGGCGTACGAGGGATAGCGCGGGTCGTCGCTCAGGTAGCCGGTCGAGTAGATCTGCACGCAGGAGGCGACGAGCGCGACCAGCACGGCGACCAGGGCGGCGAACCCGTCGATGTGCAGGGCGAGGTCGATCGGGACCGAGCCGGTGGGCGTCAGTTCGGTGGCGGCGTTCAGGGCCTGGCCGCCGCCCTGGTCGACGGCGACCCAGACGGCGAGCACGAGGGAGGTGAGCACCGGCAGGACGGCGAGCGGGCGGACGTAGCCGGGGGCCGTGCGGCCGAGGAGCAGGCCGACGGCCGCGCCCAGGAACGGAAGGAGGGGGACGAGGACGGCGAGGGTGGTCGTGGTCACGCGGTGGCCTCAGCCTTCTCCTCGACGGGGGCCTGGACGTCCGGGGTTTCGCTCTCGTGGCCCTCGGCGGTGTCGCGGAGCCTGTCGATGTCCGCGGTGCCGCGGTTGCGGTGGACGGCGAGGACGATCGCCAGGCCGATGCCGATCTCGGCGGCGGCGATGGCGATGGTGAACAGGGTCAGGGCCTGGCCGGAGTGCAGGGTCTCCTCGGCGGCCCGGCTGAGCCAGACGTCGAAGGCGACCAGGTTGAGGTTGACGGCGTTGAGCATCAGCTCGACGGACATCAGGACCAGGATCGCGTTGCGACGGGCCAGCACGCCGTACAGGCCGGTGCAGAACAGGAGGGCGGAGAGCACGGCGGGATAGGCGAGGTGCATCAGCGGGCGCCTTCCTTGTCGGCCTGGGCGGCTCCCCCGCCGTCCGGTCCGGCGCCGCCGCCGGCCGTGGGCGGGGCGTCGGCCTTCGCCTTGCGGGACAGGACGATCGCGCCGACCAGGGCGGCGAGGAGGAGGACGGAGAGGGCCTCGAAGGGGAGGACCCAGTTCTGGAAGAGGGCCTTGCCGGTGACCTCGGTGGAGCCGGCGGGGGCGCCGTCGAGATCGATCCAGGTGGTGCGGAAGGCGTCGACGACCACCCAGATCAGGGCGGTCGCGGCGGTGAGCGCCACGCCCAGGGCCACCCAGCGGTTGCCGGAGTCGGCGTCCGGGGAGCGGCCGATGGGGGCGCGGGTGAGCATCAGACCGAACAGCAGGAGGACGACCACGGAACCGACGTAGATGAGGACCTGCACCCAGGCGATGAACTCGGCGGTGAGCAGGAGGTACTCGACGGCGAGGCCGCCGAGGGTGACCACGAGCCAGAGGGCGGCGTGCACCAGTTGCCGGGTGGTGACGGTGACCAGGGCCGCGCCGAGGGTGACCAGGCCGACGAGGAGGAAGGTGATCTCCACGCCGGTCGGGGAGAGGAAGCCGTGCGTATCAGCGGCGAGCATCACGGCTGTCCCTCCTGAGGTTCGGCCTGGGCGGCGGCGAGTTTCTCCGCGGTCTTGCGGGCCGCGGCGATCTCCTTGGGCTCCTCCGCGCCGGGGTCGAGGGCGGGCGGGGCCGGCACGGTCCACATCCACTCGCGGAGCTTGTCGCGCTCGTGGGTGAGGTCGCGGATGTCGGTCTCGGCGTACTCGAACTCCGGGGACCAGAACAGGGCGTCGAAAGGACAGACCTCGATGCAGATACCGCAGTACATGCACAGGGAGAAGTCGATGGCGAAGCGGTCGAGGACGTTGCGGCTGCGTTCGCGGCCGCCGGGGGCCGCCGCCGGGACCGTCTCCTTGTGGGAGTCGATGTAGATGCACCAGTCGGGGCACTCACGGGCGCAGAGCATGCAGACCGTGCAGTTCTCCTCGAACAGACCGATCACGCCGCGGGTGCGGGGCGGGAGGTGGGGCTGGGCGTCCGGGTACTGCGCGGTGACGGACTTCTTCGTCATCGTGCGCAGGGTGACGGCCAGGCCCTTGGCGAGGCCGGAGCCGGGGATGGGGGCCATTACTCGATCACCACCTTGACGACGCCGGTGAGGGCGATCTGGGCGAGGGCGAGGGGGACGAGGAGGGTCCAGGAGAGCTTCTGGAGCTGGTCCTCGCGCAGTCGTGGGTAGGTGACGCGCAGCCAGATCACGACGAAGGCGAGGAGGGCGGTCTTCAGCAGGGTCCAGACCCAGCCGAGGCCGTCCTCGCCCCAGGGGCCGTGCCAGCCGCCGAGGAAGAGGACGGTGGTCAGGCCGCACAGGACGACGATTCCGGCGTACTCGGCGAGCAGGAACAGGGCGAAACGCAGGCCCGTGTACTCGGTGTACGCGCCGAAGATGATCTCGGAGTCGGCGACCGGCATGTCGAAGGGCGGGCGCTGGAGTTCGGCGAGGCCCGCGACGAAGAAGACGATCGCGCCGACGATCTGCCAGGGCAGCCACCACCACTCGAAGGCGTGGAGGATGCCGGGCAGGGAGACCGTGCCGGCCGCCATCGCTACGGAGGCGGCGGCGAGGAGCATGGGGAGTTCGTAGGCGAGGAGCTGGGCGGCGGTGCGCAGGCCGCCGAGCAGGGAGAACTTGTTGGCGGAGGCCCAGCCGGCCATCAGCGCGCCGAGGACGCCCACGCCCATCACGGCGAGTACGAAGAAGACGCCCGCGTCGATGACCTCGCCGACGGCCCCTTCGCCGGGGCCGATCGGGATCGCCAGCAGGACGAGGAGGTACGGCAGGAGGGCTACGGCGGGGGCGAGCTGGAAGATGCGGCGGTCCGCGCCGGCCGGGACCACGTCCTCCTTCTGCGCGAACTTCACTCCGTCGGCGACGAGCTGGGCCCAGCCGTGGAAGCCGCCGGCGTACATGGGGCCGAGGCGGCCCTGCATGTGGGCCATCACCTTGTGCTCGGTCTGGCCGATCAGCAGGGGGAAGGTGAGGAAGACGACGAAGACGACGAGGAGTCGCAGGGTGACGTCGAGCACGTCGTTCACTGCGGGCCTCCTGAGGGGTGCTTGGGGTCTTCGGCGGGGGGTTGGGCGGGGGTGTGGGGGTGGTCGTCGTCGGTGGGGGCGCCCGGGCGTTCCTCGGCGGGGGCGCCGGGCTGGGCGCGGGTGGGGGCGCCGGTGCGTTCCTCGGCGGGGGCGCCGGGCTGGGCGCGGGTGGGGGCGCCGGTGCGCTCCTCGGCGGGGGCGCCGGGCTGGGCGCGGGTGGGGGCGCCGGTGCGCTCCTCGGCGGGGGCGCCGGGCTGGTCGACGGTGGGGGCGCCGGTGCGCTCCTCGGCGGGGGCGCCGGTGCATTCCTTGGCCGGGTCCTTGGGCGCGGCTTCCGGGGAGGGCTCGGGCGCGGCTTCGGGCGCGGCTTCCGGGGAGGGCTCGGGCGCGGCTTCGGGCGCGGCTTCCGGGGAGGGCCGGGTTGCGGCCTCCGGCGCGGCTTCGGGTGAGGACTCGGGCGCGGCCTCGGTCGCAGCTTCCGGCGAGGACTTGGGTGCAGCCTCGGGCGAGGACTTGGCCGCGGCTGGCGGCGCTGCTTGGCGGGGGGTGGCGGTGTTCTCGGGTGCCGGCGGGGTCGGCTCGTTCGTCGGCTTCGGGTCCTTCTTGGACGGTTCCTCGAAGGCTGGGCGGGCGTGGTGCCAGGGGGCGTCCGCGCTGCGGGGGGCCGCGGGCTGGGTGTCCTCGGCCGCCGGGGGCTGGGTGCGCTGGCTCGCGGAGCCCTCGTTCACGCCGCGGGAGCGGCGGGAGGTGGGGGCGCCGGTGGTGTCGCCCGCACCCTCGCGGCCTGCCGCCTCCGTACCCGCCTGCTGGCTCGCGCTGCCCTCGTTCACGCCGCGGGAGCGGCGGGAGGTGGGGGCGCCGGTGGTGTCACCCGCACCCTCGCGGCCTGCCGCCTCCGTATCCGCCTGCTGGCTCGCGGAGCCCTCGCTCGCGCTGCGGGAGCGGCGGGGCGGGGTCGCCGCGGGGGCGCCCTCCGCCGAAGGCGCCGCCGTACCGGCCGCCGCGGCCTGGCTAGCCGAGCCTTCCGAGGCCGACCGGGCACGGCGTACGGGACGGTCTCCCGCAGCCCCAGCCGCAGCACCCGCACCCGCCGCGCGGGCCGGACGTTCGCCCGCCGCGCGGCCCGCACCCCGCGCCGGGCGGGCCGGGGCAGGCGGGAGCTGGCCCTTGAGCGGGCCCCACTCGTTCGGGTCGGGGACGCCGGGCGGAAGCATCTGGCGGCGCTTGGGGCCGCCGTGCTCGGACTCCCCCGGTTCCTTCGCGCCGGGCCAGGCCTTGGCGACGCGGGCGGCCAGGACGAAGTCCTTGCGCAGGGGGTGGCCCTCGAAGGTCTCCGGCAGGAGGAGGTGGTCCAGCGCCGGGTGGCCTTCGAAGGTGACGCCGAACATCTCGTGCGTCTCGCGTTCGTGCCAGGCCGCGCCCGCGTAGACCGTGATCGCGGACTCCAGGGCCGGAGCCTCGTGCGGCACGGTCGTGCGCACCAGCAGCCGGCGTACCGGGGCCAGGGCGGCCACATGGGCGGCGACCCGGAAGCCCGTGCCGGGTTCGTCGACCGCGCTCAGCCAGTCGAAGTATGTGCAGCCCAGTTCGTCACGCGCCGTACGAAGCGCGGAGGTCCAGGACGCCGACGGCACGTCGACGGTCAGGACGTCGTAGGACTCCTCGGCGGTGGCCTCCGCGCCGAAGAGCTCTTCGACGGGGGCGGGCAGCCAGCCGACCGTGCTCATCTCTCCTCCCCCGCGTCCGAAGCCGAACCGGACCCGGACGCCGGACCGGGCTCAGAAGCCGAACCCGCCCCGGACACCGGATCAGACCCAGATCCAGACCCCGACCCGTTGGCCGATCCGGCCCCCGTTCCAGAATCTGCCGCCGACCGGGAACCAGCGCCCCCCGCCGATCCGTTGACCGATTGAGAACCAGCTCCCGCCGACTCCACCGACCCTGTCGCAGAAGCCGCCGCACCCGGAGCCACAGCCGTCGCCGCACCCGACCCGGCGCCCCTCGACTCCGGCCCCTTCACCAACCCACTCTGCAAAGCCGCCGCCGAAGGACGTGCCACCCCGTACCGCTCCCCCAGCGATTCCCGGGCGATCTTCTCCTGGAGTTTCAGGATGCCCTGGAGCAGCGCCTCGGGGCGGGGCGGGCAGCCGGGTACGTAGACGTCCACCGGGATGATCTGGTCGACGCCCTTGGTCACCGCGTACGAGTCCCAGTACGGGCCGCCGCAGTTGCTGCACGCGCCGAAGGAGATGACGTACTTCGGCTCGGGCATCTGCTCGTACAGGCGCTTCACCGCGGGAGCCATCTTGTCGGTGACCGTGCCGGAGACGACCATCAGGTCGGCCTGGCGCGGGCCCGGTGCGAAGGGGATCACGCCGAGGCGGATGAAGTCGTGGCGGGCCATCGACGCCGCGATGAACTCGATCGCGCAGCAGGCGAGGCCGAAGTTGAAGACCCAGAGCGAGTAGCGGCGGCCCCAGTTGAGGACCACCTTCATCGGCTCGGGGGCCAGCCGGGCGAGCGCGCCCAGCCGCTTCGGCTCCGGCAGCGGCACGGGCTCGGAAGAAGAGGGAGTCACGTCCATGTCAGGACGCCCTTCTTGTATGCGTACAGCAGACCCACGGTCAGGAAGCCGAGGAAGATGAACATCTCGACGAGGGTGGTGGCGCCGTAGCCGGGGGCGGCGAAGACCGTCGCCCAGGGGAAGAGAAAAATCGAGTCGACAGCGAAGATCACGTACAGGAAGGCGTAGACGTAATAGCGGACCTGGGTGTGGGCCCAGCCCTCGCCGACGGGGTCGACGCCGCACTCGTACGTCATCAGTTTCTCGGGCGTCGGCACCACGGGCCGCAGCAGGCGCCCGGCGCCGAAGGCGACCGCGACGAACAGCACGCCGACCAGGGCGAGCAGTCCGACGACCGAGTAGGACTGGAAGTACTCCGCCGAGACGACGACACCCTTGTCCGCCGCGACGACGACGGTCGGTTCCGGCACGTCCGTCCCTCGCTCCCTGACCTCAGTGAACACAGCCGTTCGACGATCTAGTTCGACGATCTTTACGCACGGGAGTCTAGGCCCTGCTAAAGCGAGCGTAAGCAGCCTGTCACGGCTTCGGGGGCGCGGGTGGGGTTTTCCCCCGGGGAGGGCGGCGGTCCGCCTCATGGCGCGAGTGCCGCTCGACCGGCACGCTAGCCCATATGACCGAACGCCACCCGTCCTCCGACCGCGCCCGCCGTGCCGAACCGGCCGACGGCGACCGGCTGCCGCCGGCCCGTTTCGCCTACGACCGGCACACCTGGAAAGAGATCGCGCATCTGCTGGCGAACCTCCCGATGTCGCTGCTGGGGTTCGTCTATGTCGTGACGATGCTGTTCACCGGGGCCGGGCTGACGGTCACCGTGGTCGGCTTCCCGCTGCTGGCGGCGGGGCTGATGGGCGCCCGGCAGCTGGGCAAGCTGGAGCGGGCGCGGGCCCGCGCGCTGCTCGGGGTGCGGGTGGACGAGCCGAGCCCGATCCGGCTGCGCGGCAGCCGGAACGGGTTCTTCGCGCAGCTGTGGCTGATGCTGAAGGACCCGGTGGGCTGGCGGACGGTGCTGTACGACTTCATCCGGCTGCCCTGGGGTGTGCTCACCTTCGCCATCACGCTGGCCTCGCTGTTCGTGCTGTGGCCGGTGCTGCCGTTCATCGCGCGGGGCCTGGCGAACGCGGACCGGGCGATGGTGCGGGGGCTGCTGTCGCCCTCGGACGAGCTGGAGCGGCGGATCGCCGAGCTGGAGTCCGACCGGGGGGTGGTGGTGGACACGGCCGCCGCCGATCTGCGGCGTATCGAGCGGGATCTGCACGACGGCGCGCAGGCCCGGCTGGTCAATCTGGCGATGGGGCTCGGTCTGGCCAAGGAGAAGCTGCTGGAGGACCCGGACTTCGCCGCCTCGATGATCGCGGAGGCGCACGGTGAGGTGAAGCTCGCCCTCCAGGAGCTGCGGGATCTCGCGCGCGGGATCCATCCGGCGGTGCTGACCGACCGGGGCCTGGACGCGGCGCTGTCGTCGGTGGCCACGCGGTGCACGGTGCCGGTGAAGGTGACGGTCGATCTGGACGGGCGGCCGGCCGCGGCCATCGAGGGCATCGCCTACTTCACCGTCTCGGAGCTGCTGCAGAACGTCAGCAAGCACAGCGGGGCCCGGACCGCCTCGGTCGAGGTGTGGCGGACGGACGACCGGCTGCTGCTGCAGGTGTGGGACGACGGGCACGGGGGCGCGCGGCTGGACGGCGGTACGGGGATGCGCGGGCTCGCCGACCGGCTCGGCGCCGTGGACGGGCTGTTCGTCATCGACTCCCCGCCGGGCGGCCCCACCACGGTCACCGCCGAGCTGCCCTGGCGCGACCGGGAGCCGGAGCGGGGGTAGGGAAAACCCCCCGCCCAAGACGCCGACGGACTCCATGGCCCGCCGACCTGCGCCCGAGGAGGGTGGAGGTATCGCGAAGACCCAGCCGCACGAGCAGAAACGGACGACGTCGATGGCCACGGAGTACGGACAGGGTTACGGGCTCGGCTTCCCCGACAGTGAGCGCGCTCATCGGCTGCCCGCCGGGCTGCGGGCGCCGTTCGAGGCGCGGCACTGGCGCGAACTCGGTTACCTCCTGCTGAGCCTGCCGATCAGCATCCTGCTCTTCACCTACGCGGTCACCATGGTGTCGCTGGGGGCGGGCCTGCTGGTGACGTTCCTGGGGATCCCGGTGCTGGCGGCGGGCCTGGCCGGTTGCCGGGGGTTCGGGGCGATGGAGCGGGCACGCGCGCGTGGGCTGCTCGATCTGGAGGTCGCGGACCCGGAGCCGCTGCGGATGCGCAAGCAGGGCTTCATGGCGTGGATGGGCGCCGTCCTGAAGAGCGGCGCCTCCTGGCGCTCGCTGCTGTACGCGGTGCTGCATCTGCCGTGGGCGGTCTTCTCCTTCGTGGTCGCGGTGAACTTCTGGGCCATCGGCTGGAGCCTGCTGACGTATCCGCTGTGGTTCTGGCTGTTCCCGCTCTACGGCGGCCAGGGCGGTATCCAGCTCTACGGCGACGAGACGCACCGCATCTACCTCGACAACGCGTTCGAGATCACCGTGACGGCGCTGGTGGGGCTGCTCTTCACGCTGGCGACGCCGTGGATCGTGCGGGCGCTGACGATGGTGGACCGGCTGCTGGTGCACGGGCTGCTCGGGCCGACGCGGCTGGCCACGCGCGTGGTGGAGCTGGAGTCGGGCCGCGGGGTCGTGGTCGACACGGCCGCCGCTGACCTGCGGCGCATCGAGCGCGATCTGCACGACGGCGCGCAGGCCCGGCTGGTGGCGCTGGCCATGGACCTGGGGCTGGCGAAGGAGAAGCTGACGGAGGACCCGCAGGCCGCGGCCCGCATGGTGGAGGAGGCCCACGGTGAGGTGAAGACGGCGCTCCAGGAACTGCGCGACCTGGCCCGCGGCATCCACCCGGCCGTACTGACCGACCGGGGTCTGGACGCCGCGCTCTCCTCGGTCGCCTCCCGCTGCACTGTCCCGGTCGAGGTCCAGGTCGACCTGACCGCGCGGCCGGTGCCGGCGATCGAGGGCATCGCCTACTTCACCGTCTCGGAACTGCTCCAGAACATCAGCAAGCACGCGCGAGCCACCTGGGCGGGGGTGGACGTCTGGCGGGTGGAGGACCGGCTGATGCTCCAGGTCGTGGACAACGGCGTGGGCGGCGCGGACACCTCCGCCGGGTCGGGTCTGGCCGGGCTCGCTGAACGTCTGGACGCGGTGGACGGGATCCTGGTCGTGGACTCCCCGGTCGGCGGCCCCACCCGGATCACGGCGGAGCTGCCCTGGCGGGCGGTGTAGAGCCGTAACGGCTCAGTACGTCCGTCTCCGGCAGCCGGAGACGGACGCCTCTGTGTGTGCCCAGGCCGGAAATCAGCCCCCTCCCGGCCCTCGGATCCGAAGACGGCAGGCCGGGTTATCCACAGGCCCGGTGAGGACCGGCCGATCGCGCGATACTGAGGAGCCGCGGGACCGGGCCGGAGACAGCCGGCCGGGCGCGCAACAGGCTCGGGGGGCCGGACGTCGTGGAGGACAGGGTGCGGGTGGTCATCGCAGAGGACTCAGTGCTGCTCAGAGAGGGCCTGACCCGGTTGCTGACCGACCGCGGGCACGAGGTCGTCGCCGGCGTGGGCGACGGAGAAGCACTGATCAAGACCATCACGGAGCTCGACGCGCAGGGCACACTTCCGGACGTCGTCGTCGCGGACGTACGGATGCCGCCCACCCACACCGACGAGGGCGTGCGGGCCGCCGTACAGCTGCGCAAGGCGCATCCGGGACTCGGTGTGCTCGTGCTGTCACAGTATGTGGAGGAGCGCTACGCCACCGAACTGCTGGCAGGCTCCAGCCGGGGGGTCGGCTATCTGCTCAAGGACCGGGTCGCCGAGGTGCGGGAGTTCGTGGACGCGGTGGTGCGGGTGGCTCAGGGCGGCACGGCGCTCGACCCGGAGGTGGTCGCGCAGTTGCTCGGACGCAGCCGGAAGCAGGACGTGCTCGCGGGGCTCACCCCGCGGGAGCGGGAGGTCCTGGGGCTGATGGCCGAGGGGCGGACGAACTCCGCCATCGCCCGCCAACTGGTGGTCAGCGACGGGGCCGTGGAGAAGCACGTCAGCAATATCTTCCTGAAGCTGGGGCTGTCCCCTAGCGACGGGGATCACCGTCGCGTTCTCGCGGTACTCACCTATCTGAACTCATGACGAGTCAGGGTGGCGAACCGTCTCAAAACCGTGTCCATCATGCGAATGGCCCGGGGAAGGCGACCTTTACGGACGTAGGGTTGATCCTGTGGGGAGGGCCCGCGGGAAGGCCTGTCCCCGACAGCCGCCTCGAGGGAGGTCCAGTTCAGTGACCAGCCAGGTCAGTAGCCCAGCGGAGCAGGCCGACGAAGCAGTTCTGGGAGAGCAGCGCAAACCGGCGACGGCGAAGGACGTCCGCCGGCTGGACCGAGTGATCATTCGGTTCGCGGGAGACTCGGGTGACGGTATGCAGCTCACCGGTGACCGCTTCACCTCCGAGACAGCGTCCTTCGGCAACGACCTGTCGACGCTGCCGAACTTCCCTGCCGAGATCCGCGCCCCCGCCGGCACCCTCCCCGGTGTCTCCTCCTTCCAGCTGCACTTCGCCGACCACGACATCCTCACGCCGGGTGACGCGCCGAACGTCCTGGTCGCGATGAACCCGGCGGCGCTGGCGGCGAACGTGCAGGATCTGCCGCGCGGCGCGGAGATCATCGTGAACACGGACGAGTTCACCAAACGGGCCATGCAGAAGGTGGGCTACGTCAGCTCACCCCTGGAGGACGGCTCGCTGGACGCCTACCACCTGCACCCGGTGCCGCTGACCACGCTGACGGTGGAGGCCCTCAAGGAATTCGACCTCAGCCGCAAGGAGGCCGAGCGCAGCAAGAACATGTTCGCGCTCGGCCTCTTGTCATGGATGTACCACCGGCCCACCGAGGGCACGGAGAAGTTCCTGAAGTCGAAGTTCGCGAAGAAGCCGGAGATCGCGGCGGCGAACATCGCGGCGTTCAGAGCGGGATGGAATTTCGGCGAGACGACCGAGGACTTCGCGGTCTCCTACGAGGTCGCCCCGGCCGCCAAGACCTTCCCCGTCGGCACCTACCGGAACATCTCCGGGAACCTGGCCCTGTCGTACGGCCTGGTGGCGGCCTCCCGGCAGGCGGATCTGCCGTTGTTCCTGGGCTCGTACCCGATCACCCCGGCCTCCGACATCCTGCACGAGCTGAGCAAGCACAAGAACTTCGGTGTGCGGACCTTCCAGGCGGAGGACGAGATCGCCGGGATCGGGGCGGCGCTGGGCGCGGCCTTCGGCGGTTCGCTCGCGGTGACGACGACCTCCGGGCCCGGGGTGGCGCTCAAGAGCGAGACGATCGGGCTGGCCGTCTCGCTGGAGTTGCCGCTGCTGGTGGTGGACATCCAGCGCGGCGGGCCCTCGACCGGTCTGCCGACCAAGACCGAGCAGGCGGACCTGCTGCAGGCCATGTTCGGGCGCAACGGTGAGGCGCCGGTGCCGGTCGTCGCGCCGTGCACGGCCGCCGACTGTTTCGACGCGGCGCTGGAGGCGGCACGGATCGCGCTGACGTACCGGACGCCGGTCTTCCTGCTCTCCGACGGCTACCTGGCCAACGGCAGCGAGCCCTGGCGGATCCCGGAGCTGGACGAACTCCCGGACCTGCGGGTGCAGTTCGCGCAGGGCCCGAACCACACCCTGGAGGACGGCTCGGAAGCCTTCTGGCCGTACAAGAGGGATCCCCAGACCCTCGCCCGGCCCTGGGCCGTCCCCGGCACCCCGGGGCTGGAGCACCGCATCGGCGGCATCGAGAAGGAGGACGGCACGGGCAACATCTCCTACGCCCCCGCCAACCACGACTTCATGGTCCGCACCCGGCAGGCGAAGATCGACGGCATCGAGGTGCCCGACCTCGAGGTCGACGATCCGCACGACGCCAGGACCCTGGTGCTGGGCTGGGGTTCGACCTACGGCCCGATCACCGCGGCCGTCCGCCGACTGCGCACCGCCGGACACGGGATCGCGCAGGCGCACCTGCGGCACCTCAACCCCTTCCCGAAGAACCTCGGTGACGTGCTGGGGCGGTACGACCGCGTCGTCGTCCCCGAGATGAACCTCGGTCAGCTCGCCACGCTGATCCGGGCGAAGTACCTGGTGGACGCCCACTCGTACAACCAGGTCAACGGCATGCCGTTCAAGGCCGAACAGCTCGCAGCGGCTCTCAAGGAGGCCATCGATGGCTGAGACGTCCAGGGAAGGCACGGGCACGATCGAGGCACTCTCGCTCGTTCCCAAGGCCGAGGCCAGGCAGTCCATGAAGGACTTCAAGTCCGATCAGGAGGTGCGCTGGTGCCCCGGGTGCGGTGACTACGCGATCCTGGCCGCGGTGCAGGGCTTCATGCCCGAACTGGGCCTGGCGCGGGAGAACATCGTGTTCGTCTCAGGGATCGGCTGCTCCTCGCGCTTCCCGTACTACATGAACACGTACGGCATGCACTCCATCCACGGCCGCGCGCCCGCGATCGCGACGGGTCTCGCGGCCAGTCGGCGGGACCTGAGCGTGTGGGTGGTGACCGGCGACGGCGACGCGCTGTCCATCGGCGGCAACCATCTGATCCACGCCCTGCGGCGCAATGTGAACCTCAAGATCCTGCTGTTCAACAACCGGATCTACGGCCTGACCAAGGGCCAGTACAGCCCGACCAGCGAGGTCGGGAAGATCACCAAGTCGACGCCGATGGGGTCGCTCGACGCGCCCTTCAACCCGGTGTCGCTGGCGATCGGCGCGGAGGCGTCCTTCGTGGCGCGGACCGTCGACTCCGACCGCAAGCACCTCACCGAGGTGCTGCGCCAGGCGGCCGCCCACCCGGGCACCGCGCTGGTGGAGATCTACCAGAACTGCAACATCTTCAACGACGGTGCCTTCGATGCCCTGAAGGACAAGCAGCAGGCCCAGGAGGCGGTCATCCGCCTGGAACACGGCGAGCCGATCCGTTTCGGCACCGACGGGGCGCGGGGCGTGGTCCGGGACCGGGCGACGGGTGATCTGCGGGTGGTGACAGTGACGCCGGAGAACGAGGCGGAGATCCTGGTCCACGACGCCCACAGCGCCTCGCCGACCACGGCGTTCGCCCTCTCCCGGCTCGCCGACCCCGACACCCTCCACCACACCCCGATCGGTGTGTTCCGCAGCGTCGAGCGGCCCGTCTACGACACGCAGATGGCCGACCAGCTGGACGCGGCCATCGAGCAGAACGGCAAGGGCGACCTGGCCGCGCTGCTGGCGGGCGGCGACACCTGGACGGTCGTCGGCTGACCGGCCCGGCCGAACCGATCGCCGAGCGCAGGGCCCGGGTACCGCAGGGTGCCCGGGCCCTCTGATGCAACCGCGCACCTTCGACCCCGCCCCTTCAGTCCCGCCCCTTCAGCCCCTCCCCTTCTCCGCGTCGTACCGCTCCCGGGCCGCGCTGACCTCCCCCATCCGCCGCACCGTCCACGCGGCGAGCCCCCGCACCTGTTCCGCCGCCTCGCGGCCCAGGCCGGTCAGGGAGTAGTCGACGCGCGGGGGGATCACCGGCTGGGCGTCGCGGTGGATCATGCCGTCGCGTTCCAGGGTCTGGAGGGTCTGGGTCAGCATCTTCTCGCTGACCGGCCGGACCTCTCCGATCGCCCGGCGCAGTTCGCTGAAGCGGTGGGGCCGGTCCAGCAGATGGATCAGGACCAGGACGCCCCAGCGGCTCGTCACGTGCTCCAGCACCAGGCGGTACGGGCACATCGCCTCACCGTCGGACTGCCCTGGGCGCGCCCCCTCACTTACCGTCATGCCTGTACCTTACTTCAAAGTGTGTACTTTCCAATAGTTAGCGCTCCTTCTAGGGTCGACGACAGATCACCCACCTCACAAGGAGCCCCGCATCATGAGCATCGTCGTCACCGGAGCCACCGGAAACCTGGGCCGCCACGTCGTGGAGCAGTTGCTCGACAAGGTGCCCGCCGCCCGGATCACCGCCGTCGTGCGCACCCCGGAGAAGGCGGCGGACCTCGCGGCCAAGGGCGTCCGGATCGCCGTCGCCGACTACAACGCGCCCGAGACCTTCGACGGCCTGTTCGCCGCGGGCGACAAGGTGCTGCTGGTCTCCGGCAACGAGTTCGACAAGGGCCGGGTCGCCCAGCACCAGGTCGTCATCGAGGCCGCGAAGGCCGCCGGTGTCGCCCTGCTCGCCTACACCAGCGCCCCGGGGAGCCTGACGGCCGCGCTCGCCGACGACCACCGCGGCACCGAGAAGGCGCTCACCGGCTCGGGCGTGCCCTACGTCCTGCTGCGCAACGGCTGGTACCACGAGAACTACACCGAGAACCTCGCCCCCGTGCTGGAGCACGGCGCCGTCGTGGCCGCCGCCGGCGAGGGCCGGGTCTCCTCCGCCGCGCGCGCCGACTACGCCGCTGCCGCCGTCGCCGTACTGACCGGCGAGGGGCACGAGAACACGACGTACGAGCTGGGCGGCGACGAGGCGTGGAGCTTCGCCGAGTACGCGGCCGAGCTGAGCCGGCAGACCGGCCGGGAGATCGCCTACAACGCCGTGTCCGGTGAGGTGCTGAAGGGCATCCTCGGCGGCACCGGGATGCCGGCGCCGTTCGCCGACATCCTCGTCGGGGTGGACGCCGCCATAGCCAAGGGCGAACTGGTCGTCTCCTCCGGTGACCTGTCCCGGCTCACCGGCCGTCCGACCACGCCGTTCTCCGAGGCCATCGCCGCCGCGCTCAAGGACTGACGCCCCCCGGTGACCGGGCACCCTCGCCTGTCATGACCGTATGGCGATACGGGCATGACAGGCGAGGGTGATCGGCGCTACCTTCTTCGGGGCGAGGACGACCAGAAGGAGGGCCCGTGAGCGGGAAGCCGAAGGGCGAGCGGCACATAGGTCTGCTGAACGGCTTCGCGGCTTATGGGATGTGGGGGCTGTTCCCCCTGTTCTTCCCGCTGCTCAAGCCCGCCGAGCCGGTCGAGGTGCTGGCCCACCGGATGGTGTGGTCCCTCGTCGCGGTGGCGCTGGCCCTGCTGGTCATACGGCGCTGGAAGTGGGCCGGTGAGCTGCTGCGCCAGCCGCGCAAGCTCGCGCTCATCGCCGTCGCCTCGGCCGTCATCGCCGTCAACTGGGGCGTCTACATCTGGGCCGTGAACAACGACCGGGTCGTCGAGGCCTCGCTCGGCTACTTCATCAACCCGCTGGTCACCATCGCGATGGGCGTGCTGCTGCTGAAGGAGCGGCTGCGTCCCGTGCAGTGGGCGGCGGTCGGGATCGGCTTCGCCGCGGTCCTGGTGCTCACCATCGGCTACGGCCGCCCGCCGTGGATCTCGCTCGTCCTCGCCTTCTCCTTCGCCACCTACGGCCTGGTGAAGAAGAAGGTCAACCTCGGCGGCCTGGAGTCGCTGGCCGCCGAGACCGCCATCCAGTTCTTGCCGGCGCTGGCCTTTCTGGTGTGGCTGTCGGCCGACGGCGGCTCCACGTTCACCTCCGAGGGCCCGGGACACGCGGCGCTCCTCGCGACCACCGGCCTGGTCACCGCGCTGCCGCTGGTCTGCTTCGGCGCGGCGGCCATCCGCGTGCCGCTGTCCACCCTGGGGCTGCTGCAGTACCTGGCGCCCGTCTTCCAGTTCCTGCTCGGCATCCTCTACTTCCGCGAGGCCATGCCCGCCGAGCGCTGGGCCGGGTTCGCGCTGGTGTGGCTGGCGCTGACCCTGCTGACCGCCGACGCCTGGCGCTCGGCGCGCCGGTCCGCCCGGGCGCCGAAGGCCGATATCAGCAACCCCAGCGCCACCATCGCGACCGGCACCACCAGTGCCGTACGGAACGCGGACAGCGTCTCCTCGGGTCCCGGTCCGGTGGACGCCAGGCCGTAGACGGCCGTCACCGCGGAGATGCCGATCGCCGAGCCGAACTGGGTGGCGGTGGTCAGCAGCCCGCTCGCCAGGCCCTGCTCCCGCTCGGCGACCCCGTCCGTCGCCGCGATCGTCAGCGGCCCGTAGGCCAGCGCGAACGCCAGGCCCGCGACGAACAGCGTGGGCAGCATCGCGGCGTACGGCCAGTCCGGGCCCACCGGCAGGAACAGCGCGTAGGCGACGACGGCCAGCGCGAAGCCGCCGACGATCACGCGGGTGTTGCCGTACCGGGCGACCAGCCAGGGCGTCAGGGTCGGCGCCAGGATCATGTCGCAGCCCATGATCACCAGGGCGAGCGCGGTCTGCAGCGAGGACCAGCCGCGCAGTTCCTGGAGGTAGAGCGTCACCACGAACTGGAAGCCGAAGAAGGCGCCGACGAAGAGCAGCGCCCCGAGGTCGGCGCGCACGACGGATCCCACCCGCAGGATGCCCAGCCGGACCAGCGGGTCGGCGGTGCGGCGCTCCACGACCACGAAGGCGGTGGCCAGCAGCACCGCCGCGAGGGCCGCGGCCGAGGTCAGCGGCAGGTCCTGCAGACCGTGTTCCAGGCGTACGACGGTGTAGGCGGCCAGCAGCATGGCGCCGGCGGCGATGATCGCGCCGGGCAGGTCGAAGCTCCGTCCGCGGGCGCGCGGACCGTCCTGCCGGGGGACCAGCCGCACCGCCGCGAGCAGCAGGGCGGCGCTCAGCAGCACCGGCGCGAAGAAGACCCACCGCCAGCCCAGCTCGGTGAGCAGTCCGCCGGCCACCAGGCCGAAGGAGAAGCCTCCGGCGGCGGTACCGGCGAAGATCATCAGGGCCTTGTTGCGCCGGGGGCCCTCCTCGTACGAGGTGGTGATCAGCGAGAGCGCGGCCGGGGTCATGAAGGCGGCGGCGACGCCGGTGACGAAGCGGGCGAGGACCAGCATCCAGCCCTCGGTGGCGAAACCGCCGAGGCCGGAGAAGCAGAGGAAGACGGTGAGCCAGAGCAGGAACATGCGGCGCCGGCCCAGCAGGTCGGCGGCCCGGCCGCCGAGCAGGGTGAAACCGGCGTACCCGAGGACGTAGGCGCTCATGACCCAGGCCGCGGTGCCGGTCGTGAGCCCCAGATCGGCTCTGATCGACGGGATCGCGACGGCCATCATGGCGACGTCGATGCCCTCCAGGAAAATCGTTCCGCAGAGGACGAACAGCAGCGCCCAGGCGCGGGTGCCCATAGGAACACTCCAGGAAAGAGAGGGGAGTTACGCGAATGAGGGTCGGTTCCCTCTTGTAACCACCCCCACCCTGCGGCACCATCGGCAGACATGGAAGAAGGCACTTCTAAGTCACCGAGTAACTGCGCGAGCACCGTGGACTACGGCGACGCCGACCCCTTCCAGTGGGACACCCGCGAGGACTGCCAGGTGCGGCAGATCCTGGACCGGGTGGCCGACAAGTGGTCGCTGCTGGTCATCGCCCTGCTGGAGAACCGGCGGCTGCGCTTCACCGAGCTGCGGCGCGAGATCGACGGGGTCAGCCAGCGGATGCTCACCGTCACGCTGCGGCAGCTGGAACGGGACGGGCTGGTGAAGCGGACCGTTCATCCGGTGGTGCCGCCTCGGGTGGAGTACGAACTGACCCCGCTGGGCGGGACCCTGCACGCGACGATCCAGTCACTGGTGGACTGGACGGAGCGGCACCAGCGGGAGATCGCGGAGGCGCGGGAGGCGTACGACAAGAGGGAAGCCGCGGTCCACTAGGACAGTCCCGGACCTGATGGGCCGCTATAAGGGACCCATGACACAGGTTCCTGATTCCGCGTCCGCACCCGCGCCGCTGCACTGGAAGCTCGTCGTCGACTGCGCGAGCCCGCAGGCGCAGGCCGACTTCTGGGCCGCCGCGCTGCACTACGAGGTCGAGGACAACCACGCGCTCATCGAACGGCTGCTGGAACTCGGCGCGCTGCCCCGCGAGGCCACCGTCGAGTTCCATGCCCGGCTCGCCTTCCGGGACCTGGTCGCCGTACGGCATCCCGAGGACCCCTTCGACCCCGACAGCGGGACGGGGCTCGGGCGGCGGCTGCTGTTCCAGCGGGTGCCGGAGGAGAAGACCGGCAAGAACCGGCTCCATCTCGACCTGCACGCCCCCGAGGGGCAGCGGGAGGCGGAGGCTGAGCGGCTGCGGGGGCTCGGCGCGAGTGTGCTGCGGGAGGTGAGGGAACCCTCCGGTCAGTGGGTGGTGATGGCGGATCCGGAGGGGAACGAGTTCTGCGTGCAATGAGCCGCCGGGGTCCCCTACTGGGCGCGGGCTCGCTGCGCGAGACGGCCCATGCGGGTCCGGGCCGCGGTCAGCTTCTCGGGTTCATCGGCGGCCGGACCGGCCTCCGCCGCGAGGACGGCCCACAGGGCGATCAGGTCGTGGCCGAGGCGCAGGCCCTGCTCGGGGTCGCGTACGGCTCGCCAGGCGGTCGCCGCGCTCAGGACGTTCCCGTAGGCGGCCTCGGCGTCCTGGGCGCGGTGGTGTATCCGGGCCAGGTCCAGGGAGAGGGTGAGGGCCTGCGCCGGTTCGCCCGCCAGGTAGGCGATGTACGCGGTCAGTTCGCGCAACTGGAGCACCTCGGGGTGCTCGGGGCCCAGTGACTGCGCGGCCTGCGCCACGGTCCGCTGCGCGAGATCCGCCGCCTCCTGGGTGCGCCCGGCCCGGACGGCCTCGTTGATCCTGGCCACCGGTTCCGCGAGGAGGGTGGCGGTGGGGGGCTCGTCACCGAGTACCGCCTCGGCGACGGCGTCGAAGCCCCGGGGCGGGGTCGGGGTTTTGGGACCCGGGTCGACGCCGAGGTCGAAGGCCGGGTCCGGGGCCGCCCTGCGGGAAGGGTGCGGCGACCGCGCGGCGCCGACCGGGGGCGGGGCGTCCCGCACGGGCACGTCCGTGACCGGCCCGTCCATCACCGGCGGGGGGCCGAATGCGCCCGTCGGTGGGGCGACCGTGCCGGGGACGGCGTCCCGTACCGCCCGCGGCGTGAACGTGGGAGCGGGTTCCCGGACGGCCCGCGGCGGCTCGGGCGGAAGCGGTACGGCCGACTCCGCTCGCGGCGTCGCGTCCACCGGCTCCCCCATCAGCGCGCTCGACCCGTCCAGGTTCACCACGAGCGGCACCACGTACCCGATCCGGTCGTCCCGGATCGTCGCCCGCACCGGCGTCCCCGCGGCGAGAGCGATCCGGTGGAGGTGGGTCAGGACGGTCTGCTGGATCTCCTCGCCCGCGACCGCCGCGACCGGTACACCACCGACCGACGCGCCTCCCCCGCCGTCCCCCGGCACCCGGACCTCGATCGGCGCCGCCGCAGAGACCGCACGAGCCGTGGAAGCCCTAGCACCCGTGGCAATCCCAGGACGGCCAGAAGCCGCAGAAGCCACAGAAGCCCCCGCATCCACCGCCCGCTCCTCCCCCTGATCCCGCTTCTTCGCGCGGCTGAGTCGAGACATCGGTTCCTCCCTCCCTGGCAGCACCTACCGTCGAGTCTCTCCGCAGGTCCCCGCCGCACACGTCACCGAGTCGTCACAGCCTCGTTCCAGGACTCGCCCCCGCATCGATGGCGTGCCGAGGGGCGCACGCGGGCATGCCCACCGACGTGCGACAGGGACCGGAAATCTGGATCCGCGGGCCGGTGGCCGTACCTCAAGCACCGCCACCGCCTGCCCCGCCCGCCGGAGTCACCCCCCGGCGCTACTCCTGGGTCGGCACCCACGGCGGCGCCGGTGTCACCACCCTGGCCTTGGTCTACGGCGGCCACGACTGCGGGCGCGACTGGCCGGGGCCCGGCGCTCCGCGCTCCGTCCTGCTGGTCGGCCGTACGCACGCCGCCGGCCTCGACGCCGTACTGCGCGCGCTGGACGCCTTCCGGTACGGGCCGGTGCCGCCCGGACTCGACCTGGACGCGGTCGTGCTCGTCGCCGACGCGCCGGGCCGGCTGCCGCGGCCGCTCGCCCGGCGGGTGAAGGCGATCGAGGAGGTCATCGACGTGTACCGGGTGCCCTGGGTCCACGACTGGCGGCTCGGCGAGACCGCCGGGGGGCCGCCCCGGGAGACCGAGGCGCTGGCCCACCTGACCGGCATCGGGCGACGGTAGCGGGCGGACTCCGGATAATCCCCCTCGACAACTTCTTGCGTACGCATATAATGCAGATGCAGTTTGTTCGCGTACGCCGACCATTCGCCACCTGGGGGACCCATGACCCGCCGTTTCCTGTTCGTCCTGGGCAGCAGCCGCGACGACGGCAACACCGAGACGCTCGCCCGCCGCGCCGCCGAACAGTTGCCCGAGGACGTCGAGCAGCAGTGGATCGATCTCGCCGCGCATCCGCTGCCGGACTTCGTGGACCTGTGCCACGACAGCGACCGTGTCCGCCCGACCGAGGGCCCCGAAGCACTGCTGCTCGACGCAACCCTCGCGGCGACGGACATCGTGATCGTCTCCCCGCTGTACTGGTACTCCGTGTCCGCCCACACCAAGCGCTACCTCGACTACTGGGCCGGCTGGCTGCGCACCCCCGGCCTCGACTTCAAGCCGACGCTGGCCGGGCGCACCCTCTGGGGCGTCACCGTGCTCGCCGAGCACGAGCAGGTGGTCGCCGATCCGCTGATCGGCACGCTCAACAACTCGGCCGCATACATGGGCATGCGCTTCGGCGGAGTGCTGCTCGGCAACGGCAGCAAGCCCGGTGACGTACTCAACGACGCCGACGCGCTGACCCGCGCGAAGACGTTCTTCCAGGGGGAGACCCCGCTCGCGCGCTTCCCCCACGAGAGTTAGGCCGTGATGTCCTTCGCCGTGAACCTCGCCCAGGCCGCCGAGCCGAACACGGCCGCGTACAGGGCCTGGAGGCCGAGGTTCTTGACCAGGTCGTCCCAGTAGACCGGCTCGCGCATCAGGTCGGCGAAGGACAGCCAGTAGTGGGAGAAGAAGTACGGCTGGAGGGCGTCCAGTTGGGGGATCTGGTCGAGGATCTGGACCGTGATCAGCAGGCCGACGGTCGTGGCCATCGCCGCGATGCCGCTGTTGGTCAGGGTGGAGACGAACAGGCCGAGCGCCGCGATCCCGGTGAGGGACGCGGCGACGACCAGCGCGATCAGCAGCGCGCGGCCGAGTCCCTCGCCGAAGCCGATCCGAGTGCCGGAGATCGTCGTCAGGTCCCCCAGCGGGAAGAGCAGCGCGCCCACCGTCAGCGCCGAGACCGCGACCACGAGCGTGGCCAGCAGACAGAAGGCCATCGTGGTCGCGTACTTGGTGAGCAGCAGCCGGGTGCGGCCCGCGGGGGCGACCAGCAGATAGCGCAGGGTGCCCGCGTTCGCCTCGCCGGCGATGGCGTCGCCCGCGACCACGCCGACCGCCATCGGCAGGAAGAACGGCAGTGTCGCGGCGAGCGCGGTGAACACCAGGAACAGGCCGTTGTTGGTGATCTGCGCGACGAACGCGGGACCTTCGCCGCCGCCGGCCGAACCGCCGTCGCCGGTCTCGATCTTCACGGCGACCCCGACCAGGACCGGCACGGCCGCGAGGACTCCCAGCAGGGCGAGGGTGCGCCAGCGGCGCAGGGTCGTCCCCATCTCGTTGCGCAACAGACCGAAGGTCCATCCCCTGCGCACCGGAGCGGTGAGTTCAGCCTGCGACATCGAAGCCCTCTCCCGTCAGCGCCACGAACGCGTCCTCCAGGGAGGCCCGTTCGACCCCGAAGCCACGGACGCGGACGCCCGCGGTCACCAGAGCCGCGGTGAGCTCCGCCAGGTCCCGGTCGGGCGGCTCGGCCGTCACCCGGTCCTCGGCGACCACGACATCACTCGCTCCCTGCTCCTTCAGCACCCGGGCGGCGTCCGCGGTGTCGGGGGTGGTGACCAGGAGCCTGCCGCGCACTCCGGCCGCGAGGTCGCCGACCGCGCCCTGGGTGACGAGCCGGCCCCGGGCCATCACGGCCGCGTGCGTGCACACCTGCTCGATCTCGTCGAGGAGGTGGGAGGAGAGGAAGACGGTCGTGCCGTCGCAGGCCAACTCCCGTATCAGCGAGCGGATCTCGCGCATGCCCTGCGGGTCGAGGCCGTTGGTCGGCTCGTCCAGCACCAGCAGGCGGCGCGGCTGGAGCAGCGCGGCGGCCAGGCCGAGCCGCTGCTTCATGCCGAGCGAGTACGCCCTGGCCTTCTTGGCCGCGGCGGCCGTCAGGCCCACCCGGTCCAGCGCCGCCGCGACGCGCTCGCGCCGGGTGCGCGGGTCGGCGGTCGGGTCGGCGGCGTCGTAGCGCAGGAGGTTGTCGCGGCCGGAGAGGAAGCCGTAGAGGGCGGGGCCCTCGATCAGGGCGCCCACGTGCGGGAGGACGGAGCGGGTGGCGCGGGGCATGGGGCGGCCGAGGACCCGGGCCGTGCCGGAGGTGGGTTCGATGAGGCCCATCAGCATCCGGATGGTGGTGGTCTTGCCGGAGCCGTTGGGGCCGAGGAAGCCGAAGACGCTGCCCGCCGGGACGGTCAGGTCGAGACCGTCCACGGCGAGTTGTCCGCCGCGGTAGCGCTTGGTGAGAGCGCGGGTGACGATCACGCCGTCACCCTGCTCCGGCTTCGGCTCCGCGGCGGACGTGTCGGTCATGGGTGCCTTACTACCCGGCGTTCGCGGCCTTCACCAGCGCGTCCTTGGTGACCGCGCCGACGTAGACCGTGCCGTCGTCGGTGATCAGGGCGTTGATCAGGCGGGTCTTGAAGACCGTGCCCTCGCCGAACGAGCCCTTCACCTTGTCGCCCAGGGAATCCATGAAGCCGCCGAGGTCGCCGCCGACCTCGGAGCCGGAGGGGATGCCCTCGCCGCCGGTGTCGAGGACGGCGATGGAGTTCCAGCCCTCGCCGATGACCTCCGGTTCGCCTTCCGGCTCCAGCTCGGGCGCCTTGGAGTGCTTCTCCTGCTCCTCCGCGGGGGCCTCGAGCGCGTCGTCCTCGGTGACCTTCGCGCCCTTCGGCGGGGTGAAGTCGAAGGTGGAGGCGGCCGGCTTGGCGAAGCTGACGTCGGTGAAGCCCGCGTCCACCACGGCGGCGCCGCCGCTCGACGGGGTGAGCGTGAACTTCAGCGGCATACCGGTCTTCGCGTCGACGGCCACGGTGATGGCGCCGACGGTGGTGCCGGACTGCTTGGGCTTGATGAGCAGCCGGTAGGCGTCCCGGCCCGCGACCTGCGCGGTGCCGTCGACGGTGACGGACGTGGTGTCGTCGACCGACTTCAGGGCCTCCTCGGTGAGGTCCTTGGGCGTGGCCGGGACCTCCTTGTCCGGCTCGGCGCTGTCGGGGGCGGTGCTGTGGAAGACCTCGTTGGAGGAGCTGTCGTAGCCCCAGACGTCCTTGCCGTTGTGGATGAGGCTGTACTCCGAGGAGTTCTCCAGCAGCGAGAGCTTCTGCCGGTCCGGGCCGTCGACGGCGACCCGCAGGGTGTGGCTGCCGGACACCAGCTCGGTGAGCTTGGCCGACGGGTCGGCGGACGAACCGTCCCCGGACTCCATCGCCCCGGACGCCAGCGAGCTCTCCAGACCGCCGAGGTCGGGCAGCCCCAGATCGGTGCTGACCCGCATGGTCCCGGACAGCTGCTGTACGTCGGACTCGGCGATCTTCTCGATGAGTTGCTGTGCGCTGATCTTCGGCAGGTCGGGGTCGCCGGAGTCGGCGAGGGCGGGGACGAGACCGATGGTCGCCGCCGCCACGCCCACCACCGCGACCGGAACGACGTACCGCGCGGCCTTGCGCCGCCCCGAGCGCAGGTCGTCGACCTCGTTCGCGGTCGTGCTGTCGTCGGATTCGTACGGTGCCATGTCTGACTTACCTCCGTCGTCGGCGGCGGCCTGCCAATTCCCGTGCGTCCAGCCCTTAGCCGCCATTCTCACCCGAATCGGTGAGGAGTGGTGTTTTCCGTTGTGACCATCTGACCAAATCGGCGGCCGCGAAGCGTCAGACCGCGGGCTCAACTCCGTGTACACCTGCGGTATGACACAAGAGGGCGGCGCCTCCCCCGACCCGTAGGGGTCGGGGGAGGCGCCGCCGTTTCGCCGGTGGCCCGGAAGGGGGCCGCGCCGCTAACCCGCGCGGTGCACCACCGCGTCGCACAGCTCCATCAGCGCGGCCTTGGCGTCGCACTCGGGCAGGGGCGCCAGCGAGGCCCGCGCGTCCTGGGCGTACCGCACGGTGTCCCGGCGGGCCTGCTCCAGAGCCGGGTGCGCCCGCAGCGCGGCCAGCGCCTCGGCGTGCCGCACATCGTCGGTCAGGTCGGAGTCCAGCAGCTCGCAGAGCGCGATGTCCTCCGCGAGCCCCAGCCGCTGCGCCCGCTCCCGCAGCCGCAGCACGGGCAGGGTCGCGATCCCCTCCCGGAGATCCGTACCCGGCGTCTTGCCGGACTCGCGGGAGTCGGAAGCGATGTCCAGGACGTCGTCGGCCAGCTGGAACGCGACCCCCAGCCGCTCGCCGTACTGGGTGAGCACGTCCACCACCGTCTCGTCGGCGCCCGACATCATCGCGCCGAAGCGGCACGACACCGCCACCAGCGAGCCGGTCTTCCCGGCCAGCACATCGAGGTAGTGCTCGACCGGGTCGCGCCCGTCCTGCGGTCCCGCCGTCTCCAGGATCTGCCCGGTGACCAGCCGCTCGAACGCCTCGGCCTGGACCCGGACGGCCTCCGGGCCGAGGTCGGCGAGGATGTGCGAGGCGCGGGCGAAGAGGAAGTCACCGGTGAGGACCGCGACCGAGTTCCCCCAGCGGGTGTTGGCGCTCGGCACCCCGCGCCTGACCTCGGCCTCGTCCATCACGTCGTCGTGGTACAGCGTCGCCAGGTGGGTCAGCTCCACCACCACGGCCGACGGTACGATCCCCGGCGCGTGGCGGTCCCCGAACTGCGCGCTGAGCATCACGAGCAGCGGCCTGAACCGCTTCCCGCCCGCGCGCACCAGATGCTGGGCTGCGCCCGTGATGAAGGGGACCTCGCTCTTGGTGGCCTCGAGCAGTCCCTCCTCGACAGCCGCCAATCCGGCCTGGACATCGGCTTCCAGAGCCTGGTCCCGCACGCTCAGCCCGAACGGCCCGACGACGGTCACGAGGGGTCTCCTGTCTGCTGGTGTCTACTGGCGATTACGCGGTTTGTCGATAGGTCGCTGCCTTCACTCAAGTCAGCGTATCCGGTCACGTTTCGATCACCGCTGCCGCCCACCCGTCCACGACGGGCGGTATCGGATCACGGTGGTTATGTTTTTGATCACCTGATAAGAACGGATATAGATCGACTTACGTGGAAGCGGTGGAGCGTGTCTCGAGCCGAAGAGACAACCCGCACGGATGTCCGTATCCCCCTCGCGGACGGAACCATGCTGCACGTGCCATGCGCCTTTTAGGTTGATTGCCAGATTTGGCGCGACTTGTGATCACGCGTGATGTGACTCACGCCCCCGAGTCCGCAGGCGCCCCTCAGACTTCCCCCGACACCCCTTCCCCGGCGGCCAGTTGGGCCTTGGCACTCGCAAAGATGCAACCGCCACGCATCCCGCGAACGAAGATCAAAACCCTGGATATGTGAATCCGCTACTTGTTTCGGACATGTGCTCTCGCATACGTTCCCGGCCTGTCGGGCGGACGCCTAATCCTGCCGCCGTCCGGCTCCACCGAGATTCTTCGTACGGCAGGAGCGGGGGAACCAGGTAAGTCGCCGACCCGGAACGTCTTCGGACGCGCCGGTGCGGCTCGGGGTGAAGTCGCGCGCCCTTCGCGGTGCGCGGCCGGGCAGCTCCCGCCCGAACCCGACAGCTCACCTCGCAGGCGCCGGAGAGGAACTTCGTCATGCCTGCTGCCGCTCAGCACCGTCCTGCCCGCACCAGCCGGGTCGCCCGCAAGCTCGCCGTCCTCGGCACCGGAGCCGCCGTACTCGCGCTGCCGCTCCTCGGGGCAACCACCGCCGCCGCGGCCACCCCGACCGTCACCACCGCCGCCTCGCTGGGGTACGCCAACAACCTGGACGGCTGGATCCGCGCGTCCCTCCAGGTCATGGCCCAGAAGGGGATCCCCGGCAGCTACAACGGCATCTACCGCAACATCATCCGGGAGTCCTCGGGCAACCAGTACGCGATCAACAACTGGGACTCCAACGCCGCCGCCGGCACCCCCTCCAAGGGCCTGCTCCAGGTGATCGACCCGACCTTCCAGGCGTACCACGTGTCCGGCACCTCGTGGGACCCCTACGACCCGGTCGCCAACATCACCGCCGCCTGCAACTACGCGGCGCAGCGGTACGGCTCGATCGACAACGTCTTCGGGGCGTACTGACCGGGCCCGTCACCGGAAGAGTCGTTCGAGGACGACGGCGATGCCGTCGTCCTCGTTCGACAGGGTGATCTCGTCGGCGACCGCCCTGAGTTCGGGATGGGCGTTGGCCATCGCCACGCCGTGGGCCGCCCAGTCGAACATCGGGATGTCGTTGGGCATGTCACCGAAGGCGATCGTCCCCTCCGGGCCGAGGCCCAGGTGATCCGCGGCCAGGGCGAGCCCGGTCGCCTTGGTGATGCCGCATGGCTGAAGTTCGACGGTCCCGGGCCCCGACATGGTGACCGTCGCCAGCGAACCCACCACCGAACGCGCCGTCGCCGCCAACTGGTCGTCGGACAGCTCGGGATGGCGCAGCAGCACCTTGCTGATCGGCGCGCCCCACAGGTCGTCACGCCGGCCGACGCGCACCGCGGGCAAGGTGGGGTGCGGCATCAGGTACCCGGGCTCGATCAGGGTGAGCCCGTCGACGCCGTCCTGGTCGACCGCCGCGTACACCTGTCCCACCTCGGCCTCGATCTTGCCGAGCGCGGTCTCGGCCAGCTCCTGGTCCAGGGTGACGGACCAGAGCAGACGGCCCGCGCCGGCGTCGTACACCTGCGCACCCTGCCCGCACACCGCGAGCCCCTCGCTGCCCAGGTCGTCCAGGAGCGGCCGCACCCTGGGCGCCGGCCGGCCGGTCACCACCAGGTGCCGGGCCCCCGCCTCCGCCACCCGCGCGAGTGCGGCCAGCGACCGGTCGGAGAGCGTGTCGTCGCCTCGCAGGAGGGTCCCGTCCAGGTCGGTGGCGATGAGTGAATATGCGATGGGTGCGGCCATGATCAGAGAATACGGACAGGACGCCCCCACGACTCAGCGCGAACCGGACGACCCCGGCGCCCCCCTGCGCCCCACGCGCCCCCTCCAACTCCCTTGTCCTCACCCGTTGCTGGTGACATGAGGGCACTGCCGTGACGCACGGGGCGGAGGGCAGGACGGGGCGGAGCGAGGACCGCGCGACACGGCCGCCAGCAGGCCCGACGCACCTCGGGAACTGATCGTCCCGCTCCCTTGTGCACTGCCCAAGACGGGTGCCCCACCCGTAACGTGTGCGGCGACGACACGGACCCGTGGCACGCACGAGAGTGAGGCAGCACCCATGCCCCCCTTTGATGTCCCCGAGGGCGACCCCTTCGGCCCGCACAACCTTCCGTACGGTGTCTTCTCCCTCCCCGGTGAGGACGGCGAGCGCCGGGTCGGTGTACGGCTCGGCGACCACGTCCTCGACGCGGGCGCGGCGGCGCTGGCCCTGGGTTCCCCGTACGCCTCCCTGCTCGCCCGGCCCACGCTGAACCCGCTGCTGGCGGCGGGCCGCACCGCCTGGTCGGACGTGCGCCGCGCGCTGACCGCCTGGGTCACGGTGCCGTCCCACCGGGAGACCATCGAGCCGCTGTTCCACCCGCTCTCCGCGGTGGCCCTGCACCTGCCCTTCGAGGTCGCGGACTACGTGGACTTCTACGCCTCCGAGAACCACGCCCGGAACGTCGGCCAGATGTTCCGCCCGGACGCCGCGGACTCCCTCACCCCGAACTGGAAGCACCTCCCGATCGGCTACCACGGCCGCTCGGGCACGGTCGTGGTCTCGGGCACCGATGTCGTACGGCCCTCCGGCCAGCGCAAGGCGCCGGCCGACGCGGCGCCCGTCTTCGGCCCGTCCGTCCGCCTGGACATCGAGGCCGAGGTCGGCTTCGTGGTGGGCGTGCCGTCGGCGATGGGCGGCCCGGTCGGCCTCGGCGACTTCCGGGAGCACGTCTTCGGCCTGTGCCTGCTCAACGACTGGTCCGCGCGCGACATCCAGGCCTGGGAGTACGTCCCGCTCGGCCCCTTCCTCGGCAAGTCCTTCGCCACCTCGGTGTCGGCCTGGATCACCCCGCTGGACGCGCTGGAGGAGGCCCGGGTGGCCCCTCCTGAGCGCACCCACGACCTGCTTCCCTACCTGGACGACGCGGTCGAGGAACCCGCCGGTTACGACCTGCGCATCTCGGTCTCCCTCAACGGTCATGTGATCTCCGAACCTCCCTTCTCGACGATGTACTGGACGGCCGCCCAGCAGCTGGCCCACATGACGGTCAACGGCGCCTCCCTGCGCACCGGCGACCTCTACGGTTCCGGCACGGTCAGCGGCCCGGCGGAACGCGAGCGCGGCTCCCTGCTGGAGCTCACCTGGAACGGCCGGGACGTCCTGGAGCTCCCCGACGGCAAGCGGACCTTCCTGGAGGACGGCGACGTGGTGACGCTGTCGGCGTGGGCCCCGGGAGCGGACGGGGCGCGGGTGGGGCTGGGCGAGGTCACCGGGCGGGTGGTGGCCGCCGGGGCCTGATCCCACCGCCTGCCGAACGGCCATCGCCCCCGCGGGAGTTGCCGCTCGCGGCCGCTCCCCTCGGGTCGAACGGTTCGATGGCCGCCGATGTCTGCCGCGTACCGCCGCTCGCCGTCATACTGGGCGGCGGACGGTGCGCGCGGGACACGCTCTCGCACCGCCCGCGCACAGCCCGCCCCGCAGCCGCCCTTGTCCCGACCAGGATCCGGAGCCCGTGGCATGACCGTCTGCCTGCTCCTGCTGAGCGCCGTCGCTCTGCTGGCCGCCGTGCCGGTACCGCGTTCCCTGACCCGGGCCATGTGGCCGGAGCGGGAGCCGGTGGTCGCGCTGTGGGTGTGGCAGTGCCTGGTCGCGACCGTGCTGCTGTGCTGTCTGACGGCCCTCGTCCTGGGCGCCGCCGCCGTCTTCCACACGGTCCGCGACCATGTCTTCGCGCCCGCGCCGCCCGCGGTGACCGCGGCGTACGACCTGTCCACGGCGCCGGTCTGGGTGACGGCCTTCACGCTGCTGCTGGCCTGCGGCGCCGCCTGGACGACGGCGATGCTGGCCCGTGAGCTGGTCGAGGCCCGGCGCAGTCGCGGCCAGGCCAGGGCCCACCTGCGCGAACGCGCCCCGGACCTGCCCGCCGGTCTCCCGGCCGCGCGCGGCCCCCTGCTGGTGCTGGAGGACGAGTACCCGGACGCCTGGTGGATGCCCGGCAACCCGCCCCAGCTGATCGTCACCACCGGCGCCCTGCGCCGCCTGACCGACCACCAGTTGGACGCCGTCCTCACCCACGAACGCGGCCACGCCCGGGCCCGCCACGACTGGCTGCTGCACCTGTCCACCGCACTGGCCACCGGCTTCCCCCGCATCCCCCTGTTCGCCCACTTCTGCGACCAGACCCACCGCCTGGTCGAGCTGGCCGCCGACGACACCGCGTCCCGCCGCTGCGGCCACCTGACCACGGCGCTGGCCCTGATCGAGCTCAACCAGCACCGAGGCGTCCTGTCCTGCGCCTCCAGCCACCGCCTGCTGGGCGAGCGCGTGGACCGGCTGCTGGAACCCCAGCCGCGCCTGGACCGCCGCCACCGGGTCCTGACGACCACCGCGGCGGCGCTGGTGCCCCTGCTCCCGCTGCTGATCGTCTTCGGTCCGGGGCTGACGGCGCTGGCCTAGCGGCGAAGGCGCGTCCCGCCCCCGGCCGACCCCTCACTCCCAGCCGTCAGGCTCCGGCTCCGCGTCCATCTCGGGCCAGTGATCCTCCTCGCCTTGAGACACGGACTGATTCCTGGGCTCGGACTCGGGCTCGGACTTGGACTCAGGCTCGGACTCCGCCGCGCCCTCGCCCAGCCCGGCCAGAACCCCGATCACGCCCTCCCCGTAGGTCGCCAGCTTCTTCTCCCCCACTCCGCCGACGCTCCCCAGCTCCCGCACCGACGAGGGCCAGACCGTGACGATCTCCCGAAGCGTCGCGTCGTGGAAGATCACATACGCCGGAACCCCCTGCTCCCGGGCCTGCTCGGCCCGCCAGGCCCGCAGCGCCTCGAACGCGGGCACCAGCCGCTCCGGCAACTCCACCACGGCGGCCCGGGCCTTCCGCTCCCCCTTGCCGGCCGACGCCGACCGCGAGGTCACCGGCTTCTTCGGCTCCTTGCGCAGCGGCACCTCCCGCTCCCGCCGGAGCACCGCCCCGCTGCCCTCGGTCAGCACGAGCGTGCCGTACTCCCCTTCGACGGCCAGCAGGCCCTGGGCCAGCAACTGCCGGATGACGCCCCGCCATTCACCCTCGCTCAGCTCCTCCCCGATGCCGAAGACGGAGAGCTGGTCGTGGTCGAACTGGATCACTTTGGCCGTGCGCTTGCCCAGCAGGATGTCGACGATCTGCACCGCCCCGAACTTCTGCCCCCGCTCCCGCTGCAGCCGCACCACGGTCGACAGCACCTTCTGCGCCGCGACGGTCCCGTCCCAGGTCTCGGGCGGAGTCAGGCAGGTGTCGCAGTTGCCGCAGGCGGACGCATCGGGGTCCTGGCCGAAGTAGGCGAGCAGCTGTCCCCGCCGGCACTGAGCCGTCTCGCACAGGCCGAGCATCGCGTCCAGGTGGGCCTCCGCCCGCCGCTGGAACGCCTCGTCGCCCTCCCCTGACTGGATCATCTTGCGCTGCTGGATGACGTCATTGAGTCCGTACGCCATCCACGCCGTGGACGGCAGCCCGTCCCGGCCCGCCCGGCCCGTCTCCTGGTAGTAGCCCTCGACCGACTTCGGCAGGTCCAGGTGCGCGACGAACCGTACGTCCGGCTTGTCGATGCCCATGCCGAACGCGATCGTCGCCACCACGACCAGCCCGTCCTCCCGCAGGAAGCGGGACTGGTGCGCCGCGCGGGTCCCCGCGTCGAGCCCCGCGTGGTACGGCACCGCCTCCACGCCGTTGCGGCTGAGGAACTCCGCCGTCTTCTCCACGGAGTTGCGCGAGAGGCAGTACACGATGCCCGCGTCCCCGGCGTGCTCCTCGCGCAGGAAGCTCAGCAGCTGCTTCTTGGGGTCGGCCTTCGGCACGATCCGGTACTGGATGTTGGGCCGGTCGAAGCTCGCCACGAAGTGGCGGGCCGTCGGCATGTTCAGCCGCTCGGTGATCTCCTGGTGCGTCGCGTGGGTGGCGGTCGCCGTGAGCGCGATCCGCGGGACGTCCGGCCAGCGCTCGCCGAGCAGGGACAGCGCCAGATAGTCGGGCCGGAAGTCATGGCCCCACTGGGACACGCAGTGCGCCTCGTCGATCGCGAACACCGCGATCTTGCCGCGGGAGAGCAGATCCAGCGTGGAGTCGAGCCGCAGCCGCTCCGGGGCGAGGTACAGCAGGTCCAGCTCCCCGGCGAGGAACTCGGCCTCCATCACCCGGCGCTCGTCGAAATCCTGCGTGGAGTTGATGAACCCGGCCCGCACACCGAGCGCCCGCAACGCGTCCACCTGGTCCTGCATCAGCGCGATCAGCGGTGACACCACGATGCCCGTACCGGGTCTGACCAGGGACGGGATCTGATAGCACAGTGACTTGCCGCCGCCGGTCGGCATGAGGACGACGGCGTCACCGCCGACCACCACATGCTCGATGACCGCTTCCTGCTCGCCCCGGAAGGTCTCGTACCCGAAGACCCTGTTGAGCGTGGCCAACGCCTCGCTCTCGGCTACCGCTGTCATGACACCGATCCCGCCCGTCCCGCCCATCGTCGTGCCCCCCGTACGTCGCTTCTCGACCACTGCGTCCACGATAGGCGTCCGCACCGACAGCGCCGGAGTTATCCACAGGCTGCCCCTCGTAACGCTCGGCGGTCGGCGGTCGGCGGTCGGCGGTCGGCCGAAGCGAGCCGGTCATCCCTGCCCCCGCGCACGACGAAGACCCCGGCTCCCACCTCGGGAACCGGGGCCCTCCGTGTCGGCGGCGCGGGTCAGCGCACGAACACCCCGGCAGTGCTCGCCAGGTCCAGGAAGTACTGCGGCGCCACACCGAGCACCAGCGTGACCGCCACGCCGACCGCGATCGCCGTCGTCGTCAGCGCAGACGGCACCGCGACCGTGGGGCCCTCGGCGCGCGGCTCGCTGAAGAACATCAGCACGATGACACGGATGTAGAAGAACGCCGCGATCGCCGACGAGATCACACCGACCACGACCAGCGGGGCCGCCCCGCCCTCCGCCGCCGCCTTGAACACGGCGAACTTCCCGGCGAACCCGGACGTCAGCGGAATGCCCGCGAAGGCCAGCAGGAACACCGCGAACACGGCCGCCACCAGCGGCGAACGCCGACCCAGCCCCGCCCACTTGGACAGATGCGTGGCCTCGCCGCCCGCGTCCCGGACCAGTGTGACCACCGCGAAGGCGCCGATCGTCACGAAGGAGTAGGCGCCCAGATAGAACAGCACGGAGGAGACACCGTCCGGCGTGGTCGCGATCACACCGGCGAGGATGAAGCCCGCGTGCGCGATCGACGAGTACGCCAGCAGCCGCTTGATGTCGGTCTGCGTGATCGCGACGATGGCGCCGCCCAGCATGGTGATGATCGCGACGGCCCACATGACCGGCCGCCAGTCCCAGCGCAGGCCGGGCAGCACCACGTACAGGACCCGCAGCAGCGCGCCGAACGCCGCCACCTTGGTCGCCGCCGCCATGAAGCCGGTCACCGGGGTCGGCGCGCCCTGGTACACGTCCGGCGTCCACATGTGGAAGGGCACCGCGCCGACCTTGAACAGCAGGCCCATGACGAGCATGGCCATGCCGATCAGCAGCAGCGCGTCATTGCCCATGGTGGACGCGAGGGCCGGGTCGACGGTGGTGAGGGTGCCGTCGACGACCTGCGCGATCGTCGCGTACGACAACGAACCCGCGTAGCCGTACAGCAGCGCGATGCCGAACAGGGTGAACGCGGAGGCGAACGCCCCGAGCAGGAAGTACTTCACCGCCGCTTCCTGCGACATCAGCCGCTTGCGGCGGGCGAGGGCGCACATCAGGTACAGCGGCAGGGAGAAGACCTCCAGCGCGATGAACAGCGTCAGCAGGTCGTTGGCGGCCGGGAAGACCAGCATGCCCGCGACCGCGAAGAGCAGCAGCGGGAACACCTCGGTGGTGGCGAACCCGGCCCGCACCGCGGCCTTCTCGCTGTCGCTGCCCGGCACCGACGCGGCCTGCGCGGCGAAGGAGTCGACCCGGTTGCCGTGCGCCGCCGGGTCGAGCCGCCGTTCGGCGAAGGTGAACAGGCCCACCAGCCCGGCCAGCAGGATCGTGCCCTGGAGGAAGAGCGCCGGGCCGTCGACGGCGATGGCGCCCATCGCCACGATGCCGGCCTTCGTGGTGCCGTACCCGTCGGCCGCGAGGGCGACCACCGCGGCGAAGGCGGCGGTCAACGCGATGGCGGAGACGATCACCTGAGCGTAGTACCGGGACTTGCGCGGTACCGCCGCCTCGATCAGCACCCCCACGATCGCCGCGCCGACGACGATCAGCGTGGGCGACAATTGTCCGTATTCGATCTTCGGCGCGTCGATCTTCGAGATCGGGTCGGCCGCGGTTGTCCACAGGCTGTGGACGGCTGATGCGCTCACTTGGCCGCCTCCACCTCGGGCTGGGGGTCCTTCTTCTGTACGTCGGACATGGTGTGCTCGACCGCCGGGTTGACGATGTCCGTGACGGGCTTCGGGTAGACGCCCAGGAAGATCAGCAGTACGACCAGCGGGGCGACGACCGCGAGCTCCCGCACCCTGAGGTCCGGCATCGTGGCGACCTCGGGCTTCACCGGGCCCGTCATCGTCCGCTGGTACAGGACGAGGGTGTAGAGCGCGGCGAGCACGATGCCGAAGGTGGCGATGATGCCGACCACCGGATAGCTGGCGTAGGTGCCGACCAGGACCAGGAACTCACTGACGAACGGCGCCAGTCCGGGCAGCGACAGGGTCGCCAGACCGCCGATCAGGAAGGTGCCGGCGAGCACCGGGGCGACCTTCTGCACTCCCCCGTAGTCGGCGATGAGCCGCGAGCCGCGCCGCGAGATCAGGAAGCCGGCCACCAGCATCAACGCGGCCGTGGAGAGACCGTGGTTGACCATGTACAGCGTCGCGCCCGACTGGCCCTGGCTGGTCATCGCGAAGATGCCCATGATGATGAAGCCGAAGTGCGAGATCGACGCGTAGGCCACCAGGCGCTTCATGTCCCGCTGGCCGACGGCGAGCAGCGCGCCGTAGATGATGCTGATCAGCGCCAGGACGAGGACGGCAGGCGTCGCCCACTTCGAGGCCTCCGGGAACAGCCCGAGGCAGAAGCGGAGCATCGCGAAGGTGCCGACCTTGTCGACCACCGCGGTGATCAGGACGGCGACCGGGGCGGTGGCCTCACCCATGGCATTGGGCAGCCAGGTGTGCAGCGGCCACAGCGGCGCCTTCACCGCGAAGGCGAAGAAGAAGCCGGAGAACAGCCAGCGTTCGGTGCTGGTCGCCATCTCCAGCGAGCCGTTGGCCCGGGCCTCGGCGATCTCGGGCAGCGAGAAGTTCCCGGCGACCACGTACAGGCCGATCACCGCGGCCAGCATGATCAGGCCGCCGACCAGGTTGTAGAGGAGGAACTTCACCGCGGCGTACGAGCGCTGGGTGGACGCCACTTCCTCGCCGTGCTGGTGGGCACGGTCCCCGAAGCCTCCGATGAGGAAGTACATCGGGATGAGCATGGCCTCGAAGAAGATGTAGAAGAGGAAGACGTCGGTGGCCTCGAAGGAGAGGATCACCATCGCCTCGACGGCCAGGATCAGGGCGAAGAAGCCCTGCGTCGGCCGCCAGCGCTTGCTGCCGGTCTCCAGCGGGTCGGCGTCGTGCCAGCCCGCGAGGATGATGAAGGGGATCAGCAGGGCGGTCAGCGCGATCAGGGCCACCGCGATGCCGTCCACGCCCAGGTCGTAACGGACCCCGAACTCAGCGATCCACGAGTGGGATTCGGTGAGCTGGTAGCGGTCGCCGTCCGGGTCGAAGCGGACCAGGATCGCGACGGCCAGCGCGAGCGTGGCGAGCGAGACGAGCAGCGCCAGCCACTTGGCCGCGGTGCGCCGCGTGGCCGGTACGGCGGCCGTGACGATCGCCCCGATCGCGGGGAGCGCCGCCGTCGCTGTCAGCAGGGGAAAGGACATCGGTATCAGACCGCCCTCATCAGCAGGGTCGCGGCGACGAGGAGTGCCGCACCGCCGAACATCGAGACCGCGTACGACCGCGCGAAGCCGTTCTGGAGTCTGCGCAGCCGTCCGGAGAGGCCGCCGACCGAGGCCGCCGTGCCGTTGACGACGCCGTCGACCAGGGTGTGGTCGACGTACACCAGGGAGCGCGTGAGGTGTTCGCCACCGCGGACGAGGACGACGTGGTTGAAGTCGTCCTGGAGCAGATCGCGCCGGGCGGCCCGGGTGAGCAGCGACCCGCGCGGGGCGACGACCGGCACCGGGCGGCGCCCGTACTGCAGGTACGCGGCGGTGACACCGATGACCATCACGGCCACCGTGGACGCCGTGACCGTGGCCGCGCTGAGCGGGGAGTGGCCGTGGTCGTGGCCGGTGATGGGCTCCAGCCAGTGCACGAAGCGGTCACCGACGCTGAACAGGCCGCCCGCGAAGACGGACCCGAACGCCAGCAGGATCATCGGGATCGTCATGGAGCTGGGCGACTCGTGCGGGTGCGGCTCACGGCCGTGCTCGTCGGCCTGCCAGCGCTTCTCGCCGAAGAACGTCATCAGCATCACGCGCGTCATGTAGTACGCCGTGATCGCGGCGCCCAGCAGGGCACAGCCGCCGAGGATCCAGCCCTCGGTGCCGCCCTTGGCGAACGCCGACTCGATGATCTTGTCCTTGGAGAAGAAGCCGGACAGGCCCGGGAAGCCGATGATCGCGAGGTAGCCGAGGCCGAAGGTGATGAAGGTGATCGGCATGTACTTCCTGAGGCCGCCGTACTTGCGCATGTCGACCTCGTCGTTCATGCCGTGCATGACCGAACCGGCGCCGAGGAAGAGCCCGGCCTTGAAGAAGCCGTGGGTCACCAGGTGCATGATCGCGAAGACGTAGCCGATCGGGCCGAGGCCCGCGGCCAGGACCATGTAGCCGATCTGCGACATGGTCGAGCCGGCCAGCGCCTTCTTGATGTCGTCCTTCGCGCAACCGACGATCGCACCGAACAGGAGCGTGACGGCACCGACGATGGTGACGACCAGCTGGGCGTCGGGCGCGGCGTTGAAGATCGCGCCGGAGCGGACGATCAGGTAGACGCCCGCGGTCACCATCGTCGCCGCGTGGATCAGGGCCGAGACCGGGGTCGGGCCCTCCATCGCGTCCCCGAGCCAGGACTGCAGCGGTACCTGGGCGGACTTGCCGCAGGCCGCGAGCAGCAGCATCAGGGCGATGGCGGTGAGCGTGCCCTCGGAGGTCTCGCCGACGAGCCCGGGCTCCTCGCGGGTGCCGAGGAACGGGCCGAAGGCGAAGGTCCCGAAGGTGGTGAACATGATCATGATCGCGATCGACAGACCCATGTCGCCGACGCGGTTGACCAGGAACGCCTTCTTCGCGGCCGTCGCGGCACTGGGCTTGTGCTGCCAGAAGCCGATCAGCAGGTACGAGGCCAGACCGACGCCCTCCCAGCCGACGTACAGCAGCAGGTAGTTGTCGGCGAGGACGAGCAGCAGCATCGCCGCGAGGAACAGGTTCAGATAGCCGAAGAAGCGGCGGCGCCGCTCGTCGTGCTCCATGTACCCGATCGAGTACAGGTGGATCAGCGAGCCGACACCGGTGATCAGCAGGACGAACGTCATCGACAGCTGGTCCAGGCGGAAGGCGACGTCCGCCTGGAAGCCCTCCACCGGGATCCAGCTGAACAGATGCTGGGTCAGCGTCCGGTGGTCGGCGTCCTTGCCGAGCAGGTCGACGAAGAGGATCGCGCCGAACACGAAGGACACGGCCGCGAGGAGCGTGCCGATCCAGTGTCCGACGGCGTCCAGGCGCCGACCGCCGCACAGCAGGACCGCCGCTCCGAGCAGGGGCGCCGCGATGAGCAGCGCAATCAGGTTCTCCACGATTCAGCGACCCCTTACAGCTTCATCAGGCTGGCGTCGTCGACCGAGGCCGAGTGGCGGGAACGGAACAGCGACACGATGATCGCGAGCCCGACCACGACCTCCGCGGCGGCGACGACCATCGTGAAGAAGGCGAGGATCTGGCCGTCGAGATTGCCGTGCATCCGGGAGAAGGCGACGAGCGAGAGGTTGCAGGCGTTGAGCATCAGCTCGACGCACATGAACACCACGATCGCGTTGCGCCGGATCAGTACGCCGGTGGCGCCGATCGTGAACAACAGGGCCGCGAGGTAGATGTAGTTGACCGGGTTCACTTCAACGCCTCCCCGCTCTTGGTGCGCTCCAGGCGCTCCTCGGCCCGCTGTTCCAGGGCCTTGAGGTCGTTGAGCGCCTCGGTGGACACGTCACGGATCTGGCCGCGCTCCCGCAGCGTCTTGCTGACGGTGAGCTCCGAGGGGGTGCCGTCGGGCAGCAGACCGGCGATGTCCACGGCGTTGTGCCGGGCGTACACGCCGGGCGCCGGCAGCGGCGGCACGTTCTTGCCCTCGCGCACCCGCTGCTCGGCCATCTCGCGCTGCGTCTTGGCCCGCTCGGTGCGCTCCCGGTGGGTGAGCACCATGGCGCCGACGGCGGCCGTGATGAGCAGGGCGCCGGTGATCTCGAAGGCGAAGACGTACTTCGTGAACAGCAGGACGGCCAGGCCCTCCACATTGCCGCCCGCGTTCGCCTGGGCGAGGCCGTTGAACTCCGTCAGGGAGGCGTTGCCGATCCCGGCGAACAGCAGGATGCCGAAGCCGAGGCCGCACAGAAGGGCCAGCCAGCGCTGGCCCTTGATGGTCTCCTTCAGGGAGTCCGCGGCGGTCACGCCGACCAGCATCACCACGAACAGGAACAGCATCATGATCGCGCCGGTGTAGACGACGATCTGCACGACGCCCAGGAAGTAGGCGCCGTTGGCGAGGTAGAACACCGCCAGGACGATCATGGTGCCGGCCAGGCAGAGGGCGCTGTGCACGGCCTTCTTCATGAAGACGGTGCACAGGGCGCCGATCACCGCGACCGTGCCGAGGATCCAGAACTGGAAGGCCTCGCCGGTGGAGGTGGAGTAGGCGGCGAGCTGCGCGGTCATCGGCCGACCACCTTCCCCGACGCCGGTTCGTCCTCGCCGAACGTCGAGGCGGCCTCCTGCGGGACCTCGCCCTTGGAGAGCGCGACCTGCTGGGTGGTGCCCGGCGCGGCCTCCGTCACCAGGCCCCGGTAGTAGTCCTGCTCGTCCGTGCCGGGGTAGAGGGCGTGCGGCGAGTCGACCATGCCGTCCTCGAGACCGGCGAGCAGCTGCTCCTTGGTGTAGATGAGGTTGGCGCGGCTGGAGTCGGCCAGCTCGAACTCGTTCGTCATCGTGAGCGCGCGCGTGGGGCACGCCTCGATGCACAGGCCGCACAGGATGCAGCGGGCGTAGTTGATCTGGTAGACGCGGCCGTACCGCTCGCCCGGCGAGTAGCGCTCCTCGTCGGTGTTGTCCGCGCCCTCCACATAGATCGCGTCGGCGGGGCAGGCCCAGGCGCACAGTTCGCAGCCGACGCACTTCTCCAGGCCGTCCGGATGGCGGTTGAGCTGGTGCCGTCCGTGGAACCGGGGAGCGGTGGTCTTCTGCTGTTCCGGGTACTGCTCGGTCAGCCGCTTCTTGAACATGGCCTTGAAGGTCACGCCGAAGCCGGCCACGGGATTCTGGAAACCGGGCTTGGTCTCCTTGGGCTCCTCAGCCATCGGACGCCTCCTTTCCATCCAGAGATCCGTCGTCACTCCGAGTATTGGCCCCGCCACTGACAATCAGCTCCCGCTCCCGGCGCGAACGGCGTCGCGGCACCGGCGGCAGCTCCTGCCCGGGCAGCGGCGGTACGGGGAATCCGCCCGCCATCGCGTCGAATCCGGCGGCCGGGGCGGCGGGTTCCTCCTCCTTCGGCTTGCCGCGGAACATGTCCGCGACGAAGGAGAGCAGCAGGAGCACCAGGACGCCGCCGCCGACGTAGAGGGCGATGTCGGCGAAGTCGTAGTTCTCGTTGCGCAGGGTCCGTACCGTCGCGACGAGCATCAGCCAGACCACGGAGACCGGGATCAGGACCTTCCAGCCGAGCTTCATCAGCTGGTCGTAGCGGACTCGGGGCAGGGTGCCGCGCAGCCAGATGAAGAAGAAGAGCAGCAGCTGCACCTTGATCACGAACCAGAGCAGCGGCCACCAGCCGTGGTTGGCGCCCTCCCAGAAGGTGGAGACCGGCCAGGGGGCCCGCCAGCCGCCGAGGAAGAGCGTCACCGACACCGCCGAGACCGTCACCATGTTCACGTACTCGGCGAGCATGAACATCGCGAACTTGATCGAGGAGTACTCGGTGTTGAAGCCGCCGACCAGGTCGCCCTCGGACTCCGGCATGTCGAAGGGGGCGCGGTTGGTCTCGCCGATCATCGTGACGATGTAGATGAGGAAGGAGACCGGCAGCAGGACGACGTACCAGCGGTCGTGCTGCGCCTCGACGATCGTGGACGTCGACATCGACCCCGAGTAGAGGAACACCGAGGCGAAGGCGGCGCCCATGGCGATCTCGTACGAGATCATCTGCGCGCAGGAGCGCAGGCCGCCGAGGAGCGGATACGTGGATCCGGAGCTCCAGCCCGCCAGCACGATGCCGTAGATGCCGACCGAGGCGACCGCGAGGATGTAGAGCATCGCGATCGGCAGGTCGGTGAGCTGCATCGTGGTGCGCTCGCCGAAGATCGAGATCTCGTTCCCGGCCGGGCCGAAGGGGATCACCGCGATCGCCATGAAGGCCGGGATGGCCGCGATGATCGGCGCGAGGACGTAGACCACCTTGTCCGCGCGTTTGACGATGACGTCTTCCTTCAGCATCAGCTTGATGCCGTCGGCGAGCGACTGGAGCATGCCCCAGGGGCCGTGCCGGTTGGGGCCGATGCGCAGCTGCATCCAGGCGACGACCTTGCGCTCCCACACGATGGAGAACAGCACCGTCACCATCAGGAAGGCGAAGCAGAAGACCGCCTTGACGACGACCAGCCACCAGGGGTCACGGCCGAACATCGAGAGGTCTTCAGCGGCGAGGAACACACTCATGCCTCCACCTCCTTGGGTGCTCCGGTGGCGAGCGTCGCCGGGCCGATGCGGACGAGGGAGCCGGGCCGCGCCCCGGTGTCGGAGGCGACGCCGCCACCGGTGGAGTTCAGCGGCAGCCAGACCACCCGGTCGGGCATCGCGGTGATCCTGAGCGGGAGTTGCACGGTCCCGGCGGTGCCGGTCACCGCGAGGAGGTCGCCCTCCTTCAGCCCCGCTTCGGCGGCCGTGGCGGCCGACAGGCGCGCGTGGGCGGTGTGCCGGGTGCCGGCGAGCGCCTCGTCACCGTCCTGGAGGCGTCCCTGGTCGAGCAGCAGCCGGTGCCCGGCCAGCACGGCCTCCCCGGCGGCGGGCCGCGGCAACTGCGCCCCGGTCTCCAGGGGTTCGGTGGCCCGGGGCCCGTCCCAGGCGCCCAGCCGGTCCAGCTCCGCACGCGCGGTGCTCAGGTCCGGCAGGCCCAGGTGGACGTCCATGGCGTCGGCCAGCATCTGCAGGACGCGGGCGTCGGTCGGGGGCAGGCGGCGGGTCATGTGGTCGGGTTTGAGCGCGGCCTCGAAGAAGCGCACCCGGCCTTCCCAGTTGAGGAAGGTGCCCGCCTTCTCGGCGACGGCGGCGACCGGCAGGACCACGTCGGCGAGCTCGGTGACCTCGCTCGGCCGCAGCTCCAGCGAGACCAGGAAGCCGGCTTCGGCGAGCGCCACGCGCGCGCGTGCCGGGTCGGGCAGGTCGGCGATCTCGACTCCGGCGACCACCAGGGCCTGGAGTTCACCGGTGGCGGCGGCCTCCACGATCTGGCCGGTGTCGCGTCCGTAGCGGTGCGGGAGCTCGGCCACGCCCCAGGCCGCGGCGACCTCCTCCCGCGCGCGCGGGTCGGTGGCCGGACGGCCGCCCGGCAGCAGCGACGGCAGCGCGCCGGCTTCCACGGCGCCGCGCTCACCGGCCCGTCGCGGGATCCACACCAGCTGCGCGCCGGTCGCGGACGCGGCCCGTACGGCGGCGGTGAGCCCGCCCGCCACACCGGCCAGCCGCTCCCCTACGACGATCACCGCGCCCTCGGTGCGCAGCGCCTCGGAGGCCCTGGCACCGTCGCCCTCCAGTCCGACCCCGCTCGCGAGGGCATCCAGCCACTCGGTCTCGGTGCCGGGAGCGGCGGGCAGCAGGACGCCGCCGGCCTTCTCCAGGCCGCGGGTGCTGTGCGTGGCGAGCGAGAAGACCTGCTGGCCGTGCTTGCGCCAGGCCTTGCGCAGCCGCAGGAAGATCCCGGGCGCCTCCTCCTCCGCCTCGAACCCGGCGAGCAGGACCGCGGGCGCCTTCTCCAGGAGGGTGTAGGTGACGCCCGTACCGTCGAGGTCACGGCCGCGTCCGGCGACCCGGGCCGCCAGGAAGTCGGCCTCCTCGCCGCTGTGCACGCGCGCGCGGAAGTCGATGTCGTTGGAATCGAGCGCCACGCGCGTGAACTTGCTGTACGCGTAGGCGTCCTCGATGGTGAGGCGGCCGCCGGTCAGGACACCGGCCCGCCCGCGCGAGGCGAGCAGCCCCTGGGCCGCGATCTGCAGGGCCTCCGGCCAGGACGCCGGCACCAGTTCGCCCTCGGGATTGCGCACCAGCGGCGTCTGGAGCCGGTCCCGCTGCTGCGCGTACCGGAAGGCGAACCGCCCCTTGTCGCAGATCCACTCCTCGTTGACCTCGGGGTCGTCTGCGGCGAGCTTGCGCATGACCTTGCCGCGCCGGTGGTCCGTGCGCGTGGCGCAGCCGCCCGAGCAGTGCTCGCAGACGCTCGGCGAGGACACCAGGTCGAAGGGGCGGGAGCGGAAGCGGTACGCCGCCGAGGTGAGCGCTCCGACCGGGCAGATCTGGATGGTGTTGCCGGAGAAGTACGACTCGAAGGGGTCGCCCTCGCCGGTGCCGACCTGCTGGAGGGCGCCCCGCTCGACCAGCTCGATCATCGGGTCGCCCGCGATCTGGTTGGAGAAGCGGGTGCAGCGGGCGCACAGCACGCACCGCTCGCGGTCGAGGAGCACCTGCGTGGAGATCGGCACGGGCTTCTCGTAGGTCCGCTTGCGTCCCTCGAAGCGGGACTCGGCCTGGCCGTGCGACATGGCCTGGTTCTGCAGCGGGCACTCGCCGCCCTTGTCGCAGACCGGGCAGTCCAGCGGGTGGTTGATGAGGAGCAGCTCCATCACACCGTGCTGGGCCTTCTCGGCGACCGGCGAGGTCAGATGCGTCTTCACCACCATTCCGTCGGTGCAGGTGATGGTGCAGGACGCCATCGGCTTGCGCTGGCCCTCGACCTCGACGATGCACTGGCGGCAGGCGCCGGCCGGGTCGAGGAGCGGGTGGTCACAGAAGCGGGGGATCTCGATGCCGAGCTGTTCGGCGGCCCGGATGACCAGGGTGCCCTTGGGCACGCTGATCTCCACGCCGTCGATGGTCAGCGAGACGAGATCTTCCGGCGGGACCGCCGCCTCTCCCCCTCCGGAGGGAGCGCTCGTGGTCACAGTCATGCGTTCACCTCCGTACGGTGGTCGGCCCAGGCCGTCGACTTGGCCGGGTCGAAGGGGCAGCCGCGGCCCGTGATGTGCTGCTCGTACTCCTCGCGGAAGTACTTCAGCGAGGAGAAGATCGGCGAGGCGGCGCCGTCGCCGAGGGCGCAGAAGGACTTGCCGTTGATGTTGTCGGCGATGTCGTTCAGCTTGTCGAGGTCGCTCATCACGCCCTTGCCGGCCTCGATGTCGCGCAGCAGCTGCACGAGCCAGTACGTGCCCTCAC
Source organism: Streptomyces sp. NPDC002779 (assembly GCF_042888685.1). Classification (NCBI taxonomy): domain Bacteria; kingdom Bacillati; phylum Actinomycetota; class Actinomycetes; order Kitasatosporales; family Streptomycetaceae; genus Streptomyces; species Streptomyces sp. NPDC002779. The sequence goes on from NZ_JBIAQC010000001.1 coordinate 1,091,170, forward strand.
GGCAGGGCGTGCACTTGCCGCAGGACTCGTGGGCGTAGAACTCGGTCCAGCGGGTGACGGCGCGGACGACGCAGGTCGTCTCGTCGAAGCACTGGAGCGCCTTGGTGCCGAGCATCGAACCGGCGGCGGCCACTCCCTCGTAGTCGAGGGGGACGTCGAGGTGCTCGTCGGTGAACATCGGCGTCGAGGAGCCGCCCGGCGTCCAGAACTTCAGCCGGTGGCCGGGCCGCATGCCGCCGCTCATCTCCAGCAGCTGGCGCAGGGTGATGCCGAGCGGGGCCTCGTACTGGCCGGGGCTCGCGACATGGCCGCTGAGCGAGTAGAGCGTGAAGCCCGGGGACTTCTCGCTGCCCATCGACCTGAACCAGTCCTTGCCCTTGTGCAGGATCGCGGGAACCGACGCGATCGACTCGACGTTGTTCACCACAGTGGGGCAGGCATAGAGGCCCGCCACCGCAGGGAAGGGGGGACGGAGCCGCGGTTGACCACGGCGGCCTTCGAGCGAGTCGAGCAGTGCGGTCTCTTCACCACAGATGTACGCCCCGGCGCCCGCGTGCACGGTGAGTTCGAGATCGAGGCCGCTACCGAGGATGTTCTTTCCGAGGTAGCCGGCCGCATAGGCCTCGCTCACGGCCGAGTGCAACCGCCGCAGCACGGGGACGACTTCACCCCGCAGGTAGATGAAGGCATGAGACGACCTGATGGCATAACAGGCGATGACGATGCCCTCGATGAGGCTGTGCGGGTTCGCGAAGAGGAGCGGGATGTCCTTGCAGGTTCCGGGCTCCGACTCGTCGGCGTTGACAACTAGATAGTGCGGCTTTCCATCTCCCTGGGGAATGAACTGCCATTTCATTCCGGTGGGGAATCCCGCGCCGCCGCGCCCGCGCAGACCGGAGTCCTTCACATAGGCGATGAGGTCGTCCGGCGACATGGCGAGCGCCTTGCGGAGTCCCTCGTATCCTTCGTGCCTTCGGTAGACGTCCAGCGTCCAGGACTTGTCCTCGTCCCAGAAGGCCGACAGCACGGGTGCGAGCAGCTTCTCGGGGCCGGTGTCTTTCAGCTCGGGTGCCAAGGTCATCACTCCCCCTCCTCGGCGGCAGGCCCGGCCGGGTGGGCCGGGTCGGAGGCCGATGTGTCCTGCGGCGCGTCGTGTGAGCTCAGGTGCTGCGTGGGTGACGGCTCGTGCACTGCCCTGTCCTGCGGCTCCTCATGAGGTCCGCCGTCGCGCGGGTGCACCACGCGCGCGGGGGCGGTCTCCCCCTTGGCCAGCTTGAGACCGATCAGCGAAGCGGGTCCCGCGCTTCCGCCGGCCTCGACTGCCCCTTCCCGCTCGTCGGGAAAGCCCGCCAGGACCCGGGCCGTCTCCTTGAAGGTGCACAGCGGCGCCCCGCGCGTGGGGGAAACCGGTGCTCCCGCGCGCAGGTCGTCCACCATGCGCTTGGCGCTCTGCACGGTCTGGTTGTCGAAGAACTCCCAGTTGACCATCACGACCGGCGCGTAGTCGCAGGCGGCGTTGCACTCGATGTGCTCCAGGGTGACCTTGCCGTCGTCGGTGGTCTCGCCGTTGCCGATGCCGAGGTGCTCCTGGAGCGCCTCGAAGATCGCGTCGCCGCCCATCACCGCGCACAGCGTGTTGGTGCACACCCCGACCTGGTAGTCACCGCTCGGGCGGCGCCGGTACATGGTGTAGAAGGTGGCCACCGCGGTGACCTCGGCCGTGGTCAGCTGCAGCATGTCCGCGCAGAACCGCATCCCGGTGCGCGTGACATGGCCTTCCTCCGACTGCACCAGGTGCAGCAGCGGAAGGAGCGCGGACCGGGAGTCGGGGTAGCGGGCGATGATCTCGCGCGCGTCCCGCTCCAGCCGGGCTCGGACGTCGTCCGGGTAGCCGGGCGCGGGCAGTTCGGGCATGCCCAGGCTGACGCCCTGCTCCGAAGAACTGGTGGTCACCGGTCGACGCCTCCCATCACGGGGTCGATGGACGCGACAGCGACGATGACGTCGGCGACCTGGCCGCCCTCGCACATCGCCGCCATCGCCTGAAGGTTGGTGAAGGACGGGTCGCGGAAGTGGACCCGGTAGGGGCGGGTGCCGCCGTCGGAGACGGCGTGCACGCCGAGCTCGCCCTTGGGCGACTCGACGGCCGCGTACGCCTGTCCCGGCGGAACGCGGAAGCCCTCGGTGACCAGCTTGAAGTGGTGGATCAGGGCCTCCATGGAGGTGCCCATGATCTTCTTGATGTGGTCGAGGGAGTTGCCGAGACCGTCCGGGCCGAGCGCGAGCTGGGCGGGCCAGGCGATCTTCTTGTCGGCGACCATGACCGGGCCGGGCTGCAGCCGGTCCAGGCACTGCTCGACGATCCTGAGCGACTGGCGCATCTCCTCCAGGCGGATCAGGAAGCGGCCGTAGGAGTCGCAGGTGTCGGCGGTGGGGACGTCGAAGTCGAAGGTCTCGTAGCCGCAGTACGGCTGGGACTTGCGCAGGTCGTGCGGCAGGCCGGTGGAGCGCAGGATGGGTCCGGTGGCGCCGAGGGCCATGCAGCCGGCCAGGTCGAGGTAGCCGACGTCCTGCATACGGGCCTTGAAGATGGGGTTCCCGGTGGCGAGCTTGTCGTACTCCGGGAGGTTCTTGCGCATCTTCTTCACGAACTCGCGGATCTGGTCCACCGCGCCCGGCGGCAGGTCCTGGGCGAGTCCGCCGGGGCGGATGTACGCGTGGTTCATCCGCAGGCCCGTGATGAGCTCGTAGATGTCGAGAATCATTTCACGATCACGGAATCCGTAGATCATGATCGTGGTGGCGCCGAGCTCCATGCCGCCGGTGGCGATGCACACCAGGTGCGAGGAGAGGCGGTTGAGCTCCATCAGGAGCACCCGGATCAGGGTGGCCCGGTCGGGGATCTGGTCCTCGATGCCGAGGAGCTTCTCGACGGCGAGGCAGTAGCCGGTCTCGTTGAAGAAGGACGTCAGGTAGTCCATGCGCGTCACGAACGTGGTGCCCTGCGTCCACGTGCGGAACTCGAGGTTCTTCTCGATGCCGGTGTGCAGATAGCCGATGCCGCAGCGGGCCTCGGTGACCGTCTCGCCCTCGATCTCCAGGATCAGCCGGAGCACTCCGTGGGTGGAGGGGTGCTGGGGACCCATGTTGACGACGATGCGCTCGTCGTCGGCGCGGGCCGCGGACTGGACGACCTCGTCCCAGTCGCCACCGGTGACCGTGTAGACGGTGCCCTCGGTGGTCTCGCGGGGGGAAGCGTGGGAAGTGCTCACGAGTACGACCTCCGCTGGTCCGGAGCCGGGATCTGGGCGCCCTTGTACTCGACGGGGATGCCGCCGAGGGGGTAGTCCTTGCGCTGCGGATGGCCCTGCCAGTCGTCCGGCATCATGATCCGCGTCAGGGCCGGGTGGCCTTCGAAGACGAGACCGAAGAAGTCGTAGGTCTCGCGCTCGTGCCAGTCGTTGGTCGGATAGACGGAGACCAGCGACGGGACGCGGCGGTCGCTGTCGGGGGCGCTGACCTCGAGGCGGATCAGCCGGTTGTGGGTGATCGAGCGCAGGTGGTAGACGGCGTGCAGCTCGCGGCCCTTGTCGTGGGGGTAGTGGACCCCGCTCACGCCGGTGCACAGCTCGAAGCGCAGGGCCGGGTCGTCGCGCAGGGTGCGGGCGACGCGGAGCAGATGCTCGCGCTCGATGTGGAAGGTGAGCTCGCCGCGGTCGACGATCGTCTTCTCGATGGCGTTCTCCGGCAGGAGGCCCTGCTCCTCCAGGGCGCCCTCGAGTTCGTCGGCGACCTCGTCGAACCAGCCGCCGTAGGGGCGGGTGGCCGGCCCCGGGAGCCGGACCGAGCGGACCAGGCCGCCGTAACCGGAGGTGTCGCCGCCGTTGTTGGCGCCGAACATGCCGCGCTGGACGCGGATCTCCTCGCCGCCGTCGCCCCGCTGGCCGGGGAGGTTCTCGGTGCCGAGGTCCTTCTCGGGGTTGACGCCGTTGTTCGTGTCGCTCATCGCAGCAGCCCCTTCATCTCGATCGTGGGGAGCGCCTTGAGCGCGGCTTCCTCGGCCTCGCGGGCCGCCTCCTCGGCGTTCACGCCGAGCTTGGAGGTCTGGATCTTCTGGTGGAGCTTGAGGATCGCGTCCAGCAGCATCTCGGGCCGGGGCGGACAGCCGGGCAGATAGATGTCGACCGGGACGATGTGGTCGACGCCCTGCACGATGGCGTAGTTGTTGAACATGCCGCCCGAGGAGGCGCAGACCCCCATGGAGATCACCCACTTGGGGTTCGGCATCTGGTCGTAGACCTGCCGGAGCACCGGCGCCATCTTCTGGCTGACCCGGCCGGCGACGATCATGAGGTCGGCCTGCCGCGGGGAACCGCGGAAGACCTCCATGCCGAAGCGCGCCAGGTCGTAGCGGCCGGCGCCGGTGGTCATCATCTCGATGGCGCAGCAGGCGAGGCCGAAGGTGGCCGGGAAGACGGACGCCTTGCGCACCCAGCCCGCGGCCTGCTCGACGGTGGTCAGCAGGAAGCCGCTCGGCAGTTTTTCTTCGAGTCCCATGAGTTAAAGGCCCCTCAGTCCCATTCCAGGCCGCCGCGCCGCCATACGTACGCGTACGCCACGAAGACGGTGAGCACGAAGAGCAGCATCTCCACGAGCCCGAAAATCCCCAGGGCGTCGAAGGTGACGGCCCAGGGGTAGAGGAAGACGATCTCGATATCGAAGATGATGAAGAGCATCGCCGTCAGGTAGTACTTGATCGGGAAACGCCCGCCGCCGGCCGGCGTGGGGGTCGGCTCGATGCCGCACTCGTAGGCCTCGAGCTTGGCCCGGTTGTACCGCTTCGGACCGATCAGCGTGGCCATGACCACGGAGAAGATCGCAAAGCCTGCCCCGAGGGCTCCCAGTACGAGGATGGGCGCATACGCGTTCACCGCTCCTCGCTCCTCTCAGTCGGCACTGACTGCTGGCGGTTGCGTCGGACTCGCCACTCCTGTCCCACCGGTTCCTCGAACCCCGCCCGTCCCGGCGAAGATCGAGAACATGTGAAGCAGGTCACAAGCCCAACTGCCTCGCATCTTATGCCCGCCGCTCTGTGATCTGCGACACGGGGTATTGCACAAGCTTTGTGATCTCCACCACCTGACGAAGGATCATGAAGTCGGATGAGTGGTGATCTTCGTACGCGAGGCATGCAAGTGATCACCTGAGGTGACATTTCCGCTCGTCGGCGCAGCTCGGAGGGGTCGTCTCAATATCAAGAGACTTCCCTTGCATGCAAATTGGAGATGGACCCGGGGCCCTGATAGAGGACCGCGTTCACACATCAGAGGGAGGCGCGGGGCGAGGTGTGGACGCGTGCACGCGTTCACGAGCGATCGGGGGGTCGATCGCGCACGGGGGACGCACCCGTCGCTGTGACCGTTGCGTGACCTCCGCCACACTCATGAGAGGCCGATGAGAACCGGGCTTGGCCACTTGTCCCAACCAGTGGTAGGCGCGGGGCAATTCGGGCGAACCGATGAAAGCGCGTGATCACGGGCGTGCGGGGTGGCGTCCGCAATGTCCGTTACGGCGTCAATAAAGGGCGTCAGGAGAGGTTTTCGGGGGGTCGGTTGAACAACTGTGGCGCAGCACACGTTTCTTGAAGGTATGGAGGAGCCCCTGATACCGGTTGTTCTCATGTCCCACACCGCTCACATACGCAGCCACCGGAAACCCCGCCGCTCCGGGTCCACGACCCTCGCGATGCGCGCCGGAGTTGCCGGTGGCGTCCTCAGCATGGCAGCGGCGGGTGCGTCGGCCACGGCGAGCGCCGCCGAGCCGGTCACGCAGACCATCGAACTGCCCACCCTGACGGCCGACCTGGCCGCTCAGGTCGCCGAGTCCGCGGACGTCACGCAGCAGGCCGCGGCCGGTTACGAGCTGCAGGCCGAGCGCGACGCCGCAGCCGCGGCGGCCGCGAAGGAGGCCAAGGCCGACCTCGCGGAGGCCAAGAAGAAGGCGGAGGCCAAGAAGGAGGCCGCCGAGGCGGCCCGCAAGGCCGCCGCCGAGCGCGCCGCGCGCAGCGCCGAGCGGACCACGCTCGCCGCCACCAGCACGACTGCCACCACCACCACCGCCACCGCTTCCGCCCCCGCGAGCGGCAGCGTCGGCACGGTCATCGCCTTCCTCAAGGCACAGCTGGGCGACGCCTACGTCATGGGCGCCACCGGCCCGAACGCGTGGGACTGCTCCTCGCTGGTGCAGGCCGCCTTCAAGCAGGTCGGCGTGGACCTCCCCCGGATCTCCCAGGACCAGTCGATGGTCGGCACGGACGTCTCCCTGTCCAGCCTCCAGGTCGGCGACATCCTCTACTGGGGCGGCAAGGGTTCGGCGTACCACGTGGGCGTCTACATCGGCGACGGCCAGTACCTGGACGCGGCCAACCCCTCCAAGGGCGTGGTCATTCAGGACCTTTCCGGCTATCCCGCCTCGGGCGCGGTGCGCGTACTCTGACGCACAGCCCGAAAAGGGGCACAACAGTACGGACGGGGCCGCAGCCGCTCGGGGGCAGCGGCCCCGTCCGGCATCGCTGTCGGCCGAGGTCGGCGGTGTGGGACGGCCGGGGCGGAGGAAGGACCCTCCGCCCCGGCCGTCGACGTTCGGGCGCTCAGCGGCCGTTCAGGCCTTCGGGGCCACCTTGCTCAGGCCGTTGATGATGCGGTCCATCGCGTCTCCGCCCGTCGGGTCGGTGAGGTTGGCGAGCATCTTCAGGGTGAACTTCATCAGCAGCGGGTGCGTCAGGCCGCGCTGGGCGGCGATCTTCATGACCTTCGGGTTGCCGATGAGCTTCACGAAGGCGCGGCCCAGCGTGTAGTAGCCGCCGTAGGTGTCCTTGAGCACGCGCGGGTAGCGCTGGAGGGCCATCTCGCGGCCCGCGGGGGTCTGGCGGGCGTGGGCCTGGACGATGACGTCGGCGGCGATCTGGCCGGACTCCATGGCGTAGGCGATGCCTTCGCCGTTGAAGGGGTTCACCAGGCCGCCGGCGTCGCCGACCAGCAGCAGGCCCTTGGTGTAGTGGGGCTGGCGGTTGAAGGCCATCGGGAGCGCGGCGCCGCGGATCGGGCCGGTCATGTGCTCCGGGGTGTAGCCCCACTCCTCCGGCATCGACGCGCACCAGGCCTTCAGCACCTCGCGCCAGTCCAGCTCCTTGAAGGAGTCGGAGGTGTTGAGCACGCCCAGGCCGACGTTGGAGGTGCCGTCGCCCATGCCGAAGATCCAGCCGTAGCCGGGCAGCAGCCGGTCCTCGCCCGGGCCGCGCCGGTCCCACAGTTCGAGCCAGGACTCCAGGTAGTCGTCGTCGTGGCGCGGGGACTCGAAGTACGTCCGGACCGCGACGCCCATCGGGCGGTCCTCGCGGCGGTGCAGGCCCATCGCCAGGGACAGGCGGGTGGAGTTGCCGTCGGCGGCGACCACGAGCGGCGCGTGGAAGGCGACCTCGTGCTTCTCCTCGCCGAGCTTGGCGTGCACGCCGGTGATCCGGCCGGTGCGGTCGTCGACGATCGGGGCGCCGACGTTGCAGCGCTCGTACAGCCGGGCGCCGGCCTTCTGGGCCTGGCGGGCGAGCTGCTCGTCGAAGTCGTCGCGCTTGCGGACCAGTCCGTAGTCGGGGAAGGAGGCGAGTTCGGGCCAGTCGAGCTGGAGCCGGACACCACCGCCGATGATCCTGAGGCCCTGGTTGCGCAGCCAGCCGGCCTCCTCGGAGATGTCGATGCCCATCGCCACGAGTTGCTTGACCGCGCGCGGGGTCAGGCCGTCACCGCAGACCTTCTCCCGCGGGAACTCGGTCTTCTCCAGCAGCAGCACATCGAGTCCGGCCTTGGCCAGGTGGTACGCGGTCGTGGAGCCGGCTGGCCCCGCGCCCACGACGATCACATCAGCGGTGTTGTCGGAGAGGAGGGGCTCGGTCACGGCGGGATCTCCCCAAGTTCGAAATCTGCGTGCCGACCGGCACAGGACACGGGCAGTCTATTCAGCAGCAGCGATCACCCGGCTGAAGGGTTGCCCCCCGTGAACCGAGCTCTCCCCGCAGTACGGCTGCGCGTCCCCACCGACGAGGACGCGGTCGTCTGGCACCGGCTCTTCGACGACCCGGACGTCATGGAGTTCCACGGCGGCAGGTCCGCCGGACTGTCGGTGTACGAGGAGCTCACCGCCCGCCAGCGGCGGCACGACGCCGAGCGCGGGTTCTGTCTGTGGTCCGTGCTGGACGAGTCCGGCCGGGTCATCGGCTTCACCGGCGCCCAGCCCTGGGAGCGCGAGTGGGGGCCCACGGGCGAGATCGAGATCGGCTGGCGGCTGGCGCGGGAGCACTGGGGCAAGGGGTACGTCACCTCGGCCGCGCGGCTGACGCTGGAGCGGGTGCGGACGGCGGGCGTGCCGAGCGTGGTGGCGATGGTGGACGCCCGCAACGAGCGCTCGATCGCGGTGACCCGGCGGCTGGGCATGCGGCTCGCCGAGGTGTTCCGCACGCCGACGAGCGATCGGCAGGGGCACTGCTACCGCTTGGACCTGACAAGCGGAGCGGCTTGACGCAGTTGCGTTACTCAGAGTAACTGACTGTCACAGAAAGACACTTAACGCTTCCGGGTGGTACCCGGCGGGGGTTACTCTGCCGGTACCGCAGGGGGTGACGTCTGTGTACATACCGCCCAGGACAACCGAAGTGCGCGTACCGCGCCTCGTCGGTCTGATGGCCGTGGACGCGCGCAGGTCGGCCGAGGCACGCGGCGTGCTGATCGCCTCCCCCGACCGCCCCGACCTCCGGCTCGCCGTCGTGGACTACGTCGTACGGCAGTACCCGGCGCCCGGCGTCGAGGTGCCGCGCGGGGCCGTGGTCACCGTCTGGTTCGAGTTCGCCGAGGGCGAGGGCGGCGGAGGTTCCGGGGTGCGCGAGCCGAGAGCGCCGCGTCCGCCGGGCGGTGGGACGCAGCGGGAGCTGGACGAGCCGACCGGTCACTCCTACGCCCCGGCGTCCGGGTTCGCCTGAGCGACGGCGTGTCTCAGTTCGCCTCGAAGCGCCCGGCGCCTCAGCTCTCCTTGAAGCCCCGGTGCAGGGCGACGACCCCGCCGGTCAGGTTCCGCCAGGCCACCTTCGACCAGCCGGCCTTCCGCAGCCGCTCGGCGAGGGCGGGCTGGTCGGGCCAGGCGCGGATGGACTCCGCGAGGTACACGTACGCCTCGGGGTTGGAGGAGACCGCGCGGGCGACCGGCGGCAGGGCGCGCATCAGGTACTCGGTGTAGACGGTCCGGAAGGGCGCCCAGGTCGGGTGCGAGAACTCGCAGATGACGACCCGGCCGCCGGGCCTGGTCACCCGGTACATCTCGCGCAGGGCGGCGTCGAAGTCCTGGACGTTGCGCAGGCCGAAGGAGATCGTGACGGCGTCGAAGGCGTCGTCCTTGAAGGGCAGCCTCGTCGCGTCGCCCGCCGTCAGCGGCAGCCAGGGGTGCTTGCGCTTGCCGACCTGGAGCATGCCGAGCGAGAAGTCGCAGGGGACGACATAGGCACCGGTGCGGGCGAAGGGCAGGGAGGAGGTCGCCGTACCGGCGGCCAGGTCCAGGACCTTCTGCGCGGGGCGGGCGTCGACCGCTCTGGCGACCTCCTTGCGCCACACCCGGTCCTGGCCGAGCGAGAGCACGTCGTTCGTCAGGTCGTACCGTTCCGCGACGTCGTCGAACATCGAGGCGACTTCGTGCGGCTGCTTGTTCAGGGAAGCGCGGGTCACGCGCCCATTCTTGCAGCACCCCGTCCCGGCAGAAGCCTCGGCCGCTGCTTCGCCGCCACGTCCTCCACCCACCCGCACAGCAGGACCAACCCCGCGATCAGCACCCAGCCGACGCCGAACAGGAACCACTGGCTCTCCAGCGGCAGATACGCCGCGAAGGCGGGCACCTCCCAGAACCGGTCGATCAGCGGGACTGCGAGGATCAGGGCGATCTCGTGCCAGAGGTAGATCGTCACGGCACGCGCGTTGAAGACCGTCACCAGCCGGTCCAGCCGACGGAACCGGGCCAGCCCCGCGAAGTCGATGCGGAACCGCGCCTTGGCCCACATCAGCAGCGTCACGAACCCCGCCGACCAGAAGGCCTGCGCGAGCGGGATCTCGTCCAGGTCGTAGGTGCCGTACGCGCCCTGGTGGGCGAAGGCGTACCAGCCGCCGTAGCCGAGCGCGGCGAGCGACAGCAGGACCACCGCCGCCGGTCTCGTCCGCTGGAGCACGCCGTCGCGGTGCGCGAAGCCGAGGATCCAGCAGAAGAGGTACGTCGACAGGTCCCACAGGGCGCTGCCGAGCCGGTCGTCCGGGGGTGTCCAGAGGAAGTGCAGCACCAGGACCGGGGCGAGCGAGGCCGGCAGGACGGCCAGGGGCGCGAGCCGGAACAGCCTCAGCAGCAGGGGAGACAGGAGCACGAGCCAGAGGTAGGTCCGCAGGTACCAGAGGATCTCGTACGCCTGGACGCCCCACGCGCTGCCGGGCGGGTCGCCGAGCGGGAGGACCCAGTAGACGATCGCCGGGCCCGGCATCCAGCCGTGGATCAGCATGGCGAGGACCACGAAGAAGGCCCAGAACCAGAAGGGCGGCAGGAGACGACGCAGACGTCCGCGCACCACCTTCGGCGCGGACCGCTCCAGGGACTTGGCCATCAGGGTGCCGGCCAGGCCGAACATGACGCCCATGGAGGGGAAGACGAGTCCGGCCAAGGCCCAGCCGAAGGTGTGGTAGGTCACGACCCGGATCAGGGCGACCGCGCGGAGGGTGTCGAAGTAGCGGTCACGAACGGGGTGGGCCGCTACGGCGGTGACCGTCCCCCCGCGCCGGTGCGCGCCCACTCAGCCCGCCCCCGCCGGTGTCCCGACCTCACCGGTGCGCTTCAGCTTCTGCCAGCGCAGCCGGCCGCCGGTCAGGGCCGTGATGCAGGAGTGGATCAGGACGAGGTACATCATCTGCCGGTAGGCCAGCTGCTGGAGCGGCATCATCAGCAGATAGCGGTACTTCTCGCGGTCGAGGCGGAAGGCGTACGCCGCGCACACCAGCTGGACGGCCAGCACCGCGAGCCAGGCCAGCAGGGCCGCCCCGAAGTCGATGAAGATCATCGAGTAGGCGGTGAAGACGTCGATCAGCGGGGCGAAGACCGGCGTGACGATCTGGAAGACGACCACGAGCGGCATGCCGACCCGCCCGAAGCGGCCCGAAGGCCCCTTGTCGGTCAGGGACTTGCGGTGCTTCCACAGCGCCTGCATGGTGCCGTACGACCACCGGTAGCGCTGCGACCACAGCTGCCTGAGCGAGCCCGGCGCCTCGGTCCACGCGCGCGCGTGCTCCTGATAGACGACCCGCCACCCCGCGCGGTGCATGGCGATGGTGATGTCGGTGTCCTCGGCGAGGGTGTCCTCGCTCATCCCGCCGACCTCCAGCACCGCTTCCCGGCGGAACGCGCCGATCGCGCCCGGGATGGTGGGCATGCAGCGCAGCAGGTCGTACATGCGCCGGTCGAGGTTGAAGCCCATCACGTACTCGATGTGCTGCCAGGCGCCGATGACGGTGTCGCGGTTGCCGACCTTGGCGTTGCCCGCGACGGCGCCGACCTCCGGGTCGGCGAAGGGCTGCACGAGCTGCCGTACGGTGTCCGGCTCGAAGACGGTGTCGCCATCCATCATCACGACGATGTCGTGACTGGCGCTGCGGACGCCGTTGTTCAGCGCGGCGGGCTTGCCCGCGTTCTCCTGGCGGACGACGCGGACATTGCGCATGCCCAGTGAGTCGGCCACGGCCCGGGCGATCTCGGAGGTGCCGTCGGTGGAGCCGTCGTCGACGACGATGATCTCGATCGGATGGGTGCTCCTCGCCAGCGATTCAAGGGTGTTGGCGATGCACTCCTTCTCGTTGTACGCCGGGACGATCACGCTGACCGGCGCGGTGACCGGCGGACCCCAGCTGAACCGGCGTCTGTTGCGCTGCCGGTAGTGGCGGCGGGCGAGGAGCAGCATCATCCCGAACCGGCCCAGCACCGCCACCCCGACGACCATCAGGCCGACCGAGAGCGCCGGTACGGTCCACTCGGCGACGGCGACGGCGGCGACGAGGGCCTTGCCCTCGTACAGGGGGGCGCCGGTGGCCTCGCGGTGGGCGGCCTGGAGGCCGGAGCCGCCGGGAGCGGCAGCGGGTCCCTGTTCCTGCATGACCCCGCTGATCGTGGTGAAGGTGTATCCCTTCGCCCGCATCTTCTCGATGTAGCGGGGCAGCGCCTTGATCGTCTGGGACCGCTCGCCGCCGGCGTCGTGGAAGAGCACGGACGCGCCCTGATCCTCCGCCGGAGTGGCCCACTTGACGATCTTCGAGACACCCGGCCGCTTCCAGTCGTCGCTGTCGGTGTCGATGAAGACGCTGGTGTACCCGTCCTCGCCGAGCTCCTGGTACACGGGCCAGCTGTAGTTGTCGATGGCGTCCGTCTCCGAGGAGTACGGCGCCCGGAACAGCGTGGTCGTGATGCCGGCCGCGCCCGCGAGGGCGAGCTGGGTCTGGGTCATCTCCCGGGTGACCCGGGCGTCGCTCTGGTACGACAGGTCGACGTGGGTGAAGGTGTGGATGCCGACCTCGTTGCCCTGGTCGACCAGGTCCTTCACGATGTCCGGGTAGCGGGAGACCATCGAGCCCACCACGAAGAAGGTGGCCGGGACGTCGTACTCCTCCAGGATCTCCAGGACCTGGGGCGTCCAGGTGGGGTTCGGGCCGTCGTCGAAGGTGAGGGCGATGGTCTTGTCCGGGACCGAGACCGTGCCGGCCCGGCCGCCCCGGAAGGTGAGGATCGGGCCGCCGTCGAGGATGTCGTCGGGCACGTCGCTGGAGCTGGCCCCGCTGCGCACGCGCTGGTCGCCGCCGACCTCGGCGCGCAGGTAGCCGTCCAGCAGCATGACGCTGGTCAGCGCGAGCAGGAGCAGCAGGGCGAGGATGACACGCGGTTTCTGCAGCGCCGCGGCCTTGCCGGCCACCCGTTTCATCCGGGTGGGGGCGCGCCGACGGCCGCGTGAGGGTGGCGTCGTAGTCATGGAGTGGCTGCGGTCCAGGGTCAGTTGGCGGAGTCCGCCACGGCGGAGGTGGACGCGGAGGCGGCGGAGGTGGACGCGGGAGCGGCGGAGGTGGACGCGGGAGCGGTGGGCGCGGGTGTGCCGGCCGGCGGGGCCGACGGGGCGCCGCTGGGCGGGACCTGGCCTCCCATGCCGCCCTGCGGCTGCTCGCCCGGGACACCGCCCGGCCCGGCGCCCTGGGCACTGGTGCCGAACGGCAGCAGCTCGGCCGGGGTGATCGAGGTGCCGATGCCCATGAAGGCCATCCCCAGGACGACCGCGTACCCGACGCAGCCCACGCCCACGACGATGCCGATACGGCGCAGCATCCGCGACCGGCGTCCGGAGTTGTCAACGAACACGGGCCCTTCGACGGACCCGTTGCCGCGTTTGCGGCGGCGACCGCGGATCGCGGCGCGGCTTTCGATGGCAGGCTCGGAATGCATTCCCCGGACAGTAGGGAAGCTTTATGTGTCCGAGGCGCCGGTATTCATGTGAGACGCCCATGAAAAACTCCCTGAGCTGTCCGTTCGCTGAGAGTTCGGCCGCTGCGGCTGACTTCCGGGGGCGATGTGGGACATTCGGTGGATGCGGAGATTTCTGAAGGCGACGGCCGGACTCACCCTGATGTTTGCCCTGGCAACGAGTGGATGCTCGGCGGAATCCGGAAGCACGGCAAGCACCGAGAGCACCACGCCCTACGCCCCCTACGTCAGCGCCCTCACCGCCTCCGCCACCGACACGGCCGGCTCCCCGGCGACGTACAACCTGGCCTTCGTGATCGCGGACGGCAGTGACTGCACGCCGAGTTGGAGCGGGGTGTACGACGTGGACGCCGCCCGGGTGGCGTCCCGGGTCGCCGAGCTGAAGGAGTCCGGTGCCACGGTCCGGGTCTCCTTCGGCGGCGCCTCCGGGGACGAGCTCGCCCAGCACTGCGACAGCGCCGAGGCGCTGGCGAAGGCGTACGGCGACGCACTCGACGCGGCCGGCTCCACCCAGGCCGACTTCGACATCGAGGGCGACGAACTGACCGACTCCGACTCGGTGGACCTGCGCGCGGAGGCGATAGCCCTGCTCCAGCGGGAGCGCACCGGTCTCACGGTCTCCTTCACGCTCCCGGTGATGCCGGCCGGCCTCGACGACGCCGGCGTCGCCCTCCTCCGCTCGGCCAACGACCACGCCGTCCAGGTCTCCACCGTCAACCTCATGACGATGAACTACGGCGAGTCCTACGGCGGTGACATGGGCGACTACGCCCTCACCGCGGCGAAGGCGGCGCACGCCCAGCTCCGGGACGTCTTCGGCACGTCCTCCGCCGCCGCCTGGCGGGGCATGGCGCTGACCTCGATGATCGGCGTGAACGATGTCGACGGCGAGACCTTCACGCTCCAGGACGCGGCGCAGGTACGGCGGTTCGCGGAGCGGAAGGAGATCGCCTGGGTGTCGATGTGGTCGACGCTTCGGGACCAGGAGTGTGCGGAGGGGGCGGACTCACTGACCAAGTGCAGTGGGGTGAAGCAGAGTTCAGGCGCGTTCGGGGAGGCGTTCGCCGGCTGAGGGGTCAGCGCCGCCGGTACACCAGCCGGCCGCCGAGCACCGTGGCCACGCAGGTCCGCGCCCCCTCGGCGAGCAGTGCCGCCTCGTCCGGCACGTCGAAGACCGCGAGATCGGCCGCGCCGCCGACGGTGAGCGGGCCGTGGACGGTATCAGGGAGGCCGGAGCCCTCGGCGAAGGGATCCAGGTCCGGCCCGTCCCACACCGGCGGGGCCGAGCGCCACGGCTCGGGCACCTCGCGCAGTCCCGCGCGCACCACGGACTGCCGTACGGCGTGCGGGAAGGGGCCGCCGAGGTGGGTCGTCCCGTGCGCGAGCATCCGCTGCAGCCCGCGGCGGACGCTGCCCGCCATCCGGCCCGCGTCCGGGGCGAGTTCGTCGAGGGCGGCACCCGTGACGGGCTCGGTGCCGAGTTCGTCCGCCTCGCGGGGGTCGGGGTGGTAGACCCGGGTCAGCAGCCACCGCCCGTGCCACTGCCGCAGCCCCGGGGTCAGCACTCCCGGCCAGCGGCGGGTGCGCGCGCTCCCGAAGGACGCGGCCAGCTCGCCGTACGGCCCGATGGCCGCGACGCGGTCGCCGTCGACGACGACCGCCCCGTCGGGCACCGGCGCGGCGCCGACCGGCAGGACGAGCGGCGCCGCGTGGATCGTCAGCACGGCGGGCCTAGTTGGAGGCCAGCAGCTTCAGCTCGGGGTGCGCCGTACCGCCCTCGATCGCCGTGGACGAGATGTGCGACATGACCCTCTCGTCGACGGGGTCGTCCGCCGGGTCGTCGTGCACGACGATGTGCTCGTACGTCGTCGTCCGCTGGGCGGGAACCCGCCCCGCCTTGCGGATCAGGTCGATGATCTCCAGCCGGTTGGAGCGGTGCTTGGCACCCGCGCTGGAGACGACGTTCTCCTCCAGCATGATCGAGCCGAGGTCGTCCGCGCCGTAGTGCAGGGAGAGTTGGCCGATCTCCTTGCCGGTGGTGAGCCAGGAGCCCTGGATGTGGGCGACGTTGTCCATGAAGAGCCGGGCGATGGCGATCATTCGCAGGTACTCGAAGAGCGTGGCCTGGGTGCGGCCCTTCAGGTGGTTGTTCTCGGGCTGGTAGGTGTACGGGATGAAGGCGCGGAAGCCGCCCGTGCGGTCCTGTACGTCGCGGATCATCCGCAGGTGCTCGATGCGCTCGGCGTTGGTCTCGCCGGTGCCCATCAGCATGGTGGAGGTGGACTCGACGCCCAGCCCGTGGGCGATCTCCATGATCTCCAGCCAGCGCTCGCCGGACTCCTTCAGCGGCGCGATGGCCTTGCGGGGGCGGGCGGGCAGCAGCTCGGCGCCGGCACCGGCGAAGGAGTCGAGGCCGGCGGCGTGGATCCGCCGGATCGCCTCCTCCACGGACACCTGGGAGATGCGGGCCATGTGCTCGACCTCGGAGGCGCCCAGCGAGTGGATGACCAGCTGGGGGAATTCCTTCTTGATGGCGGCGAAGTGGTGCTCGTAGTACTCGACGCCGAAGTCCGGGTGGTGGCCGCCCTGGAACATGATCTGGGTGCCGCCGAGCTCGACGGTCTCCGCGCACCGGCGCAGGATGTCGTCGAGGTCGCGGGTCCAGCCCTTGGCCGTGTCCTTGGGGGCGGCGTAGAAGGCGCAGAACTTGCACGCCGTCACGCAGACGTTCGTGTAGTTGATGTTGCGCTCGATGATGTACGTCGCGATGTGCTCGGTGCCCGCGTACCTGCGGCGGCGCACGGCGTCGGCGGCGGCGCCGAGCGCGTGCAGCGGGGCGTCGCGGTAGAGGTCGAGCGCCTCCTCGGGCGTGATGCGCCCGCCCGCGGCGGCACGGTCGAGGACGGACTGAAGGTCGGCCTTCTCGGTCACCGGCGGCGTCCCTTTCGTCAAGGGTTGTGGACGGACTGATCCAGCGTACGCCAGGCCTAATCGGCGTCCGACGTCAGGCTGCGTAGGCCCCGGCCAGCAGGCCCAGAAAAGCCCCGGTGATCAGGAACGGGCCGAACGGGATCGCCGTCTTGCGCCCCGCCCGCCGGGCGACGACGAGGGCGCCGCCGTACAGCGCCCCGAGCAGGAAGCCGGCGAAGGTGCCGAGCATGAGCGTGGACCAGCCGTACCAGCCGAGGACCGCGCCCATGCCGAGGGCGAGCTTGACGTCGCCGAAGCCCATGCCGGAGGGGTTGATGAGGAAGAGGACGAGGTAGCCGCCGCCGAGGGCGAGGGCGCCGTAGAGAGAGGTGAGCCACTCCCCCGTGTGCTCGGGGACGAATGCGGCCACGCCGAGCAGGGCGAGGGCGGCCGCCGCGAACGGCAGGGTCAGCGGGTCCGGCAGCCGCTGCACCCGGAAGTCGACGACCGCGAGCAGCACGCCGAGGGGGGCGAGCAGCAGCCATACGCCCAGCTCGGGGCGGGTGCCGGTGGCCGCGGCGAGGGCGGCGCAGACGAGGGCGGTGGCCAGGGAGAGGGGGGCGGCGCCGGGACCGTAGGACCGTGCGCAGGTCGTGCAGTGCGCGCGCCCGAGCCAGCCGCGTACCGGATGTCCGTCCGGGCAGCCGTCCCGCCAGGGCTCCCCGGCCGGGGCCGAGAAGCGGTACACGGCCCGGGGCAGGAACGCGCCCGCCGCCGCACCCCACAGGGCGGCGGCGATCACCTCGGTCATCCCGCGGCGACGGCGCCGGAGCGCCAGGCCGGCAGCAGCTCGTCGAGCAGCGCCTCCGTGCGCGGCGGCAGCCCGCGCGCCCCGCTGCGGGTGATCAGGTCGGCGGCCAGGGCCTGGAGGCGGGCGGTGTCGCCGGTGGCGTGGGTGGCGCGCAGCAGCTCGTGCCACAGGCGCTCGTCGGCGGGCGCGGAGTTCAGGGCGGCGGTGAGTGCCTCGATGGCCTTCTCCGCGCGGTCCTTCTCCAGGTGGAACGCCGACAGCGCGAGCCCGATGTCCGCGACCAGCAGCGGGAGCTGGGCGTCGATGATCTCGTGGGTGAGCCAGCGGTAGCGGCCCTCGGGCCGGTCGGCGAGCAGCGGTCCGCGCACCAGCACGAGCGCGTCGGTGAGCAGCCGCCCCCGGACCTGTCGGCTGTTGACGCCCCGGCCCTGGGTGGCCTCGTGGTAGAGCGAGCGCAGCACGTCGAGGTCGGAGACGACGGACTTGGCGAGCGTGAGCCGCCCGGTGGCGTCGGTGCGCAGCCGGGGGCTGCCGTCCGGGTCGGTGCCGAGCCACGCGTGCAGCCGCTCCAGCAGCGCGTCGCGCACGTCCTCGGTGACTCCGCGCGGCCACAGCGCGGAGGACAGCACGCGCGGGTGCACGCCCTCGCGGTGCAGCAGCAGCAGCGCGAGCGCCTCGTGGAGCAGGGCGCTGCGCTCGCCGTCCGGGGTGTCGAGGCCGATGATCTCGTACGGGCCGACGAGCCGGGCGTAGACCGCGGGCCGTCCCTGCTCGCTGATGTCGACGAGGAACGGCGGCGTATTGGCGGGGCCGCCCTCGGGGCCGTGGTCGGGGTCCGCCTGGACGAACAGCTCGACGACGGCCCGCTGTTGGGCGGCGGGCAGGAGCTGCGCCTCGAGTTCGAGGCCGAGCAGCGGGGCGAGCAGCTTGCCCTCGCCGGTGATCTCCATCTCCCAGGCGGCGCCCGGCAGATCGCCGGTCTCGGTGCCGACGAGGTAGCCGATGCCGAGCCGGCTTGCGTCGGAGGCGAGTTCGGCGAGCTTGACGGCGTCCTCGGCGGAGGGCTGCGCGGCGAGCAGGACGAGGTGCGGGGCCCAACGGGTGTGCTGGGCCGGCCCGGTACGGCCGGTGAGCACGGAGTCGTGTCCGGTGGCCCCCAGCGCGCCGCGGCGCTGCCGGGTCTCCGCCTCCATGGTCTCGATGAGGTCGTCGATGCCGTCGAGGTGGCGCAGCCGGTTGGGGGCGAGCGGGGTGAGGTCCTGGCCGAACCCGACGAGGGTGATGGTCATGCGGTCGGACCAGCCGTTGGTGGCCAACTCGGCGGCGACGGAGGCGAATACGGCGGCCCGGTCGGCCTCGCGTCCGCTCAGCGACACGATGCCCGGGACGGACTCCAGGTTCAGCAGCAGCCGGGAGTCGTCCATGGTGCCGAGGCTGACGAGGCCGGGGTAGGGCGCGGCGGTGTCCGCGTCCTCGTACCGTTCGGCGTCGCTGCGGGCCAGCATCCAGAAGGTCTGGTCCTGGCCGAGCTGCCAGGGCGCGGGGGGCTTCCCGGCGGGCTGGGCGAGCTGGAGATGCAGATCGCCGTTGCTGAGCCAGGCTGCGTAGACGGTGGGCAGGGCGCGGGACTCCGCCGCGAGGGACGCGGCGAGCCCGCGCAGGGAACGGTCCAGCAGTCGTACGCCTTCCGGGTCGGCGCCGACCAGGAGGGCGTCCTGGGCGTCGGCGGCGTCGCCGGTGGGCGTGGGCGGTTCCATGCCGCGCCGCCCGCCGACGGAACCGAGCGCCGACTGCCACATGGCCTGGCGGCGCCGGCGGCCGAGGGCGCCGAGGAGGCCGGCGGCGAGGAGGGGGGCGGTGAGGAGGGCTTCGGGGAGGCCGAAGGACGAGTCGGACTCCTGGGCCGGGGTGGCCTGGGGGGCCGGCTGCTGGTGCCCGGTGTGCCGGTCGGGGGCGGGGCGCTGCTCGGGGAGGGAGACGTGGGCGGCCCCCGCGCCGCCGCCCCCTTGGGCGTGGTCGCCGCCGGTCTTGGCGTAGTCGTGGATCTGCTGCTCGACTTCCGGCGAGACGTCGGGGGACTCGTCGGGCATCTCGACGAGTTCGCCGCCGCGGGCGTCGCCCGGCATCTCCATGATCCAGCCGGGCCGGATGAGGCTGGCCTCGGACAGCTTGCTGCCGTCGGGCTGCACCCGGTCCTTGTTGAGCTGGTAGATCTCCTTGTACCGGCGGCCGTCGCCGAGGTGCCGTTCGGCGATCTCCCACAGGGAGTCGTGGTGGCGGCCCTCGGGCGGCTGGATCCGGTAGTACTTCGTGGCGCCGTCCTTGGCGCTGCTGGGCGCTGCCGCCTCGGCGTGGGACGCCTGCTCGGCGAGGGCGGCGGCCGAGGCCGCGGCCTGCTCCTGCTGCTGGGCGAAGAGACCGCCGCCGGGCGCCTGCTGGGCGGCGGCTACGGTACCGCGCTGGTCGGTGTCCAGGCTCTGGCCGAGCTGGGAGAGCCCCGGCGTGAGGCTGGCGGCGGTGGCGCCGACGAGGAGCAGCGCGGCGACGAGCTGGCGGGCGAGCAACTGGCTGGGCCCGGCGCCGGGTACGCGCCCGGGGACGCCGACGCCCGACAGCGCGGCCTTCATCTCGACGATCACGCAGGCGGTGAACTGGGCCCAGGCGACCCAGACGAAGAAGGTGAGGATGTCGAGGAAGGTGCCGACGCTGAGCTCGTCGCTCAGCCACCTCTGCGGGGCCCAGGTACTGGGCAGCGGCCACCCCAACTGCGTCGCCAGCGCCCCGGGCACCCCGACGACCAGCACGAGCAGCGCGACGAACGCGAGGAACGCCTTGACGAAGTCCCCGACCGAACGCCGGTGCACCCGCACGGGCTGCGGGGTCCGGTTCCGCGGGGTGGTCGGGCTTCCCGTCGGGCTTCCCGTCGAGCTGGAGCGTCGCGGCATGGGAGGTGTCCTGGGGTGTGTGGTCGTGTGTGGCGAGGTGCGAGGTTCGGCGTGCGGGGTGAGGTGTGATGGGTTGCTGAGCCTACAGAGATCTTATGGACTCGCCGCGGGGTCGTCGAAGGCCAGGTGGGCACGGGCGCCCGGGACCGGGTGACTCCTCACATTCCCCACACAATCGCCGACGGCAGGCTCAGGGGGCTCTCCGCTGGTGCCACACCTACGGGTTCAGAGCGGCCGCGACGAATCCCTCCCCGACCGTGATCGTCAGGTCGGGGTGCGCCACCCTGCGGGCGATCCTCTCCCGGTCGAACTCGTTCAACTCGTCGAACTCGAACAGGGAAAAGTGGTCCGCTTCCAGGAGTCGATCCGCTTCGCCGATGACAGCGGCAACCCCAACCCCGCCGGTCACCGCACCGCACAGATCGTCCAGACAGTCCACCATCGCGTCCCAGTTCCTGCCGAAGTAGGCGGGAAACAGCAGAGCTTCGGCGAACGTGTCGTAGATCCCCTGCTCGGTCATCAGGTCACGGGAGTCGAGACGAAGGACACGGCCCCCGGCCTCCTCCAACTCCTGTAGCCGCCGGTGCACCTCGGCCGTCCCTCGGGCGACGAAGACGACGTCCCACCCACTGGCCTCGCTCATGAGCGACCTCACCCTCTATCGGATGCCCTCGACCAGCTTCTCCAGTGCCTCGTCCGCCGCTTCCGCCAGCAACGTGACGCTGTCCATGCCGACGTATACCGCGCCGTTCGGAGCGATCCCCACATAGGTGTTGCGGCGATCGGCCGCCCCGATCGGGTAGAGGTCGACCCCGGCCCCCTCGCTGAGGACGTCGAAGATCTCGTCGTCCCATGCGGCCACGGACGGGTCGAAAGTGAACCCCATGCGGGCCATCGTCCTCCCAGGCCCTCGTTCACTGCTCTCCAGCCCGCCGAACTCGGTGAGAAAGCGCCGGGCCGCCTCGTGGATCTCGAAGCCGCCGTGCTCGCGGAGCGTGTTCTCCCACTCAGCCGTGCACACCGAGCGGCCCGGGTACCAGCCGGCTCCGCGGAGCACCCGGTCGGTCTCCGCGGACTATCGCTGCTCGTGCTGCTGCAGTTTCACGAGCGACGCCGCCGACGCAGGGCCTTCCAGGCGTCCTCGGCCGCGTCCGTGGCGGTCAGGCGCCAGGCGTCCAGCTTGTCCACCACGTTTGTCCGCATCTTCTGCCACTTGAACCACGGCGTGAGCTTGCGAAACGGCACAAATGTCAGCGTGTCCCTGATGGCGTTCTCGGCGAAACCGCCGCGGCCCTCGGCGCGCAGCACCTCGTACAGCTCCGGCGTCAGCTCATTGTTGAGCCGCGCCGCCGTACCCGCCGCCGTGAACGCGAAGCCTCGCTGATGCGGGTCCGTCAACCGCATCGCCCTGATGATCCGTGGTGAGGCCTCGGACAACGAGCAGTTGAAGGCCAATCCGATCACCGCCGAACCGAGCGGCCATTCACCCCGCTCGAAGGCGGCGTCGACCTCGGCGGGGTCATCGATACGCGACACACCTTCGCCGGTCTTCCAGTCCCATCCGCGCGTCACGGTGGGGCACCCCCCTTGTCGTACCGTCAGGCTGCTGCGAGCAGTTCCTCCAGCAGCCGGTCGTATGCCCGGAAGCCGGCCTTGCCGCTCTCCGGAGCGTCCGACTCAGGGCGGAGGATGGCCGGGAGATGAGCGACCCGCCACATCCTGAAGATGTCCGCCGGGGTGCTTCGGCCCGTGGCATCGGCCAAGTCGGAGGCGCCAGCCAGAATTTCGGCGATTTCGGGCGCCCCTCGTCCGGGTTCCGTCCCAGCGGCAATCGCGGCATTGATCAGGGCCTGCAGGAAGAGGGTGAGTTGCAGGTCCGCCGCCATACGGCACATCCGCCGCACCACCGGCGGCTCCTCAAGTCGCTCCAGCGGCTGCGGCACACCCGTGATGCCCCCTGACCAGAGCAGCAGGAAGGCCGCGGGCACGTCATGGTCGCGGAATCTGCCCAACTCGTCGACGATCGCCATCGCGTCGTCACCGAACCGGCAGACGGACCGGATGCCCTCCATCAGGCGCTCGACGTCGGACCGGTGACGCGCCAGATAGTCGCCCATGGAGACCTCGGTGAGCCGCCAGGTGCCGGTGGAGTTCACCGCACCGACTTCCACCACCCCGCCGAGCGGCCCGAACACCGCGCGCGCGATCAGGCCTTCCGCAACTGACGCCCTCAATGCCACTCATCGGGGTTGAGCGCAGCCCCGACGAACCCGTCCTCCTTGGTGAGAGTGAGGTCCGGTTGGCCCACCCGGAGTGCAATCCTCTCGGAATCGAAATCACGGAACCGAAAAACGAAGTGCTCGGCGACGGCCGGCCGGTCCTGAGGGAATCCGTCCAGGTCCACCGCCGAATTCGCGCGATCGGCTCCCTGACAGAGGACCGATACGAACAGGGGGAAATGCTCCGTATCCAGCAGCCGGTCCGCTTCGTCGACGACGACGGCGATTCCCACTCCCCGAGTCACCGCGCCGCACAGGTCGTCCAGGCAGTCCACCATCGCGTCCCAGTTCCTGCCGAAGTAGCCGGGAAACTGCAGAGCTTGGGCGAATGCGCCGTAGATTCCCTGTTCCGTCATCAGCTCGCGGGAGTCGAGGTGGTAGACCTGTCCGCCTTTCGACTCCAGGCCCGACAGCTGCCGTGGCACTTCGACGTCCGTTTCGGGAACGAAGACGACCCAGGGCTCCGAAGTCCCTGTGATGTCGAAACCAGTCATTTCTGGATCACCCTGTGAATTCACCAACGTAGTAGAAGGTTCCGTAGTGGTCCGGTGTGTAGTAAGCGGGACCGGGGCCGTCTTTCGGGGTCAGAAGACGTTCAGTGCCCCTGATCTCCTTGCCGCAACCGGGTGCGCTGCACTGCGGGAGGTCGACCTTGGCGTTGACGTCCCACTCCTTGTACTTGCCGCCTGGCAGCTGGGCCTTGTTGTTACCCCAGTTCGCGTTGCCATGGTAGCCGTCGACCTTCCCGATACTTCCGGGCCGGGCATTGACCTTGTTCAGCATGTCCACAGCCCTTTGTGGCGCGGGGCCGGGGAGCAGCCCGGGGCCGTCGGGGCTGCCGGTGTCGCCACCGTGCTGGTGGCACCGAGGTGCCAGACCCAGCGGATCCGACCAGCTGTGGGGGTTGTGGACGTAGGTGACGGGGTTCGGCGCCGGCAGCAGGCCGAGGGGGTCGGGGCTGGTGTAGCGCGCGGTCTCAGGGTCGTAGTGCCGGTGGTGGTTGTAATGGAGACCGGTCTCCGGGTCGTGATACTGGCCCGGGAAGCGCAGCGGGGTGTATGCACGCGCACCGCTGTTCCAGGCAGTGGTCCCCCAGAGTGTTGACCTCGTGTACCAGGCGACTTCCCCGTTCGGGGAGACCAGCTCGGTCGGAGTGCCCACGAGATCGGTGACGATGGCGAAGAAGCGCTCGTCGATGGTTTCCTGCGGTGCCTCCGCCGCCCAGATGCGTTCGGCCTGGCTGAGAGGAGACAGACCGTCGTGATCCCAGGTGAGCGTGGTGTTGCCACCCGTGCCGCCGTGCTCGGTGGTCTGTTCGCAGAGCGTGTTTCCGTCCCAGGTGAAGACGGTGCGCTCCAGGACGGTCACCCCGTCGGCGTCGAGTCTGAGCTTCGCGGTCCGTCGGCCCAGTGGGTCGTATGTGTATCGCCAGCGACTGCCGTCCGGCGTGATGACAGCCGCGAGCCGGTCCTCGCAATCCCACTCGTAGCGCCAGATGTCGGGCTTGCGGGATAGCCGCGTCTTACGTCGTACGACAACGCGTCCCTGGGCGTCGTACTCGTAGTGCACGCCACCGGCCCGCGTGAGCCGTGTGCCCGTGTACGCGCGCGACCCGGCGGCTTCATGCCCGGGATGCCGCGCGGGCCACTCGGCCTCCGTCTGATTGCCGGCGGAGTCGTAGGCATAGCGCTCGCTCCAGCCCTCGGCGTGCACCGCCGTGACCCGCCCCTGGACGTCGAGGTCGAAGCCTCGATTGCCCGTGCGGGAGTCCTGGGTACCTATGAGGTAGCCGTCGGGGCGGTAGGTGTAGGTGCGCTCGGATATCAGGCGGTCACCAGGCGCCGTACTCACCTGCGTGATCAGCCGATCGAGGCTGTCATAACCGCGAGTGAGGGTGAGTGCGCCGTCCACGCGGCGAACGATCTCCCGATCCGCCGCGTCGTGCCCGAAGTCGATGGTGTGACCCGCTGTGGCCAGCCGCGCGGTGCGGCCGGCGGCGTCATACTCCCAGGTGCTGCGCGCGCCCGATGGGGTGATGCGCGACGTCCGATTACCGGCGGCGTCGTAGGCGAAACTCACGGTCCGGCCGTCGACGGACTCCCGGATACGACGGCCCAGCGGGTCGAGTTCCACTCGCAGGCTGCTGTCAGGCCCGACAGCACCGATCAGTGAACCGTTCACCGCGTACGTGTAGACAGTGGTGGTTCCGTCGGCGTCCTTGGCGGTGATCCGGCCCAGCGGGTCCCGCTCGTAGAGGACGCTGTGTCCAAGGGCGTTGGTCCGGGTCACGAGCTGGCCCGCTGCGTCGTAGGCGTAGCGGGTGGTGCGACCGTCGAAGTCGGACTCGGCCAGGAGTCGCCCGGCCGCGTCGTAGGTGTAATCCCAGCTCAGGCCTTGTGGGTTGGTCACCGTGGTGAGGCGGAGAGCGGCGTCGTGGGTGAAGGTGAAACGCTCGCCTCCTGGACCGGTGCGTGCGCTGAGCCGGTCGAAGTGGGTGTACTCGAACGTGCTCACCTGACCCACCGCGTCCACATGACGGACGCAGTTGCCCTCGCCGTCGTACTCCCAGGTCTCGTACGTCCCATCCGGTTCGACTCGTCGAGCGGGCAGGCCCTCGACGGTCCACTCCAGGCGGGTTTCGTGACCGAGCGCGTCGGTCACCCCGGTGGTCAGTCCGAAGGCGTTGTACGCGTAGCGCGTGGTATTGCCGAGGCCATCGGTGACCGTGAGCGGGAGGCCAGCAGCATTGTTGGTGTAGGCGGAAGCACGGCCCGACGCGTCCCGGGCCTCAACGAGACTGCCGTCCGCCCCCCGGAGGAAGTGCGTGGTCGCGCCGACGGGGTCCGTGATGGCGGTGACGTTTCCGCGCTCGTCGTTGGTGTACCGCCAGACCGAGCCGTCCGGCAACGTGATGGCCGAGACGACATCCCGTTCGTCGTACTCGGCACGTACCGCGGAACCATCGGGCCGGATCACCTCCAGCGGTTGCCCCACTTGGTTGTGCACGAAGGTCGTGCGCCGCCCGAGTTGATCCGTACTCGCGATGACGTGCTGATGCGCGTCATAGGTCGTAGTGACCGTGCCCCCCAGCGGATCGACTTCGGCGACCACCAGGCACCGGTCGTCGACGACGAAGCGCGAGACGGTGCCGTCGGCGGTGGTGAGGGTGGTGACGCGGCAGTCGGGCCAGGCGGGATCTGTACCGTCGTACGTGAGGCTGATTGCAATGTGTCCGGCCTCGCCGCCCTCGGCGAGGCAGCGGTCCTGGTCGTCATAGGCGTAGAGGTATCGCCTTCGGTTCGTGTCCTCCCACGAGGTCACGCGCAGTCGCTCATCGTAGGTAAACCGGAGCGGCAGACCGGAGGAGTTGACGACTTCGCTGAGGTTGCCGTCGGTGTATCCGTACCGCTTGATGAGAACGTCAGTGCCGTCGTCGGCTGCCCCAGCCAGGCTCAGGGCGGTGACGCGGCCTCCGTCGGTGGTGAGTTTGAGCTGATATCCACCGGAGTGGCGGATCGCGAGCGGTGTGCCGTGCTCGTCGTGGTCGAAGGTGATCGTGTGCTGGTTGCGGTCGCTGATGCCCGCCGGCAGGGCTATGCCGTCGGCGGTGGGGTGGGTGAAGTGATGGGTGCGGCCGGTGAGCGGGTCGTCGATGCGGTAGCCGCCGTCGTCGAGACGGGTCAAAGGTCGTCGAGGGCCTGACTCGGGCAGGACCGACATGTGCGGGCTCGAGGGGTGGGGATAAATGAGGAGCAGACCGTCCTCAGTGACGAAGACGATGCCGGTGTCATCGACTTCGAGGCGTTGGTCGATGGTGGAGGCCCACGTGGGACCGAACCACCATCCGCAGCGGTAGTCGGAGGCGACGCGGCGAGTGAACGCCAGGGGCAGCAGGCCCGGCAGCTCGACGTCGGTCTGCGGCAAGTACATGGCGCCGGAAGCCATGTCGACGGGGTCACTGCCCTTGGACTTGACCAGGTTCTTGGCGCGGTTGTAGGCGCCCTTGGCGCCGTCGGTGACCATGGTGCGGGCGTTCTTGCCCAGACCTCGTATGGCCAACCCCATGCCCTTCAGGCCGCCCTGGATCCCCTTCACGGCGGCCATACCGCCCTTGAGGCCCCTGGCAAGTCCGCCCAGTGTCGTCAGGCCCTTGAACGCGGGTATACAACCCAGTGCGGCGAAGGCCACGTCCCAGAGCGATGCCCGGCCCTGCGAATATTTGTAGAGCGTATCCGCAAGCACCACGAGCGCGGCCACCAGCAGAATTGCGCCGAGGATCGGCCCCCCGATGATCAGCGCGATCACACCCACCACCGCCACGACGACCTTGCACACCGCGACGATCGTGTCCCAGTTGTCGACGAACCAGTCCCCGATGTCCTCCCACCACGACCGGTTCTGAATCCCCGCGTCCGACGCCTCATCGATCTTCGTCTTCGCGGTCCTGGCCGCCTCCTCACGCATCTTGCGCGCGTCCTCGGCCATCTTCTTCGCCGCATCCAACGCACCCTGCGCATCCGCGACATCGCCGCGGGCGGTCGCTTGCGCGCTCTCCGCCTGCTGCACATCCCGGGTGGCGGCGCGGACCTTCGCCTCGTCCGGCTTATCGGCCGCCTTACTGCCCGTCGGGTCGTCCTTGTACTTGTCGGCCTCCTTCCCCGCCCGCGTCACCCACGAATCAGCCGTCGACAGCCGCGACTTGGCCGACGCCAGATCCGACCGAGCCTCCCGCCCCCGCGCCAGCGCCCGATCCGCCAACGCCTGCGCCCGCTCCAGCTTCGGCCAGTAATCCGCCAGCGCATCACCGCACAACTCGTACGACGACTTCAGCTTCTTCAGATTCTTCGGCACATCGGCGAAGTCCTCCTTGAAGACATCAGCCGACTTACCCGCCCACTCCGCGAGCGTGCCCTCCCCCGCCATCCCCTTCACCAGACGCAACGCATCCGACACGTCATCCGCGAAGTCATGCAGCTTCTTCGCCAGCTGCCGCACCTGCTGCGGATCCCCCGGCACCGGATCACCGTCCAGATCCAGGACATGCCAATCCGTGGGCCGATGCCCCGCCATACCGCAACCCCCGTCACGTACGCACCACCAACAACCGTATGCACACGGGAACATACAAGGGTCAGACGTTCGATGCGAAGGGTGACCGGTGGATCCGCGGACTCAGTGATACGGGTCCGGAGAGAACGAGGGCCGCTCGCTGGGAAAGTCGTCGGGAAAGAAGGGGACGCGCAGGGCCCCGCTGAGGAGTGCGAGGACGAGGTCGGCCGAACTGCGGGCACTCACGACCGCACCGAGCCGGCCGGCCTGGATGATCACGGTCGGCCAGTGTTCGGGGTCACCCTCGGGGATCCATGCGAGCAGATCGGCGTTGTCGGTGACACCCCACTGCACGAGATCCCCGGGTTCGGCCCGGTAGGCATCCAGGACGGGCAGCGGCCTGTCCTGGAGGAGTGCGCGCATCCGCCCGGTCTGCTCGGCGATGTCGAGATACCCGTTGGACGCACTCTGCGCGAAGATCCACAAAAATTCGTCGAAACAGCCCGCCCCGTAGGTGCTGGTCAATGCACGGTGGCTCGCGGGAACGGTCAGGCCGGGTTCTCCTGGTCCGGGCCGAGGTACCAGCTGGACCACGGGGCGGGGTGGCGGGGGACAAAGATCCTTGAGGTGGGAGAGCACGGCATCCGCGCCCGGCTTCTCCATGGATCTCTCCTCGCGACCTACTCCGCGAAGCGGAACGTAGAAGTAATCGCATCGAAGATGTCGAAGAACGAGTCCGCCAGATCCAGCACCTGGCTGCTCCCCGCCACCAGCGCCACCTTTCCCTCCTGGCCCGGCACCGGGATGAAGGTCTGCATCAGCACCGCGCGGATCGTGCGCTTCAGGGCGTCGTCGGGGACCGCGATGTCCTCGATGCCGTACGTCCGGGCCGCCGGGCCCACGCCCGGGATGTCGACGGTGGTCACCTTGCGCCAGGAGTCGCCCTCCTTCTTGGCCTCCTTGACCGCGAGTTGGCTCGCCATGACCGACGGGTCCGTCGGCAGGGGCTCGCCCGACTGCGAGCGGCCGCCCACCAGGGACACCGTCACCGAGCCCGTGATCGGGGTGTCGCCGCCGAAACTCTCCGCCATGCAACCGCAGTACAGCGCACCCGACTTCCAGGCGTCGGCGGCTGCCTTGCGGAGGAACTCCACGTACACGTCGCGGTACTTGGACAGCTCCGGGTGGCCGGCTACGCGCTCGTTCACCATGCGGCGGATCGAGTCGTCGCGGGACTCCGGGCGGACGTCGAACTCCCACCACGACTCCGGCACCTTGATCCGGAAGCCACCGCGCTCGATCGTGAGCGCCTCCATGTAGCGGGCCATGACGTCGACCTTCCCCCTTCATCCGATGTACGGTGCCGATCAGCCTACGAGTACCAGTCGGGGGACGCATACATGGGCAAGGGCAAGAGCGACCTGTCGCTGCCGCTGACCGAGCTGGAGGACTACGGGCGGCGGCTGCGGTCCATCAAGACCCGGATGAACCACACCAAGAAGATGTTCGAGGCCTACGCGGACGACATCGGCGACGGCACCGTCAACAGCGCTCTCGGGGACTTCGAGTCCAACTGGGAGGACGGCCGCGAGGACATCGGCCAGCAGCTCGACGCCCTCGCCGGCATGTCCGACGCCGTGGTCCGCGAGTTCAAGAAGCTCGACGACGAGCTCGCCAAGCAGGTCAACGACGCGATGAAAACCGAGGACAAGCGGCCGAAGAAGGACAAGGGCTGAGCCCGGGACTTGGGCCGCGCCCCGTCAGCCCACCTCGTTCTCCGCCACGGCCTCCCCGCGGACGATCACGTCACCGCCGTAGAACATGCCGGTGAAGACCGGGGAGTACGTGAGCTGGACCTGGACCTGCACCTGGTCCACGTCCGCCGCCACGCAGTGCGTCGCCGCGATGTCCGGACCGGTCATGTCCATCTCGCGGGCGAAGGCCTTCACACGGGCGTCGCAGTTCTCGTAGTTGATCGGCGCGGGCCCGCCCTCGTTGTCGTAGAGGGCCTCGCGGTCGATGTCCTGGGCGGCGTAACGGGCGGCCTGTTCCGCGATGTCGGCCGCGCGCTCGCGCTTGCTGATGGACATGCCTCCGTCGATGACGAACGCCGCGAGGGACAGGAACAGCAGCGCGAAGATGATCACCGCGCCGGCGCCCGAACCGCGGTCATCCATCCCCGCGCGGACCTGCGAGAACCACCGTCTCACGCCGACCTCCGGAAGGGGTCCAGCGGCGAGCTGAAGGTCGCGTCCATCGTCGGGTCGATGTCCAGGCCGAGCACCGCCAGGCCCCTGACCCTGCAGCTGACCTGGACCGAGAAGAGGGGGTCCACCTCCGGGTCGAAGCCCGCGCTCGTCTGCGTCACCGTCACCGGGCCCGAGCACACGTCCGCCAGGTTCGCGGCAGCCGCCTTGCGGGCCTCGGCCATCGCCGTGCCGTGGTCCTTCTGGATGGACCCGGCGCGGGCCGCGTCCCGGGCGGCACCGTCCAAGGCGCCCCGCCCGTCGACGAGTTGCCCGAAGGCGACCAGCACCAGGATGAACAGCATCATCACCGGGGCGAGGATCACGACCTCGATGGTGGACAGGCCCCGGTCCTCCCCCAGGGACCGCATCAGTTCTCCCCCTCCGGCACGAACCGCTCCACCGGCCCCGCCGACTGCGCGTGCACCGTCAGGTCCAGGCCCGGGAAGACCGACGGCACCCGCGCCGTGATCTCCACGCCCACCGTGTTCTGCTCCGGCTGGAGCATCGTCACGTCCGGCGAGAGCACCAGCGTCGGGCCGAGCTGCTCGATGTAGCTGTCGACGACCGTACGGGCCTCGCCGCGCCAGCCCCCCGGCTGGGCGTCCGCCGTGGCACGGGCCTTGCGGGCACCGGCCTGGGCCGCCGCCTGGGCCACGTGATCGGCGAAGAAGTACAGCGCGAACTGCACGGTCGCGAAGATCATGAAGAACAGGACGGGGGTCAGCAGCACGAACTCGATCGCGGACATGCCGGAGTCGCCGCGCGTGGCGGCTTCCTCCCGTCTACGGCGTACCCAGGCCCGCATACGTCGCTGCACCCCCGTCACCATGTTCAGCAGGTGCCGGCCGCGCTGGCGCCCTCGATGCAGTCCTCCACGTTCTCCGCGCCGGATTCCAGCGCGCGGTTGATGATCGCGGCGACCACGCCGACGATCGCCACGACGACCGCGGAGATGATGACCCACTCCACGGCCGAGGCGCCGCGGTCCAGTTCGCCGGAGCGGGCGCGCTGCACACGGCTCTGCAGGAAGGTGACGAGGAAGTCCACCGCCGGGATCCCGGTACGGAAGTTCCGTTCGGTCATGGTCAGTTGTCCTTTCAGAGGGTTGGTCGGCGTCAGACCTGGAACACGCGCATGGCGGCCGGATAGATCAGGAACACCAGGAAGCCGGCGCACAGCAGCAGCTGCGCCACGAGCATCGACTGGGACTTCTCGCCCGCGCTGCCCTCGATCTCGGCGAGTTCGCGGTGCCGCATGGTCTCGGCGCGGGAGGCGAGGGACTCCCGGACCTTCGCGCCGTCATCGGCGACCAGGGCCAACGACGCCGACAGGTCCTTCAGTTCCTCCACGCCCAGCTCCTCGCCGAGCGCACCCAGCGCCTGCCACTGGCTGGTGCCGGTGATCCGGGCGTCGGCGAGGGCGTTGCGGATGCGCTGGTTGGCCCAGCCGTCCGAGATCTCGGCCGCCGCCATCAGCGCCTCCGGCAGACCGCGTCCGCCGGCCAGGCTCATCGACACCAGGTCCAGATAGGCGCCGATCACCCGCCGCAGGTCGCGCCGCTTGTCGGCGGCGTCCCGCCGTACCTCCACATCGGGGAGGAAGAAGAAGAGGACCGCGAAGAGCAGGGCCAGCCAGACCGGGATGACCGGGCTGCTGCCGAAGCCGAGGGTCCAGACGACCGCGAACAGGAACGGGCCGAAGAACAGGCCCGCCACCCCCAGCAGCACCTTGGTCGCCAGGAACTTCTCCCAACTGCGCTCCAGCACCGCGAGGTCCGCCCGCAGCGAGCGCTGCTCCCAGCCCTGCTGCAGGTAGAACTCGGCGACCCGGCGGCCGACTTCGGTCCGGGTCGAGGAGAAGCGGCCCGTGTCCTGCGTGGTGCGCGCCGATCCGTACGCCGCACCCCGCGCCCGCATCGCGTCGATCCGCGCGACCTGGGCGACGGCGCTGCGTTTGGTCGGCATCAGGGCGCGGACGAGGGTGTACACGCCCAGTCCGAAGATCGCGCCGACGACGATCGGCATCGTCACATCGCTCACTGGCGTGCCCCCTCCTCCGGCTGGAACGGCGACGGCTGGGCGGCACCGGAGGGTGTCCGCGGCCGCACGAACTGCACCGACGCCTCGTCGCGGACCAGGAAGCGCTCCGGTGTCTCGATCGTCGACAGCTTGCGCAGCCACAGGAAGCCGAGCGCGAACAGGCCGCAGACGCAGGCGAGGACGAGCTGGCCGATCGGGTCGCCGTAGGGCTCGACGAACTCGCGGTTGAAGACGGACAGGCCGAGTACGAAGGCCACGGACACCGCGACGACGATCTGCACCGAGCGCCGGGTGGACGCCCGTTGGGCCATCACGCGCTGACGCATGTCGACCTCCTCGCGGGCGGACTTGGCGAGCGCGCCGAGCACCTGCCGCAGACCGGGGCCGCGCAGCCGGGCGTTGAGGATGAGCGCGGCGACGATGATGTCGGCGGAGGCGTCGTCGATCTCGTCGGCGAGCTGCTGGAGCGCGTCGGGCAGCGGGGTGCGCGAGCGCAGCCGGTCGACGAGCGCGTCCAGGTGCGGCCGCAGCACCGGGGCCGCGGCCCGCGCGGACGCCGGGATGGCCTGCTCCAGGCCGACCGCGCCGGCGATGGTGTCGCGCAGCGACTCCGTCCAGGAGGCGAGCGCCTCCACCCGCTTCATGGCGGCCCGCTCCTCGGCGGCCCCGCCGAAGAGCCGGTCCCAGAAGAAGACGAGGATCCCGGCCGCGATGCCGAGCACCGCCCACCGGGTGAGCAGCAGGACGACCAGTCCTACGCCCGCGGCGAGCGACCCGCGCTGACCGGCGAACCGGATCAGTTCGTTGGCGCGCTCGCTCGCCCGCTGCTTCTCGTGCTCGGGCTTGGCGGGCAGTCCGCGTACGGCGATGAGGAGCAGCGCGAGTCCGCCGCCGACGGCGACACCGCAGACGAGCGCGTACAGGACGGTCGTGGAGAACAGGCCGCCCATGGAGCCGAGTTCACTCATGTGCTCACCCCCACGTTCCGGCGGGCCGGTATCCGTGCGCCATCAGGTCCTCCAGGCAGGCGAGCGGTGCGTGCGGTACGACGCGGCCGTCGGGCGCCTCGGCGAAGACCTCGCTGGACAGCACGCGGCCGTCGACGCCGTTGACCTCGCGGATGGAGGTGACCATGCGCTGGAGTCGGCCGCCGCTCTGGTAGTCGTTGCGCCGCTGGATGAAGACGACGAAGTTCACCGCGCCCGCGATCAGCATCTGGCTGGCCTCGATGGGCAGTCGCTCGGTCGCCTGCAGCGCATAGGTGGAAATACGGTTGAAGACCTCGCTGGAGCTGTTCGCGTGGATCGTCGACAGCGAGCCGTCGTTGCCCTGCGACATCGCGTTGAGCATGGTCACGATCTCGTCGCCGAGGACCTCACCGACGATGACCCGGGAGGGGTTCATCCGGAGGCTGCGGCGGACCAGCTCGGCCATGGTGATGGCCCCCTGCCCCTCGGAGTTGGGCAGCCGCTCCTCGAACGCCACGACGTTCGGGTGGAGTTCGGGGAAGGTGTCGAGCCCCAGCTCCAGGGCGCGCTCGACGGTGATCAGGCGCTCATGGCCCGGGATCTCGTTGGCGAGGGCCCGCAGCAGCGTGGTCTTTCCGGCGTTGGTGGCGCCCGCGATCATGATGTTCTTGCGGGCGCGGACCGCGCAGGCGAGGAAGTGGCCGACCTCGGGGGTCAGCGTGCCGTTGCCGACGAGGTCGGAGATGAAGACCTTGCCCATGCGCGCGCGGCGGATGGACAGCGCGGGGCGCCGGGCGACGTCCATGACGGCCGACAGCCGGGAGCCGTCGGGCAGCCGCAGGTCGAGCTGAGGGTTGGCGGAGTCGAAGGGCCGGGAGGAGAGACCGGAGTAGGCACCGAGCACCTGGATCAGCTCGATGAGCTCCTCGTCGGTCTCCGCGACCGGGTCGCCCTTGACCTCACGGCCGTCGCTGTAGCCGACGAAGACCTGGTCGCACCCGTTGATGTCGATGTTCTCGACCTCGGGGTTGTCCAGGAGCGGCTGGAGGCGCCCCACCCCGAACAGCGCCGCATGCACGGCCGCCGCGTATTGCTCCTCGGTCTCCGCGTCCAGCGGGGTGCGCCCGGCGTTGATCTCGGTGCGGGCGTACTCCTCCAATATCTGGGCGATGACGGCACGGGCGTACTGCCGCTCGTCCTCGCTGGACATCGGGGTGACACCGCTGGCCTGGTCCAGGCGGCGCTGTTCGGAGATGCGGTCGCCGGCCTCCTGCCGGAACCGCTTGACCAGCTGGTGATCGACAGCGCTCATCGAGCCGCGCCGCCGTTCAGCTGCGCCTGGTGGGTCCATGCGGCGCCGTACTGCTGGTAGATGTCGGCGGCGACCTTGCGGGCCGAGCGGATCAGCAGCGACTTGTCGAGGCGTCCGCGCTTGCGGCCGGCCAACTGGTCGGCGCCGCTGGGGTCCTCGGCGATGGTGCCGACTACGCGGGCGCCGGTCTGGGCGTGCACGAGCATGTCGTTGACCTGGCCCGCGATCTTCGCGGCGTCGCCCGGGTCGGCGATGAGCACGACGCCGATCAGCGGGGTGGCGAGGCTCGCGGCGCCGCGCGGGCCGCCGTGCAGCTTGGTGGCGAGGGCGGCGGCGCGGTCCCGGACCCGGGCGATGGCCTCGGGTTCGGTACGGCTGATCAGCAGGACGAGGGCGGCGTGCGGGAAGAGTTCCACGGCCGGGGTGTCGCCGCTGATCCGGCCGCAGTCGGCGATGACGTCGGCGGGCGCGTGCGGGGAGTCGGCGAGGGCGGAGAAGGCGTGCCCGAGGGTGGGCCACAGCCCGGCGAGACCGGCGGCCTGCTCGGCGATGCCGAGTCCGACGAGGACCTCGAGTCCGCCGCTCAACGGCTGGACGTGGTCCCAGAGTTGGTCGGGCACGAGGCCGCGTCGCGCGGTCGCGGCTATGGAGAGCATGCCGGTGTTCGGGTTGAGCGGCCCGCCGTGCGCGGCGGCACTGCGGTACACCAGGTCGCCGCCCGCCGGGTCGGTCTCGGCGAGCAGGACGCGACGCGGCCAGACCGCCGAGAGGGCGACGGCCGCGGTGGTGACGCCGGGGGAACCCTTGTCGGCGGCGAGAGCGATGAGCGCCATGGGTGGTGTGCCGCCTTCTAGTTGCTGCCGGGGACGAGCACGAGGGCCACTTCGTTGTTGGAGGCGGCCTGGGCGAGGAGGGCGGCTTTGTCGGCGGCGACGGTGAGGGTCACGGCGAGGTTGCTGCTGGCGACGATGTCGTCGCCGCCGGCGCTCGGCACGGAGGTGACGGTGGCCTGGTCGACGATGAGGGTGTCGTTGCCGCCGGCGGCGGCGCCGCTGCCCTCCTCATCGGAGCTGGAGTTGGAGCCGCTGGTGGTGCCGACGCGGTAGGCGGCGACGGTGTCGCCCGCCTTCAGACCGGTGGGGTACTGACCGGCCTTGAGGGAGAGGCCGACGGTGGCCTTGCCCTCGGTGACTCCGACCTGCTCGCTGAACATCTCGCCGACGGGCACGACGCCGGCCGGGATGGTGTGCACGGCCTTGAGCTTCTTCAGGCCGTCCAGCATGTGCCACTCGACGTAGTGGATGCTCTCGTCCTCGGCGACCATCACGGAGGTGACGTTGTCGTCGGTGACGGATCCGCCGGCCGGGATCTCCTTGGTGACCTTGACGACCTCGATCCGGTCACCGGCCTGCAGCACGAGCATGGTCGCGCCGAGCGCGCCGACCAGGATCAGCAGCACCGCCAGTGCGGCCAGCGCGGGTTTGCGCTCGCGAGGAGGGGTGGGAAGCCGATCGCCGACCGACGGCTGAGCCGGAGCGGCGGAACGTCCAGCGCCCGCCCCCGTACGCTCTTGGATCTTCACGCAACCGCTCCCCGTACACCCAAGAAATTGTCTGCCACGACTGTCAAATTCTCTGCAATTCCGGACACTTCACCCGGCTTCCCGCTTCATCGTCGCGGTCTGCGCGGATAGTCAGCAGCTGGGGTGAGTGTCAAGCCATGGCACCGTATCAGCCGCCCATAAGCCCCTCAAGACGCGTCCGGCCCCGTGGGGAACGGTGGCGGGACTGTTACTCATCCGCAACGGAAGCCACTGGTCACCCAGTAGTGCAAGGCCCCGTATCCCGCTCCTCCCTGTGCGGACGCGAAGCGGCTGCGACCGGGACGGCCCGCCCCGCCCGGGAGGTTCCTCACGTGTCACTCATCAGGCCTGCACGATTCGCTCACGCGGGTGGGTGCGGGTCGGGGCGGGGTCGGTGCACACCTGTGGGTGAACGGGCGGCTACAGCGGAGCGCTGAGTAGAGTGCCGCGGTGAACTGCGGGGCGCGTACGGGGGAGGCGACGGTGGGTGTGAGGAAAATCGTGGTGCGCGTACGGATGTTGCTCGCACTCTCCACCCTGACCGCCCTGTTCGCGGGATTTGCCGCAGCGACTCCGGCCCGCGCCGACTCCCAGGCGGCCTACCTGGCCGACCGTCTCCGCGAGAACCCGGTGTACGTCTCGGACCAACTCCCCCGCGAGGTGCCGAAGTCGATGACCCGCGACTTCGCGCGGGTGGCGAAGGAAACGGGCGTACCGACGTACGTCCTGGTTCTGCCCGGCCTTGCGGGGGACGGCGAGGGCCTGCTCGGCGCGGTGCACGACCGGCTGGGCCGGGACGGGGTGTACGTCCTCCTCGACGAGTCGACGGTCTCGCACGCCGCCGCCTTCGGGGTCAGTGCCCCGGTGGACGACGCCCTGACCGTCTGTCTCTACGAACTCCCTTACGACGCAGGCCCATTGCGGGAGTTCGAGCTGTTCGCGGAGGTCGTCGCCGACGGCGCCGGAAAGGCCGCGGACCGGGCGGAGGCGGCCCGGGAGGAGTACGGCGACGACGAGCCCGAGGAGATGTACATCGGGCCGTCCGACCGGGAGAACCAGTCCTTCCTGACCGGGATGCTGCTCACGGGCGTACCGCTGCTGATCCTCCTGCTGACCCCGTACGTGCGCCGGCTTCGCGGCCGGAAGGGCAAGCCCAGGCGCCGCTGGCTGGTCCCGGCGGTGGCGTTGACGGCGGCTGCCGCCGTCCCCCTGGTGGCGACGCCGGCCTTCGACCAGACCACGTCGAGCGCCTCCCCCCGCCCGCGGGCGATGGACCTCAACATCCGAATCGACCGGGTCGCGCACGGCCTGGCCGAGGACCCGGTGTACGCGGATCCCGAGAGCCCTCGAGTTCTGGACGCGGCCCAACTGGGGCGCCTGCACAGCCGTATCGAGAAGTTCCGTAAGTCCGAGGGCGGCGGCCCGGTGTACGTGTCCGTCGTGCCGCAGCTGCCTGCGGACGAGTCCGAGGGGGACGAGGAGGCGTTCGCGGCCGCGGTCCACGACAAGCTGGGCGAGGACGGCGTGTACGTCGTCGCCGATCCGGTGTACGGCTCCATCGAGGTCTTCAACCATGGTCTCCGGCTGGACAGCCTCGAACTCCTCTTCGACCTCCCGGCGTCCATCACCTACGGCGACGACAGGGCGGAGGAGGCCGACGACCACCTGCTCGGTGAGCGCCTCGACGCCCTGATGACGGTCCTCGACAAGGCTCCGCGCACGGACCGGCCCGAGACCTCCGGCGAGCCGTACCCCGTCACGGACCCCGTCACCGAGGACGACCTTCCGCCCCTGTTCGGGACCGACTTCACGCCGGGGCTGTTCATGGGCACGCTCGCGGCGGGGGCGGTGCTCGGTCTGGTGGCGGCCGTCGTGGCGATCGTCCGGAGGGTGCTGCGGCGCCTCCGGCCGCAGCCGTTGCCGACGGCTTCGCTCCCGAAGGTGTCGCCGACCGAGCCGCAGATGTCGTACCTGCGAAGCACGGCACGGGTCGAACTGCGCGCACTGACCCGGGACTTCGAGGCCTTGGCAGCGGTGACGGCGTCGGATCGCCGGCCGGCGGACACTCTCGACGCGGCGCTGCTGCTCCTCGACGGGGACGCGGGCCGTGTCGAGGATTCCGCGACGTCCGCGGCCACCTTGGTGGCGGTGATCGTGCTGGCCCGGGCGGGCCGCGCCGCTCTGGCGGGCAAGGGCTACAACCGCTGTTGCGCGGTCAACCCCCTGCACGGCCCGGCGGTGACGCGCCACCACGTGCGGGTCTCGGCCCAGGGCAGGCAGCGTCGGCTGCTGCACGTGTGCGGATTGTGCCGCGATACGGCGATCGCGTCACCGGCCGACTTGCACACCCGGATCCTCAACCTCCCCACCAGCGGGGGCGCCCGGGTGCCGTACGAGGAGGCGGACGAGCTGCTGACGGTCGTACCCGAGGGTGTTCGGCGGCTGGTCGAAAGGGTGCGGGAGTCGGTGCGCGTCCCATAACCCGTAGCTTCCGCGAAGCGGGCACGTCGGACTCGACCCGGATCGCCCCCGCTGCCCGAGACCGACGTCACTCCCCACCGGATACGATTCAGGACACACACGGCGCACGATTTGCACCAGATGTTTCCTGAACGCCCACCTCACAGGGCACGCTCCGCCTGGCGAACCGACCAGCCCCACAGATACCGTCAGTGCTCCCAACTGCATCTGTATCCCACGGGGAGTCCACTGTGAAGCGCCGCTCTTTGCCCGTTGCTGCCGCGCTCGCCACGACGGCGGCTCTGCTGCTGACAGCGTGCGGCAGCGAGGACGACAAGTCCAGCGCCAACGACAAGATCGCTGGAGCCGAGCAGGGCACGGGGAAGCCGACGGAGTCGGCGCAGCCCTCGGGGGCACCGGCGGAGGACAAGCCGGACGGGGTGGATGTGTCCCTGCCGAAGGATATGAACCTGGTCTTCGACTGGGAGACGCCGGGGGACAAGAACGAGGCTGCGGCGATGGCGGATACGGCCAACTTCTTCCGTGCCATCTATCGGGGCGTGAACAAGCGTACGACCGACGACGCCGCCCTGGCCGTCTACGCCACGGGCGATGGGCTGAGGTACGCGAAGACGCAGATCGACGTCAGGCTCGAAGGCGGCTGGACGGCAACCGGCACCCGACGCCACTACCAGGCCACCACCAGGTCCGCCTCCAACGGCAACTCGGTGGAGGTCGCGTTCTGTGTGGACTCGACCAAGTTCTACTCGAAAGAGGTCAAGACCGGAAAGGTCCTGAAGGGTGCGCCCAGCATCTCGGACTACGACCGCTTCAAGATCATCATGGTCAAGCTCCCCACCGGAGACGCTCTGTGGCAGGCGTCCAAGGTGTACGTCGAGACGAAGGCGGCGCAGTGCCAGTGAACAGGTCACGGCGTACGACCCTCACCACCGGCGCGGCCGCGCTGACACTGGCCTTGGGTGCCTTCGTCACGGAACCGGCCTACGCGGGAGAGCAGCCGGGGAACACCCAGGGCTCCAACACCGAGCAGTCGGGCGGCGGTGATGGCAACGGCATCTACGCAGCCGCCCGCATCCAGTACTCCGGCTCCGTCGCCAAGGGTGGCGGCCCCGGAAACGTCACCCCCGCCGACGTCAACTGGACGCCCCCGCCCTGCTGGTACGCCCCCTACCTCGGTGCCAAGGCCTTCAAGGAAAAGATGTCGAAGGACATCGAGGGCCAGCTGAACGCACCCGGCATGGGCGGCCACGCCGGCGCCGCGCTCAGCGAGTTGCAGCGCCACTACGAGGACGAGTACGGCTGGACCGACACCCCCGGCTACAAGGACTACAACGTCGAGAACGACGGCAAGGGCATGTTCTGGGCCGCCGTGGAGAACCCGGACGAGCCCGACCTGCTCAAGCGCAGTTCCTGCAACGACCTCCCGTTCTGGGTCGAGAACGGCGAGGCCCCGCCGCCCCAGTACGAGCAGGCGATCACCCCGCAGATCCTCGCGGCCCTCGCGTATCAGCACATGGAGCTGCCGGACACCGAGGTCACCCTCGCCCCCGAGGCGGTCACCAAGGTGAACCTGCCGACCTGGGCCTGGCTCGACAAGGCGGTCTTCGACGAGGTCCAGGCCACGGCCGCCATCAACGCCCCCGGCTTCAACCTCCAGGCCACGACCACGGCCAAGCCGGTAGCCCTGAAACTGCAGCCGGGCACGGCAGATGCCGAGACCTACCCGGCATCGGGCGAGTGCGTCATCAACACCGACGGCTCCATCGGCGAGCCGTACGCCAAGGGCAAGGCCGATGAAACCCCACCCTGCGGCATCAAGTACCTCCGCTCCTCCGGCGAGGGCACCTTCAAGCTCCAGGCCACCATCACGTGGGACATCGCCTGGGAAGGCACGGGCGGCGCGGGCGGAGACCTGCCCGACGGGACGTTCGGCAACGACCAGGCTGTGGCAGTCCAGGAGATCCAGGCCGTCAACCGGTGATCATAGATCCGCCACACCACGTGTACAGAAGGGCTCATCAGTGGCAGAACCGGACCTGACGGTCGACTACGACTTCCTCGCAGACTGCGAGCGCAGCCTCGGCCAGCTCAAGAAGACCTTCCAGGACATCGAGAACCGCCGGGACGACATGAAGGAGCACTGGGGCTCCGGTGCCGTCGCCGGTGCCATGGAGGACTTCGTCGACAACTGGGACGACTACCGCACCAAGCTCATCGAGTCCATTGAATCGGTCGGGAAGCTCGTGGCCGGCAGTAAGAAGGCGTTCGAGGATCTCGACGACGAGCTGGCCAAAGTGAACAAGAAGAAGCAGAAGAAGTGACGCCATGACACCGACATCCAAGCGCCGTCCGGTGGACTGGCAGCCGCTGTGTGAATCCGACCCCGTACCCGGCGATCCGGAGGAGATCCGTGCCGAGGTCAAGCACATGATCTCGGTCGCCAAGAAGCTCCGGGACCAGGCCAAGAACCTCAAGGCGATCAGCGACGAGGACACGCTCAAGGGCAAGTACGTCAAACGCCTGCGTGAGGAGTCCGGCACGCTGGAGAAGCACATGCGGGAGGTGGCCGGACGGTACGAGCGCGTGCACGGCCATCTGACCAAGTGGTCGAACGAGCTGGAGGACTTCCAGAGCGACGCCGACAAGCTGCTGCGCCAGGCCAAGGAGAAGCAGGAGGAAGTCGAGGCCGACAAGGCCAAGAAGTCCGCCTCGGAGGACAAGGACGTCCCGAACGCGTCCCCCAGCGGCACCAGTCCCGCTGACGACCCCCTCCAGCCATACCGAACGCGCCTGGACACCCTCACTGGCGACCGGAGCACTCGCGCCAGCCACTGGGCCGGGAAGATCCGCGACGAGATCGAAGACGTGATCGAGGACTCGTGGTGGGACGACGTCAAGGGCTGGGTCCATGATCATGCGGACGGGATCAAGGCCTTCATCGATGTTCTCGGCTGGGTCGCAACGGCGGCAGGCTTCCTGGCGCTCGCCATTCCCGGCTTGAACCTTCTCGTCCTTGGCATCGCGCTACTCACGATCGGGCTCAGACTGGTGCTGGTGGCGTCCGGCGATGCCAGCTGGACGGACGTCATCTTCGACGTCGTGGGTGGACTGCTCGTCGTGGGCGGACTCGGAGCTGCCGCCAAGCTCGCCAGCGGCGCCAAAGCCACCGTGGGCGCCGCTCAGGCCGCCCGAACCGCCGGCCTGAGCCGAGGACTCAGGGGCGTCAAGGGCATTCTGGACGACACAGGGCGGTTGATGACCAAACTGCCGGACGGACCGGGGCGACAGGCCCTGGGAGCGGCCCGTAACGCGATACGCAAGTCCATCTCCCAGAATGTCGGCCTGGTCGCCAAGGGGCCGCTGAGGGTCAGCCCGTTGTCGACGCTGGTGCACCTCGGCGACAAGGAGATGGCCGGCATGGCGAAGATGCTGCAGGCGAACAAGGCTGTCTTCCCGGAGGCCGCAGGGGCCGCGGCGGACAAGGCGTACAAGTCCTATCAGATGGGCCTCGGCATCGCCTGGACCGGCATGGGGATGGACGTCATGGACAAGTCACTGGGCAAGAGCGACCTGACAAGCTGGACCACGGAGAATTTCGAAACCGGCGAGAAGCCGTACAACGCGGCGTACTCGGACTGGAAGGACAACACCCTGAAGCCCGCCCCCGACACCCACTGGTGAGGATGACCATGGACCTGAACTCGGCGCATCGCATTGCCGAGGCCGAAGCCGCCCGTACCGGGCTCGGCACCGGCCCCAACCGGCGTCTCCGGCTGACGCTGATCGTCGGGATGCCGCTGTTTCTGCCGGTGTTGGGGATCATGATCCTGGTTCCTAAGCCCCTGATGAACGACGTGCTCTACGTCTATGAGGCGGGGATCATCGGATGCCTCCTGCACTACGCCTGGGTTTTCGCCAAGTACCCCCGGTACGCGGACCGTCCGCCCTACCTCACCCGGGACCTCGCCATGGGCGGCGGCTTCTTCCTGCCCTCGATGTTCTTCGGTTTCTGGCCGGGCATGATCGCCGCCCCGGCGTGGGCGCTCTTCGTAGGCGTCGCCTACGCTGTGGAAGTGACGTGGGGGCGCCATGACCACCGCTGAGCACCGCCGCACCCCGAACGGTTTCAACCTGGTGCCGCCGCCCGGCTGGGACGTGATTCCGCTGCGCTCGGGCACCGAGGAAGCGATGGACCACATCGTCCGCAAGGCCGTCGCACAACTGCCCGTCGGTTTCCCCAAGGACGACATTCCGAAGGCCCGACTGAAGCTCATCCAAGAGATGAAGAAGGTCGTCCGCCGGGCCAGTGCCAAGGGAGGAATGACCCTCTACCTCCCCACCGAACGCCTCCACGGCATCGCGCTGCCCGTCTCGATCGTGGCCTCCGAGCCGATCGAGATTCCGCGGGTCCGGCCCAACAGCGGCCCGGAGGCGGTCCTAGCGGCGCTCGCCTCCGTGACTCCCGGTGCCGAGACACGGGAGCTCGACGACACCGCGGCCCTGCGCTCGGAGCGAGAGATAGCCGCCGACGCGGTCAAGGGCGCCGACGTCGCTCACCGCCGGGTCGAGTACTTCGTTCCGGTCCCGGACAGCGCCCCCGACCAGTACCTCACCTTCTCCTTCAGCGCCCTGATCATGCCCGGCTCGGATCCCGCCTTCTACGAAGCCCTCGTGGAACTGTTCGATGCCGTGATGGGCACCTTCCGCTGGAGCTACGCCTGAAGGCTCTCTTCTGCCGTGCCCCCAAAAGAAAGAGACCAATCATGTCCGAAGGCACCCTGTGGAGCACCGACCTCGGCGCCCCGCTCCACATCGACACGGATGCCAACCCAGACCTCTGGGGCTATCTACACCTCCAGATCGACAAAAAGAGCTTCAAGGAATGGCTGGACCTGCACCTGACCGGTCTGGCCGCTATTCACGACGTCGAACTCACCCGCAAACTCCGCCGGTTCCACAAAAGCTTCTACGAGCAGACGATCGTAACGCTCCGGGACAAGCTCCAGGCCGACGAGGCGTTCATCTACCACCCCGTTCCACTGACCTACATGCCGCTGGTGGTGCACGCCACCCGCATCCATTGCGAGGCCCGTGACGCTGCCTCCTGCGAGGGAATCACCGCGCTCACGGTGCCGCACCCGGACATCCCCGAGTGGCAGCAGCGGACCGGCAGCATTTCGTTCGACTCTCCGCATCTGGGCGCGGACGGGGTCCGGGTCACGCGCTCCTACCCTGCGGACAGCACCATCATGATGACCTCGGTGACGTACCACTGGCACACACAGCCTGGCCTCCCCGACGTCATGCTCCGCGGGCACCACGACGATCCGGAGGTGATCGCCGCGGCACTGGAGGCGCTGGACGACTTCGCGCGGACGCTCCGGCTTCCTGGTGCGGCCCATTGACCGGAACCGCCGGGGACGAGTTCTCGCCGTGGGCTGATCTCGATCCTGGGAAGTTCTTGCGTTGACTACATCGTTGGACCTGCGGATCTCGCGGCTCGAGGTCGTCGGCCGAGGTTGCGCGGATCGCGTGGACGTGGTGCTTCAGGTCGGCGTCAGCAGTTCCTCGCGTCTGAGTTCGGGGCTGAAACCAGGCATCAGGTGCTACTCGGCCTTCTCTTCGGGCCATGCAACGTCCGCTATCGCCGCGCCCGCTCCCGCGCCGCCCTGCTTTTCCTCCCCCTCTTGCGGAGATTGCGCATGCGGGTGCGCTCCCTGGCCGCGTGGGCCTCCTCCAGCACGCTGAGCGTGCGGAGCACGATCCATGCCACCAAGGCCACGCTCATGGCGTACGCCAGCAGTGCGCTGCCCGTTCCGGGGATGTACGCGCATTTCGGGCCACTGGAGTGGCAGTTCTTGCCCGGGAGGGTGCTGATGAAGTAGAAGAGCGGGCCAATGGCGGCCAGGCAGCAGACGCCTGCCGCCAGGCTCAACAGGGCTCGCTGCAGGCCCGTCCGGGACGGTGCCGCGGTAATGCACCACAGACCACCGAAGGCTCCGAGAACGGAGACGACGCCAAGGACACCACCCGCCATCCAGGATCCCCCGGGCAGGTCGACCAGCGTCGGTGCGGTAGCCCGGGCAAAGCTCTTCCACAGCCCCAAGACCAGCAACACCAGGGCCACAGCGGCGGCCCCTGCCCCGATGGCAATGGCCAGACCGAACCCGATCTGCGCTCGCGAACTGATACCCGCTCGCTCTGTCATCAGTTCAAATCCCCGATTAGTCCTTCACGCTGAAATTCGAGCACCTGAGAAAGACCTTTTTTCTCCATCAGCGACCGCATGGAGGACACGCGCCGCAGTGCGGCATCGAGCAACTCGGCAAGCACACTGAACGAACGGTGCGGCGAGGCAACCCGTCGCCCCACCGCACCGAAAGTTCAGGAACTCACTTACCCCGAGCCTGCTTAGCCAGCTCGTCGTCGATCTGCTCGAACTTGTCCGCCGCCATGGTCAGGTAGTCCCCCATG
Organism: Streptomyces sp. NPDC002779; assembly: GCF_042888685.1. Taxonomy (NCBI): domain Bacteria; kingdom Bacillati; phylum Actinomycetota; class Actinomycetes; order Kitasatosporales; family Streptomycetaceae; genus Streptomyces; species Streptomyces sp. NPDC002779. The sequence continues at coordinate 1,135,856 of NZ_JBIAQC010000001.1, forward strand.
CCGTCCAGACCGTCCAGCGTGTCCTTGGAACCCTGCACGAACTCCGTGAAGTTCTCGTCGAAGGCCTTGGAGGAGCTCTTCGTGACGTAGCCCGACTCGACCAGGTTGTTGATGTACTTCTTCAGGCCGTCGAGCTTCTCCTGGAGCCGCTCCTTCTCCTTCACGACATGCTTGGCAGCATCCCGCATGTCCTGATATGTGACATCAAGGTCCTTGGCCATGAAGCCGCTCCCTCTCCACAACGCCGCAGGGCCAACCCCCGTGGCTCCCTGTTTGCGGTCCGACAGTGACCGACCGGCCCCAACTCCTGTGCGACAGCCGGTGTGATCGTCCGCTCTTGAGGCAGCAGCTTACGGGTGAGGCCTGAGGTGTCACATCCCGGCTTTGTGAACAAGCCGTCATGGCCCCGTCACAACAACTCCCGCACTTCGTTGCCATCGGGAAGACGGAACCGGCGACCTCCCCCTCCCGCTGTCGCCGCTCCGCGCCCAGCGGATATCGTCGCTTCCAACTGTGGCCGGCGTTGCGGAAGCGGCCACAGGGGCACCGGGGAGGACAAGAGACGTGCGCCTGACTCTGACCGTCGTCGACCCGTTCGGCGGGGGCACCGCCGACGTCGTGCTCGATGCCGATCCTGAGTCCACCATGGGGGACATCGCCCAGGAACTGGCCAGGCAGGTCGGGCACAGTGGGGCTCAAGTCATCCCCATCGGGCAGCAACACCCCATCAACGGCAGTGCTCCCCTTCTCTACGTCGACGGATACGCCGTCGATCCCTCCGCCACCGTCCTCAACTCGCCCCTGCGCGAAGGTGCCGTCGTCAGTCTCCAGGACCCGTCCGGGTGTCTGCCCGGGGAACCCACCGGGCTCGTCGAGCTGCGCATCGTCGGCGGGCCCGTCGCCGGGTACGTGCACCGGCTCGGTGTCGGGCGGTACGACATCGGCAGCGGGCCGGCCAGTCACATCCGTATCGACGACCCCGAACTCGACGCCCGCGCCCTCACCCTCTCCGTCGCCACCGACGGCACCTGCCGGTTCAAGGTCCACGGCGAGACCGACGGCGTCTCCCTCGACGGCACCCCCATCGACGACATCCTCAACCCCAAGGACGACAAGGCCGGCGAGAAGGGGAAGAAGAGAAGGAAGAGGGAGAAGAAGGAAAAGGAGAAGCGGGGTCGCCCCACCGGCGCGGATGCTTCCGCCGTCGCTCCTCCTCCCCCCGACCCCGACCTATGGCAGCTCGGCTCTCAGATCGCCATCGGTAACTCCCTGATCGAGCTCGCCCGTTACTCCCCTCCCAACGCCGCCCTGAAGTGGTCCGAGGACGGCGTCGGCCTCGACTACAACCGGCCCCCGCGCCTGCGGCCCCCGGAGCGGCAGACCCGGTTCCGGCTGCCGTCGCCGCCGCGGGAGTACGAAGCCCGGCCGCTGCCCTGGCTCATGGCGCTGACGCCGCTCGTCGGCGCCGTCGTCGCCGTGCTGATCTTCCAGCGCTGGTACTACCTGATCATGGCGGCGCTCAGCCCCTTCCTCCTCTTCGCGAACTACTACAACGACAAGAAGCACGGCCGGAAGTCGCACGCGAAGCAGGTCAAGGAGTACGAGGAGCAGAAGGCGCGGATCGAGCAGGACGCCCAGGACGCCCTCGTCGCCGAGCGCGACGACCGGCGCCAGGCCATTCCCGATCCGGCGACGGTCCTGTCGCTGGGGACCGGGCCCCGCACCCGGCTCTGGGAGCGGCGGCGCACCGACCGCGATCACCTTCTTCTCCGCGTCGGCACCGGGCAGTTGCCGTCCGAGGTCGTGCTCGACGACCCGGAGCAGGACGACCACAAGCGCGAGGTCACCTGGACCATCGAGGACGCGCCCGTGGCGCTGAACCTGCGCGGCCTCGGGGTCATCGGCATGGCCGGGCCCGGCGACTCCGCGCGGGCGATGGGGCGTTGGGCCGTCGCCCAGTTCGCCGCCCTGCACAGCCCGATGGACGTGCAGTTCTACGTCCTGTCCGAGCACTCCGCCCAGGACAGCTGGGACTGGATGCGCTGGCTGCCGCACTCCAGGCCGTCCGGCGGCCAGGACGTCAACGTGCTCATCGGCACCGACGCCGAGACCGTCGGCGCCCGGATCGGTGAGCTGACGCAGATCCTCGACGCGCGCAAGAAGGCCGCCGAGCAGAACCGGAGCCAGGGCAGCACGTTCACCGACCCGGACATCGTCGTCGTATGGGACGGGTCGCGGCGGTTGCGGTCGCTGCCGGGTGTCGTACGGCTGCTGCGCGAGGGGCCGTCCGTGTCCATGTACGCCCTCTGCCTCGACGCCGAGGAGCGGTTCCTGCCCGGCGAGTGCCAGGCGTTCGTCGTAGCGGAGCCGAAGGCCGAGGAGGGCCGGCAGCGGCAGGAAGGCGTCCAGCAGGCGGCCCAGCCCGCGGGGGGTTTCCCGTCCTTCCAGGCGTGGCATCAAAGCGCCCCCGAGCCCGGCGGGCCCGGCGCCCAGCAGCCCGACAAGCTGCGGCTGCGGGTCGAGGAGGCGGGGGCCGAGCGGCGCAAGGACGTACGGCCCGACTTCGTCTCCGCCGCCTGGTGTCTGCGGCTCGCCCGGTCCCTGTCCTCGCTGCGGGACATCAGCGGGGAGACGGAGGACTCGGCGCTGCCCGGTTCCAGCCGGCTGCTCGACGTCCTGCAGCTGGAGCCGCCGACCAGCGACGCCATCGTGGCGCGGTGGCGGATGGGCGGGCAGTCGACGCTCGCCGTCATCGGTGAGTCGTACGACGGTCCCTTCGGCATCGACATCCGCAAGGACGGGCCGCACGGCCTCATCGCCGGTACGACCGGTTCGGGCAAGTCGGAGCTGCTGCAGACCATCGTCGCGGCCCTGGCCGTGGCGAACACGCCCGAGAACATGACCTTCGTGCTCGTCGACTACAAGGGTGGCGCGGCGTTCAAGGACTGTGTCCATCTCCCGCACACCGTCGGCATGGTGACCGACCTCGACGCCCATCTCGTGGAGCGGGCGCTGGAGTCGCTGGGTGCCGAGCTGCACCGGCGTGAGCACATCCTCGCCAAGGCCGATGCCAAGGACATCGAGGACTATCAGGATCTGGTGCGCAGGGATCCCTCCCACAAGCCCGTGCCCCGACTCCTCATCGTCATCGACGAGTTCGCCTCGATGGTGCGCGACCTGCCGGACTTCGTCACCGGTCTGGTCAACATCGCCCAGCGAGGCCGGTCCCTCGGCATCCACCTCCTCCTCGCCACGCAGCGGCCCTCGGGTGTCGTGTCGCCCGAGATCCGGGCCAACACCAACCTCCGTATCGCGCTGCGCGTGACGGACGGCGGCGAGTCGACCGACGTCATCGACTCCCCCGAGGCCGGGCACATCTCCAAAAGCACGCCGGGCCGGGCGTACGTCCGGCTCGGGCACGCCTCCCTGGTGCCGTTCCAGTCGGGCCGGGTGGGTGGCCGCCGCCCCGGCGCCGCGGATCCCGCGGTCCTCCTGCCGTGGGTGTCGCCGCTGACCTGGGAGGACCTGGGGCGGGCGGCGCTGACCAAGCCGAAGGCCCAGTCGCGCGAGGATGAGGAGATCACCGACCTCAAGGTGCTCGTGGACGAGATCCGCCGGGCCAATCAGTCGCTGGGGATCCCTCCGCAGCACAGCCCCTGGCTGCCCGCCCTCGACGAGACGCTGCTGCTGGACGCGATCCCGGCACCGGCCTTCACCCCGGCCGCCGGCAAGCTGCCGCCCGCGGTGTACGGCGTCGAGGACCTGCCCGCGCTCCAGGCGCGCCGCCCGGTCGCCGTGGACTTCGCGAGCTTCGGGCATCTGATGATCGGCGGTGCGCCGCGCAGCGGCCGTTCGCAGGTGCTGCGGACCATCGCGGGTTCCATTGCCCGTACGCACTCGGTGGCCGATGTGCACCTGTACGGCATCGACTGCGGCAACGGCGCGCTGAACGCGCTGACCCGGCTGCCGCACTGCGGGGCGGTCGTCAGCCGTAACCAGACCGAGCGGGTGGTGCGGCTCGTCAACCGGCTCAAGGGCGAAATGGACCGCCGCCAGGGCGTGTTGGCGGACAAGGGCTTCGCCGACATCGGTGAGCAGCGGGCCGCGGTGGCGGAGGACGAGCGGCTGCCGCACATCGTCGTGCTGCTGGACCGCTGGGAGGGCTGGGTGCCCACGCTCGGCGAGGTCGATCACGGGGCGCTGACCGACGACCTGCAGACGATGATGCGCGAGGGCGCCAGCGTCGGCATCCATCTGGTCCTCACCGGTGACCGGACACTGCTGGTGGGCCGTATCGCCACGCTCACCGAGGACAAGTACGGTCTGCGGCTGGCCGACCGCAGCGACTTCTCCACGCTCGGCATCCCGGCGCGCAAGGTGCCCGAGGAGATCCCGCCGGGCCGCGCCTTCAGGAACGAGGCCGGTACGGAGACGCAGTTCGCGCTGCTCGCCGAGGACACCACCGGACAGGGGCAGGCGGCGGCGCTGGCGGCGATCGGCGAGGCGGCGACCGCCCGCGACACCGAAGTACCGCGCGCCCGGCGGCCGTTCCGGGTGGACAGCCTGCCGAGCCGGATCTCCTTCCCCGAGGCGTGGGAGCTGCGCGACCCGGACGTCTCGGGCTCCAAGCTGTACGCGCTGGCCGGTATCGGCGGCGACGAGATCGTCGGCTTTGGCCCCGATCTCGCGCAGGGCGTGCCGTCGTTCGTCATCGCGGGCCCGGCGAAGTCCGGTCGCTCGACGGTCCTGATGAACTTCGCGCAGTCGTTCCTGAAGCAGGGCGCGCGGCTCGTGGTCGCCGCGCCGCGTCAGTCGCCGGTCCGCCAACTGGACGGTGTGGAGGGCGTGCTGAAGGTCTTCACCGGTGACGACATCGACGAGGACGAGTTCGAGGAGCTCATCGACGACGCGGAGCCGTCGGTGGAGAACCCGGTGGTCGTCCTGATCGACGACGGCGAGATCCTGGAGGACTGCGACGCCGCGAGCCAGATGAAGAAGATCGTCTCGCGTGGTGCCGAGCGCGGGCTGGCGCTCGTCATCGCCGGTGACGAGGAGGACGTGTGCAGCGGCTTCTCCGGCTGGCAGGTCGACGCCAAGAAGGCCCGGCGCGGCATCCTGCTCTCCCCGCAGGAGTCCTCCAGCGGGGATCTGATCGGCTTCCGCCTGAACCGCGGGATGGTCGGCGGGCCCGCGGTGCCGGGCAAGGGCATGCTGCACCTGGGCGACGGCAAGCTGCGCACGGTGGTGATCCCCGGGTGAGGGCCGGTCACCCGGTCTTCGACAGCCGTGCCGTCGGCTTCCCCGATTCCTCGCTGTCCGAGGCGTAGTCGAGGTCGTCGCCGACCGGGGTGAGGGTGACCGTCGTCGGCGCCGGGTTGCAGCCCTTGTGGTTGGACTCGGCGCCCACGGAGGTCGCCACGAGCCGCTTGGCGCTGACGCTCTTCAGGGTCAGTACGTCGTTGCAGACGCCGCCGAGCACATCCGTCTGGCGGAGTTCGCCCAGTTCCTCGCCCGGCTCGGCCCGGTGCACGGTGAGCCGGAAGGCGCCGAGGGGGAGCTTGCCGTCGAGGGCGACGCCCTGGCCCTCCCAGGTGCCGAGGTAGGCCGTCAGGGCGTCGGGGGCGGCCGACGCGGAGCCGGAGGCGCCGGGTGGTGCCTGGGAGTAGGACGAGCCGGCGTCCGAACCGCCGGAGTCGTCCGGGGAGTTGCCGGGGAGCAGGTCGAGCACGAACACCGACCCGACCGTCACGGCGGCCAGCGCGCCGGCGACGGCCAGCGCGACCGTGCAGCTCATACGGCGTCCCCGGCCGCCGTCGCCCGGCACCGAGGTCGCCGCGACGGAGACCGACAGCTTGCCGGGCCGTGGCGTGGTGCCGGGCTCGGCGTCCCGCGGCTCGGGCACCGCGACGGAAGGCGTCGAACCGGCAGGCGTCACAGAGGCAGGCGTCACAGAGGCAGGCATCGCAGAGGCAGGCATCGCAGAACCAGGCATGACCGGGGGCGGCCCGAACTCCCCCACGGCAGGACTGCCGAACGCCCCCACACCGGGGCTGCTGATCTCCCCCACGGCGGGACTGCTGAACGCCACCGGCCCCGAGACCCCGCCCCCACCACCCTCACTCTCGCCCCCGCCCGTCGCCTCCAGGTTCAGCACCTGCACCGCGCTGCGGCTGACCCGCTCGACCAGCACCCCGGGCAGCCACCCGGACGCCACCAGCCGCGCCGCGCCCTGCGGAGCCAGCCGCCGGGCCAGCTCGTCCGGGGTGGGACGGCCCGCGGGGTTCTTGTCCAGGCACGCCTCCACCACCTCTCGCAACTCACCCTCCAGCGAGCCGAGTTCGGGCTCCTCGTGCACGACCCGGTAGAGCAGCGCCGCCGAGGAGTCGCCGGGGAAGGGCTGTGCCCCCGTCGCCGCGTACGCCAGCACCGCGCCCAGGGAGAAGACGTCCGCCGCGCCGGTGACGTTCTTGCCGAGGATCTGCTCGGGCGCCATGTAGCCGGGGGAGCCGATGGAGACGCCGGTGGAGGTGAGGGAGGCGGTGCCGTCGATGGCGCGGGCGATGCCGAAGTCGATCAGGGTGGGGCCGTCGACGGTGAGCAGGACGTTGGAGGGCTTGACGTCCCGGTGCACCAGGCCCAGCTCGTGCACGGTGGCCAGCGCCTCCGCGAGCCCCGCTCCCAGGACGCGCACGGTGTGGGTGGGCAGGGCGCCGGTGTCCGCGACCGCCGCCGTCAGGGAGGGGCCCGCCGCGTACACCGTGGCGACCCAGGGGACCGGCGCCTCCGGGTCCGCGTCCAGGACGGGGGCCGTCCAGGCGCCGCCGACCCGGCGGGCGGCCTCGACCTCGCGGCGGAAGCGGGCGCGGAACTCCTCGTCCAGCGCGAAGTGCGGGTGCACGATCTTGACGGCGACGGTCCGGCCGCCCGCGCTGCGCCCCAGGTAGACGCGTCCCATCCCGCCGGAGCCGAGCCGGCCGAGCAGCCGGTAGGGCCCCACGACGCTGGGTTCATCGACTCCGAGCGGCTGCATGGCGTCCCCCTCCCCCTCCCCCGTAGAGCTCCCAGCAGGTTACGGCCTCAGGGCTGGAGCAGTTCCACCTTCACGTCGGCGGGGAAGCCGGTGGTCGGGCCGACGCGGCGGGCGAACTCGGCGACCGCCTGCAGCTGAGGGGCGCCGAAGCGGAAGTCGAGGGTGGTGAAGTACCGCTCCAGGATCCGCTCGTCGAAGGCCTCCCAGCGGGCCGCCTGTTCGGCGACCTTGCCGACCTCTTCCAGGGAGAGGTTGCGGGAGGCGAGGAACGCCTCGTGGACCTTGCGGGTGATCAGCGGCTCGCGCTCGAGGTAGTCGCGGCGGGCGGCCCAGACGGCGAAGACGAACGGCAGGCCGGTCCACTCCTTCCACAGCGCGCCGAGGTCGTGCACCTCAAGGCCGAAGCGCGGGCCGTCGTGCAGGTTGGCGCGCAGGGCCGCGTCGCCGATCAGTACGGCCGCGTCCGCCTCCTGCATCATCAGGCTGAGGTCGGGCGGGCAGGTGTAGTAGTCGGGCTGTACGCCGTAGCGCTCGGCCAGCAGCAGTTGCGCGAGCCGGACCGAGGTGCGCGAGGTCGAACCGAGGGCGACCCGGGCGCCGTCCAGCTTCTCCAGCGGGACCTGCGAGACGATCACGCACGACATCACCGGTCCGTCGCAGCCGACGGCGATGTCGGGGAAGGCGACCAGGTCGTCGGCGTTCTTGAGGAACTCGACCAGGGTGATGGGCCCGATGTCGAGGTCTCCCCGCACCAGCTGCTCGCTGAGCTTCTCCGGGGTGTCCTTCGTGAGCTCGAAGTCGAGGAGCGTGCCCGTTCTCGCGAGCCCCCAGTACAGGGGCAGGCAGTTCAGGAACTGGATGTGGCCGACGCGCGGCCGGGTGCGAGAATTGTCCACATCGCGAGGCTAGACCCTCCGGGGTACGCTCCAGGCTTCGGCCCCGACGTCAAGCGGTTTTCGGCCCTTCAAACGTTCGAGTGACGTGATCTTGACCTCTATTGCTTTCGGCTGCCCGCGTGCTAGGCTCGCCCGCAAGTTGCAGTTTGGTTTCCCTTGCAGTACAGAGCCTGCGGAGCATGTAACCGCAGGCTCTAGTCGTTTTCAGAAGTATGCAGTGCAGGCATTTGCTCTCACACTTGCAGGTTCTGGAGCAGGGCAACCCTTTGGGCCCAAGGAGGGCTTATGGCTACCGGAACCGTTAAGTGGTTCAACGCCGAAAAGGGCTTTGGCTTCATCGCCCAGGAGGGCGGCGGCCCCGACGTCTTCGTCCACTACTCCGCGATCAATGCGAGCGGCTTCCGTTCGCTGGAGGAGAACCAGCAGGTCTCCTTCGACGTGACCCAGGGCCCGAAGGGCCCGCAGGCGGAGAACGTCACCCCCGTCTGAGGCGATTCCCGCCTCTGATCCGGACCTGAGAGCAGTACCCAAGGAGCCCCGCGCCGTCAGGCGTCGGGGCTCCTGCCTTTTTCCGGGGCCCCGCTACACGTGCTGCATGACCAGGACGAACGTAGTGCCGGGGGCGAGGGCCTCGTAGGAGTGGGGGACGTCTCCGCGGTACGACATGTAGTCGCCGGGGGCCAGTTCGACCTCCTCGCCCGCGGGGCCCGCCTTCATCCTGCCGGTGCTCACGATCAGGTGTTCGACCGAGCCCGGGATGTGCGGCTCCGACTCCCGGGGCGGGCCCGGTTCGGCGCGCAGGTGGTAGATGTCGCGGCGGGCGCCGGGTGGGCTGGCGGAGAGCAGGGTGGCGGCGTACGCGGCCTTCTCCGAGGCGACGGTCGGGCCCTGACCGGCGCGGATGACCTGGACGGACGGGGCCGGGGGTTCCACCAGGGCGCTGAACGGCACGCCGAGTGCGACGCCGAGCGCCCACAGGGTTTCCACACTCGGGTTTCCGCTGCCCGCCTCCAGCTGGGAGAGCGTGGATTTCGCGATGCCGGCGCGCTTGGCGAGTTCGGAGAGGGAGAGGCCGGCGCGAGTGCGTTCCCTGCGCAGGGAGGCGGCGATCCAGTCCAGGGGGAGCCGTGGGGGCGGGGTGTCGGCCATCTGCGTTCGCTCCATCGGTACGATCGTTCGCCTTGACGGACGGGGGGTCTGCTGTCCATCGTAGTGAACATGCGTACGGTTTGGCGAACGGTGAGTGGGTCTCGTGAGTTGGTCCGGGACGCCTCGCTGGTGTGGGTGGCCAGTGGGGTGGTGGGGGTGTCCTTCGGGGCGATCTCCGTGGCGGGCGGGCTTCCGGTGTGGGTGCCGGTGGTGATGTCGGTGGTGGTGTACGCCGGGTCCGCGCAGTTCAGTGCGGTGGGGGTGTTGCTGGCGGGGGGTGGGCCGCTCGCGGCGGCGGCGACGGGGTTGCTGCTGAACACCCGTACGGCGGCCTTCAGTCTGGCGGTGGCGGACGTCCTGGCGAGCGGCGGCCGGTTCTCCCGCTTCCTCGGGGCGCATCTGGTGACCGACGAGACGGTGGCCTTCGCGCTGGCGCAGCCGGATCCGGGGCGGCGGCGGGCGGCCTTCTGGGTCTCCGGGGTGGGGTTGTTCGTGGTGTGGAACGTGGGGGTGCTGGCGGGGGCGGTGGCGGGTACGGCGCTCGGGGATACGGCGGTGTACGGGCTGGACGCGGCGTTCCCGGCGGTGCTGGTGGCTCTGGTGCTGCCTGTGCTGCGGGGGGATGCGCGGGTGCGGCGGTGTGCGGTGGTGGGGGCGGGGGTGGCTCTGGCGGTGTCGTCGGTGGTTCCGGCGGGGGTGCCGGTGCTGTTGGCGCTGGTGGGGCTGGCACTGTACGGGCGTGGGCGGAAGGTCGGTTCGGCGTGAGTGCGACGGTGGGCTTGATCCTGGTGCTGGCGGTGGGGACGTACGCGTTTCGGCTGGCGGGGCCTGTGCTGCATGGGCGGGTGGAGTTGTCGGGGCGGGTGCGGGAGTTGTTGGCGGGCGGGGCGGTGGTGCTGTTGGTGGCGCTGATGGCGACGGGCGCCTTGACGGAGGGCGGGGACTTCGCGGGCTGGGCCCGTCCGGCGGGGGTGCTGGCCGGAGGTGTACTGGCTTGGCGCCGGGCCCCGTTCGCGGTGGTGGTCCTGGGAGCGGCGGCCGTGGCGGCGGGGTTGCGCTGGCTGGGGGTGCCGTGACCGTCGGTCGGGGTCGAGGTGGGGGTGGGCACGCTCCCCCGCGCTGGCGGGGGGCCGCTGCGCCCACCCGTGCCGCCCCAGCGGCACGACTGCCCGCAGCTACGCGGGCATGGGGTGCCCTTACTTCGGGTCCGCGTTGAAGCGGGCCGTGGACCAGCGGTAGCCGAGGGCCGTCAGGGCTGTGCACCAGGCCAGGGTCAGCCAGCCGTTGATGCCGATTTCCGTGCCCAGCAGGAGGCCTCGGAGGGTTTCGATGGCCGGGGTGAAGGGCTGGTACTCGGCGATCGGCTGGAACCAGCCCGGCATCGCGTCCAGCGGGACGAACGTGCTGGAGAGCAGCGGCAGCAGGATCAGCGGCATGGCGTTGTTGCTCGCCGCCTCCGCGTTCGGGCTGACCAGTCCCATGCCCACCGCGATCCAGGTCAGTGCCGTGGCGAACAGGACGACGAGTCCGAACGCCGCCAGCCACTCCACCACCGTCGCGTCGGTGGAGCGGAAGCCGATCGCCACCGCCACCAACCCGACCAGGACCACGCTGGCCACGGCCTGGAGCACACTGCCGATCACATGGCCGATGATCACCGACCCCCGGTGGATCGCCATGGTCCGGAAGCGGGCGATGATGCCCTCGGTCATGTCGTTGGAGACGGAGACCGCCGTGCCGATCGTGGTGCTGCCGATGGTCATCAGCACCAGCCCCGGCACCACGAAGGCGATGTACGCGGCCCGGTCCGGCCCCCCGCCCCCGATGCCCGCGCTCATCGTGTCGCCGAAGATGTACACGAAGAGCAGCAACAGCATGATCGGCGTCAGCAGCAGGTTCAGGGTCATCGACGGGTAGCGCCGGGCGTGCAGCAGGTTGCGGCGCAGCATCGTGGAGCAGTCGCGCACGGCGAGGGACACAGAGCTCATCGGACGTTCTCCTTCGGCTGGTTGGGGACGGTCGCGGCGCCGCCGGTCAGGGCGAAGAACACGTCGTCGAGGTCAGGGGTGTGCACGGTCAGCTCGTCGGCCTCCACGTCCGCCGCGTCGAGCCAGTCGAGGATGGCGCGCAGTTCGCGCTGGCTTCCGCCGCTGGCGATCTGCAGCGCCAGCGCCTCGTCGTCCCGCGTCGTCTCGTGCAGCGCGGACGCTGCGGCCCGGTAGGCGGCCGGGTCGGTGAAGCGGAGCCGTACGTGCCCGCCGGGGACCAGCCGCTTCAGTTCGTCGGCGCTTCCCTCCGCCGCGATCCCCCCGTCGTTCAGCACCGCGATCCGGTCGGCGAGTTCGTCCGCCTCCTCCAGGTACTGCGTGGTGAGGAAAACCGTGACCCCGCCCGTGACCAACTCCCGGATGATCTGCCACATGGTGTGCCGTGAACGGGGGTCCAGCCCCGTGGTCGGCTCGTCCAGGAAGATGATCCGCGGGCTGCCGACCAGCGTCATCGCGATGTCCAGGCGGCGCTTCATACCGCCGGAGTAGGTCGAGGCCGGCTTCTTCGCGGCCTCCACCAGGTCGAACCGCTCCAGCAGTTCGGCCGTCACCCGCCTGCCCTCGCTGCGGGACAGATGGTGCAGGTCCGCCATGAGGAGCATGTTCTCCTCGCCGGTGATCAGCCCGTCCACGGCGGAGAACTGACCGGTGACCCCGATGGCGGCCCGTACCGCCTGGGCCTCGGTGGCGAGATCGTGCCCGGCGACGCTCGCCCGGCCGCCGTCCGCCGAGATCAGGGTGGAGAGGATCTTCACGGCCGTGGTCTTGCCCGCACCGTTCGGCCCGAGCAGGGCGAAGACCGTGCCTTCCGGTACGGCCAGGTCGATCCCGTCGAGGACCGTCTTGTCGCCGTAGGACTTCCGCAGTCCGTCCGCCGCGATCGCCAGGTTGGTCATGAGAAGGGCTCCTTCGAAGGCTCGGTGGCTCAGAGGCTGCGGGCGGTGATGTCGCCGTGGCTGGTGGTGGCGTGGAGGGCGAGGGGCGCGGCGGAACCCTCGCTGTTCTTCAGGGAGTTGTGGACGCGGCCGTAGCCGGTGCCCGCGTCGAGGGAGGCGGATACGCCGGGGGCGGCGCCGACTTCGATGTCGCCGTGCTGGGTGGTCAGGGTGACGGTGCCGTGGGTGGCTTCGGTGATGTGGATGTCGCCGCGCTGGGTGGTGATGTCGGCGGGGCCCGTGAGGCGGCCGACGGTGATGGTGGCGTCGTGGGCGGTGAGGCGGGCGCCGGCGGTCTCGTCGAGCTTGACCGAGCGGTAGCCGCCGTCGAAGTCGACGTCTCCGAGGCGTCCGACGCCGCGCAGTTCGGCGGCGTCGGCCTTGGCCTGGACGCGGGAGCCGGCCGGGAGCTGGACGGTGACCTCGACGGAGCCGGTGTTGCCCAGGAGCCGGTGGGTGGTTTCGGGGGCGGTGATGCGCAGGATGCCGTCCTCGTAGGCGACTTGGACCTGCTCGGCGGCCTTGATGTCGTGCTTCTTGGTGGCGCCGGCGGGGCGGATGTCGACGGTGGTGTCGGTGCGGTCGCTGGCGATGATCTGGATGCGTCCGGCGGGGATGTCCAGGACGGCGGTGATGGCGGCGGGGGTGGTGAAGGTCTGCATGGTGGCTCTCCTGGTTCAGGTGGCGGGCGTTCCGTCCGCCCGTCGTTTCTGTTGATGGAAAGCTACGTTGCGTTCGAGATTCTGGCAACGCGTTCGTTGCACATGAACCCAGTAACAGCAGGCCACAGACTTGAAATCGTTGCAACGGAACTGAAACTAACGCAACACCCGCCATCCCAACCGTTGCAATGGCTAGGAAATGAACGCTATGCTGACCGCATCAGGACCCACGAAGGAGACAGCGATGCCCGGAGGCAGGCTCACCCAGCAGGAACGCCAGCAGATCGCGCTGGGACTGGCCGACGGCCTCGCCTACGCGGAGATCGCCCGGCGTCTGGACCGCCCGACCTCGACCGTCACCCGCGAGGTCATGCGCAACGGCGGCCCCACCGGCTACCGCGCCGACCTGGCCCACCGCGCCACCGAACAGCGCGCCCACCGCCGCAAGCAGGCCGCGCCCCGGGACCCGAAGGCGCCCGCACCGGCCTACGGACGCGATCCCGAGGCGGTGCGGGAGTACGAGGAGGCGTTCACCACCCTCCTCATGGCACAGGGCCTGCCCAAGATGATGTCCCGGGTGCTGACCTGCCTCTTCACCACCGACGCGGGCAGTCTCACCGCCGCCGAACTCGTCCAGCGCCTCGACGTCAGCCCGGCGTCCGTCTCCAAGTCGGTGGCGTTCCTGGAGAACCAGGGGCTCCTCCGGCGGGAGCGCGACGAACGCCGCCGCGAGCGCTACGTCGTCGACAACGACGTCTGGTTCCAGTCCATGATGGCCAGCGCCCGCGCCAGCTTCGACCTCGCCAAGACCGCACGGCAGGGTGTCGGCATCCTCGGCGCCGACACCCCGGCCGCAGTCCGCCTGGAGAACATCGCCCGCTTCGTCGACTTCGTCGGCGAGAGCATCGCCCGCGCCGCGGAACAGGCCCGCGACATACTGTATGCGGAGCCGCCCGCACCGGCGTCGGACGACGCCAACTCCTAGTAGGCGAGCCTTACTTCGGGCCCGGACCGATCTCCGCCCACACCGTCTTTCCCACGTCCCGTTCCGCCACGCCCCAGGCCGTCGCCAGCAGCGTCACCAGGATCAGGCCCCGGCCGCCCTCGCCGTCGGCCTCCGTCACGTACCGCAGTTTCCGGTCGCCTCGCGCATCGCTCACCTCGATACGGAGAGTGCCCTCCGGGAGCAGGAGCAGCCGCAGTTCGAAGGCGCGGCCGGGCACGCGGCCGTGCGTCACGGCGTTGGCGGCCAGCTCCGCGACCAGGTGCTGCGCGGTGTCGCTGACCTCGCCGTCCGGGGCGTAACCCCACAGGGCCAGTTGCTGGGTGGTCAGGTGCCGGGCCAGCCGGGCGCCGCGCGGAGTGGCGCTGATGCGCTGGGCCAGTTCAGCAGTGGGGGTGGTGATTTCGGCGTTCACGTCACCGAGAGTGGCGGGTTCTCTCTACCCTGACCAGGAGGAACGGGACGACGCTGGGTATCTGTACGACTGCGCTGAGTGCGGTGTGCGGGTTGTCGTGAGAGAGGGTGCGGACGTGAGCAAACGGGGTCCTGAGACACCGGCGGAGGCGGACGGAACGACGGGGTTGTTCACGGCCGTTGGCAAGATGCTCCGACTGCTGCGGGAGCGGAAAGGGCTGACGCAGAAGGAGTTCGGGGCGCTGGTGGGGTACGGGCCGGACGCGATCTCGGCGATCGAGCGGGGCGTACGGACGCCACAGCCGGATCTTCTGGAGAAGGCCGACGAAATCCTGGACGCCGGGGGCTTGTTGAAGGAAGTCATTCCTGAGGTCAGGGAGGCGATGTCGAGGGTCCGGACGCGGCACCCGGAGTGGTATCGCAACTACGCCGGGCTGGAGGCGGAGGCCGTCTCGCTGTACGACTACAGCACGATGGGCGTCCTGGGGCTGCTTCAGACGGAGGACTACGCGCGGACCGTGTTCACGCAACGGCACCCGCCGCTGGACGAGGAGACGATCGAGAAGCGGGTAGCCGACCGGCTCTCCAGGCAGCAGCTCTTCGAAAAGTGGCCACCGCCGGAGTGCAGCTTCGTCATCGAACAGGCCGTGCTGGAACGGCCGATCGGCGGGTCCTCGGTGCACTCCGGGCAGCTTCGGCAGTTGCTGCGCATCGGGCACATGCGGAACGTGCAGCTTCAGGTGATGCCGACAGGCCGACACGAACACCCCAGCCTGGGAGGCTCGTTCACGCTGCTGATCCCCAAGGGGAGGGAACAGGTGGCGTACATGGAGGTCCAGGGATACCCGCGTCTGATTACCGACCGAGAAGAGGTGCGCATCCTCGCGGCCCGTTATGGGATCATCCGGGCTCAGGCTCTCACCCCGGACGAGTCCCTGGACCTGATCGAGAAGATGCTGGAAGAGCGATGACCATAGAGAAGTTGAACTGGTTCAAGTCGAGCTACAGCGACGGCGAAGGTGGACAGTGCCTGGAGGTCGCCGTGACCCCCTCCACCATCCACCTCCGCGACTCCAAGAACCCCTCCGGCCCCCGGCTGACCCTCACCCCCACCGCCTGGTCCGCCTTCCTCGCCTCCCCCGGAGGGAACCCGCGATGATCAGGGGCGCTCGTACAGCGCCTCGATCTCGGCCGCGAAGTCCCGCATGACCGCCGCCCGGCGCAGCTTCATCGACGGGGTGAGGTGGCCGGTGAACTCCGAGAAGTCCCTGGGCAGGATCGCGAACCGGCGGATCGACTCGGGGCGCGAGACCAGCTTGTTCGCCTCGTTCACCGCCCGCTGCACGACGGCCCGCAACTCCTGGTCGTCGACGAGGAGTTCGACCGGTACCGGGTGGCGGCCGTTCATCCGGCGCCAGTGGTTGACGCCGTCGGTGTCGAGGGTGATCAGGGCGGTGACGTAGGGGCGGCGGTCGCCGAGGACCATGGCCTGCGAGATGAGCGGGTGGGAGCGGAGCCAGTTCTCCAGCGGTGCCGGGGCCACGCTCTTGCCGCCGGCCGTGATCAGCAGCTCCTTCTTGCGGCCGGTGATGGTCAGATAGCCCTCGTCGTCCAGTTCGCCGATGTCACCGGTGGCGAGCCAGCCGTCCACCGCGGCCGGGACCACTCCCCCGGCGGCCGGGTCCCAGTAGCCGCGCAGCACTTGCTCGCCGGAGATCAGGATCTCGCCGTCGGCGGCGATCCGGACCCGGGTGCCGGGCAGCGGCCAGCCCACCGTGCCGAGGCGGGGCTTGAGGGGCGGGGTGACGGTGGCGGCGGCGGTCGTCTCGGTCAGGCCGTAGCCCTCGTAGATCTCGATGCCCGCACCGGCGTAGAACGCGGCGAGGCGGCGCCCGAGCGGGGAGCCACCGCAGATCGCGTGGCGGACCCGGCCGCCCATGGCGTTGCGGATCCGGCGGTAGACGAGCGGGTCGTAGAAGGAGCGGGCCATGCTCAGGGCGCGGCCCGGACCCGAGCCGGTGCCGTGCTGCTTGGCCTCCATGGCCTCGCCGTAGCGGCCCGCGACGGCGGCGGCCCGGTCGAACATGGTGAGCCGGCCGCCCTCTTCCGCCTTGGCGCGGGCGGAGTTGAAGACCTTCTCCAGCATGTAGGGGATGGCGAGCAGGCAGGTCGGGCGGAAGGCGGCGAGGTCCGCGAGCAGGTCCTCGGACTGGAGGCTCGGCGCGTGGCCGAGGCGTACCCGGGCGCGGACGCAGGCCACCGCCACCATGCGGCCGAAGACATGGGACATCGGCAGGAAGAGCAGGACCGAGATGTCCTCGGTGGATCTGGACTTGAAGACGGGGTAGAGCAGTTCGATGGCGTTGTCGACCTCGGCGAAGAAGTTGCCGTGGGTGAGCGCGCAGCCCTTGGGGCGGCCGGTGGTGCCGGAGGTGTAGATCAGGGTGGCCAGGGTGCTCGGGCCGAGCATGCCCCGGCGCACCTCGACCTCCTGGTCCGGTATCGGGGCACCGGCTTCCGCGAGCCGCTCGACATGGCCCTTCTCCATCACCCACAAGTGCTGCAGGTCGGGGAGGCGTTCGCGCTCGGGGCCGAGGGCGGCGGCCTGTGCGACGGTCTCGGTGACCAGGGCGACGGCGCCGGAGTCCTGGAGGATCCAGCGGGTCTGGAAGACGGAGGAGGTCGGATAGATGGGCACGGTCACCAGGCCCGCGGCCCAGGCGGCGAAGTCGAGCAGTGTCCACTCGTACGTCGTGCGCGCCATGACCGCGATCCGGTCGCCCGGCATCAGCCCTTCGGCGATCAGCCCCTTGGCCACGGCGAGCACCTGCGCGGCGAACCGCGTCGCCGTCACGTCGGCCCAACTGCCGTCCCCCGTCTTGCGGCTGAGCAGCACCTTGTCCGGCACCGCGAGGGCGTTGTCGAACGGCAGGTCACCCAGTGAGCCGTGCGAGACGGGCGGCGCGAAGGGCGGTACGTACGCCTCCCGGACGACTCCGTCCAGCCGCCGTGTCTCCGGCTCCACGAGGGTGGGGGCGGGGGCGTCGTCGAAGGCGGCGGACGCGGCGAAGGAAGGCAGTGGCGTGGACACGGGCGGCTCCTGGCACGGCGTTCGCGGACGGCTCCCTGCGTGCGGAAAGGGGTTACCGCCGGTTAGGAAGGAGATCGTACGGGGCTGACGTGTGGGGGCTGTGCGGGTTCGGGGAGGGCTCGGGGGCGGGGCTGTGCATCCTCGGGGGTTACGTGAGGGTCACTCCGGTTCGGGGCGTACATACGTGCTTACCTCCGGTAACCTTACTCCGAAGTAAGCAGCCCGCACGAGGGGAAGCAAGGTGGAAGCCGCCATGACCGTCGTTCTCGGTGCCCTGCGCTCGCCCTTCAAACGGCCCCGCGCCGACGCCGACTTCCCGCGCGGCCGGCTGGTCCTGCCGGGCGTGCGCGTCGACCTCGCGCGGCTCGCCGCCTACGAGCGGGTGTGCGGCTTCGCCACCGGCGAGGACGCCCTGCCGCTCACCTACCCGCATGTGCTGGGCTTCCCGTCGGCCCTGCGGCTGATGAGCGGACGGGACTTCCCGCTGCCGCTGCTGGGACTCGTGCACACCTCGATCGAGATCACCCAGCGGGAACGGCTCGCGGCCCTGGAGGAGTACGAACTCACCGTGTACGTCGACGGACTGGCCCCGCACCGGCGCGGCACGGAGGCGACGGTGATGACGGAATTCAGGGCCGGCGGGGCCGCCGTATGGGAGTCGCGCAGTACCTATCTCGCGCGGCACCGGACGGACACGCGTGCCGCAGCGCGCGAGGAACGGCCGCCGCTGCCCGCCGTCGCCGACTGGCGGCTCGGCGCGGACCTCGGACGGCGGTACGCCGCGGTCTCCGGCGACCGCAACCCCATCCACCTCCACCCGCTCACCGCCCGGCCGTTCGGCTTCCCCCGGCCCATCGCGCACGGGATGTGGACGGTGGCGCGCTGCCTGGCTGCCTACGGGGCTCCCCCGGCGGCCCGGGTCACCGCGGAGTTCCGGGCGCCGGTGCCGCTGCCTGGGACGGTGACGTACGGGGCGGAGCCGGGGCGGTTCGAAGTGCGCGGCGGCGAGGGCCGCGTGCACCTGGCGGGGACGGTCAGCTGACCGGCGGGACCCAGGGGCGGGCGTCCATCATGTTGCCGAGTCCCGCCCAGGCGAAGTTCATCAGGGTGGCGGCGGCCTGGCGGGCGGTGACGCCCGGGGTGGCGTTGGCCCAGTCGGCGAGCGACTCGGCGGCGCCGACCAGGGCCTCGGCGAGTCCGGCGACCTCGTCCTCGGGAAGGTCCGGGTCGCGGTGGGCGGCGCGGGCGGCGGCGAGGATCAGCTGGGTGACGAACGCGACGATCTCCTCGCGCATAGCGGTCGCCTCGGCGGCGAACGCGTCGCCGTGGGTGCGGGCTTGGAGGTGCAGCACCGCCCAGCCGTCCGGGTGGCGGGCGGTGTGCGTGAAGAACGCCCGCAGTCCGTCCCAGAGTTGGCGGTCGGCGGGCGCGTCGGTCTCGACGCCGGCCCGCACGGCGGCGGTGAGCGCCTGCGCCTCGCGGCGGATGCAGGCGGTGAAGAGGTCTTCCTTGGAGTTCAGGTACAGGTAGACCAACGGTTTGGAGACACCGGCGAGTTCGGCGATCTCGTCCATCGAGGCGGCCATGTATCCGCGGCGCCCGAAGGTCCGTACGGCGGCGTCCAGCATCTGCTGTTCACGGACCGCACGCGGCATTCGCTTGGACTTGACTGCACCCATGGGGCCAAGACTAGGACGTCTGCCCCTGCGCCCGAGCGGAGTCGTCGATGCCGTCCTCCTGGGAGCGGTTCGCCTCCAGGTTCGCCTTCACCCGGTCGACCCTCTGGACGATCTGCACGGAGGCGCGGTCCCGCTCCTTGCGCAGCACGACGAAGCTGATCGGGGCGGAGATCAGCAGGGCGAGCAGCACGACCCACATGCCGTTGGAGTCGCCGAGGCCGCGCGGGGCGACACCGGAGTAGACGAGGCCCCAGACGACCACGAGGCAGCCCGCGAAGATCCCGAGGCGCATCAGCGTGTAGCGGAGCATCTCAATCCAGTCTTCCGATTCCGACAAAGTCCCAAAGGTGCGACATCCAGTGAAGCATGTCGGGGCCGCGATCTTGGGGGCGGGGCTCAGTCGAGTGCGGGCCGGTGGGGGCTGGTCGCGCAGTTCCCCGCGCCCCTGAGTCGGTACAGCTGATCGAGTTTCGACCCGCAGTCGGCCCTCACACCCGCATCGGCTGGGGGGACTCCCTGCGGGCCGGGTCCGGGCCCTCGTACTCTCGGATGATCTCGTACCGCGTGTTGCGCTCCACCGGGCGGAATCCCGCGTCCCTGATCAGGTCCAGCAGGTCCTCGCGGGTGAGTTTGTTCGGCGTGCCGTAGTTGTCCGCGTCGTGGGTGATCTTGTACTCGACGACCGAACCGTCCATGTCGTCGGCGCCGTGCTGCAGCGCCAGCTGCGCCGTCTGGACGCCGTGCATGACCCAGAAGACCTTGACGTGCGGCACGTTGTCGAACAGCAGCCGCGACACCGCGAACGTCTTCAGCGCCTCCGCCCCGGTCGCCATCTGGGTGCGCGCCTGGAGGCGGTTGCGGACCTTGCCGTCCTGCATGTCCACGAAGTCGTGCTGGTAGCGCAGCGGGATGAAGACCTGGAAGCCGCCGGTCTCGTCCTGCAGCTCGCGCAGCCGCAGCACATGGTCCACCCGGTGCCGGGGCTCTTCGATGTGGCCGTACAGCATGGTGCTCGGGGTCTTCAGACCCTTCTCGTGCGCCAGGCGGTGGATCCGCGACCAGTCCTCCCAGTGCGTGCGGTGGTCCACGATGTGCTGGCGGACCTCCCAGTCGAAGATCTCCGCGCCGCCACCGGTCAAGGACTCCAGACCGGCGTCGATCAGCTCGTCCAGGATCTCCGACGCCGACAGGCCCGAGATCGTCTCGAAGTGGTGGATCTCCGTCGCCGTGAAGGCCTTCAGGGACACGTGCGGCAGGGCGGCCTTCAGCTCCCGCAGCGAGCGCGGGTAGTAGCGCCACGGCAGGTTCGGGTGCAGGCCGTTGACGATGTGCAGCTCGGTCAGGTTCTCCGACTCCATCGCCTTGGCGAGCTTCACCGCCTCCTCGATGCGCATCGTGTACGCGTCCTTCTCCCCCGGCTTGCGCTGGAAGGAGCAGTAGGCGCAGGACGCCGTGCACACGTTGGTCATGTTGAGGTGACGGTTGACGTTGAAGTGGACCACGTCGCCGTTCTTGCGGGTCCGCACCTCGTGGGCGAGTCCGCCGAGCCAGGCGAGATCGTCCGACGCGTACAGCGCGATGCCGTCCTCGCGGGTCAGCCGCTCACCGGAGCGGACCTTCTCCTCCAGCTCGCGCTTGAGCCCGACGTCCATGCGTACACCCTCTCCTAGACCGACGTGACAAACCTACTCCCCCACCCTTCGGGCGGGCGGTACCCCCATACGGCCCTGCGGGCCTACACCTCTTCGGGCAACTCACCCACCCGGTTCTCCCACTTCGTGGAGAGCACGATGGTGGTACGGGTCCGGGAGACGCCCTTGGTGCCGCTGAGCCGCCGGATGATCTTCTCCAGGCCGTCCACGTCGTTCGCCCGCACCTTGAGCATGTACGAGTCGTCGCCGGCGATGAACCAGCAGTCCTCGATCTCCGAGAGGTCCTTCATGCGCCGGGCCACGTCCTCGTGGTCGGCCGCGTCGGAGAGCGAGATGCCGATCAGGGCGGTGACGCCGAGGCCGAGGGAGGCCGCGTCGACCGTGGCGCGGTAGCCGGTGATGACCCCGGCCGCCTCCAGCCGGTTGATGCGGTCGGTGACACTGGGTCCCGACAGGCCGACGAGGCGCCCAAGCTCCGCGTAGGAGGCCCGGCCGTTCTCCCTCAGGGCCTGGATGAGCTGCCTGTCCACCGCGTCCATGCGATTCGAAGCCTTCCGCTGAATGATCCTGATCCGAAAGATCTGAAGAGGTCTGAAACGGTCGATTGATCCCTGCTGTGCCGCCTCAGTCGGTGCGTGCGCCGCCGAGGTCGCCCTTCCAGCGGCGGTAGAGGCGGTGCTCCACGCCCGCCGCGTCGAGCACCCGTCCGGCGACGAAGTCCACCAGGTCCTGGATGTGGGTGGCCCCGGCGTAGAAGGCCGGCGAGGCGGGCACGACGGTGGCGCCCGCGTCGTCGAGGGTGACCAGGTGCCGCAGCGTCTGCCCGTTCAAGGGGGTCTCCCGTACGGCGACGACCAGCTTGCGGCCTTCCTTCAGGGTGACGCTCGCGGTCCGCTGCAGCAGGTCCTTGGACAGCCCGAGCGCCACACCCGCGACCGCGGCGGTGGACGCCGGCACGATCAGCATGCCCTTCGTGGGGTACGAGCCGGAGGACGGCCCCGCCGCGAGGTCCCCGGCACTCCAGTGCCGTACCCCCGCGATGTCCGGGTCGAAGGTGCCCGGCTTTCCGTCCGCCCCCCGGGACAGCCAGGCGCGCAGGTCGTCCTGCCAGTGCGCGTCCCGGAAGGGCAGCCCGGTCTCGTCGAGCAGCGTGAGCCGCGAGGCGCGGCTCACCACCAGGTCCACGCTCTCCCCCGCCGCGAGCAGAGCACGCAGCACAGCAGCCGCGTACGGCGTCCCGGATGCTCCGGACACCCCCACGATCCAAGGCACGCGCTGCGATTCTCCTGCGTTCACATCTTGAGCGTACCGGTGGACGGGACGGTCAGACGGTCAGCCCCCGCACCAGGAGGTCCAGCAGCGCACAAGCGAACAGGGCGATGCCGATGAAGCCGTTGACGCTGAAGAACGCCCTGTTGAGGCGGGAGAGGTCGGTCGGGCGGACGATGGTGTGCTCGTAGACGAAGGCGCCCGCCACGATCAGCAGGCCGAGCCAGAAGAACGCGCCCGCGCCGGTGGCGACCGCGTACCAGACGAGCAGCAGCGTGGTGACGGCGTGGCAGACCCGGGCGGCCTGGATGGACGCCGGGACACCGAAGCGGGCCGGGACCGACCTGACGCCGGTCTCGCGGTCCGACTCCACGTCCTGGCAGGCGTAGATCAGGTCGAAGCCGCCGATCCAGATGCCGACCGCGAGGCCCAGTATCACCGCGTCCCAGGACCACTCGCCGGTGATCGCCAGCCAGCCGCCGATCGGGCCCATCGCCTGGGCCAGCGCCAGGATGGCCTGCGGGTAGTTCGTGAACCGCTTGCCGTAGGGGTAGACCACCATCGGGATCACCGCGACCGGCGCGAGGGCCAGGCACAGGGGGTTCAGCGCCGCCGCCGAGCCCAGGAAAACCACCAGCGCGATCAGCGCGCCCGTCCAGGCGTGCTTCACCGACATCGCGCCGGTGACCAGCTCGCGGTGGGCGGTGCGGGGGTTGCGGGCGTCGATCTCGCGGTCGATGATCCGGTTCACGGCCATGGCGAAGGTGCGCAGGCCGACCATGCAGACGGTGACCAGCAGCAGCCGGCCCCAGTGGATGTTCTCGTCCCACTGGAACATCGCGGTCAGGGCGGCGATGTAGGCGAACGGCAGCGCGAAGACCGAGTGCTCGATCATGACCAGGCGCAGGAACGCCTTGGTGCGGCCCGGCTGGGGAAGCGCGGCAGAGGCGGAAGTCACAGTCCGTACTCCTTCCACCGGCGGTCCACCTTCGCCGCCGTCTCCGGGTCCGACTCCACCATGTCCGGCCAGCCGCCGTCGCGGGTGTAGCCCTCCTCGGGCCACTTCTTCGTCGCGTCGATGCCCGCCTTGCCACCCCAGAACTGCTGGTAGGAGGCGTGGTCGAGATGGTCGACGGGACCCTCGACGACCGACAGGTCACGGGCGTAGTCGGTGTTGCCCAGCGCCCGCCAGGCGACCTCGTGCAGGTCGTGGACGTCGCAGTCGGAGTCGACGACCACGATCAGCTTCGTCAGGGACATCATGTGGGCGCCCCAGATCGCGTGCATCACCTTCTGCGCGTGCTTGGGGTACTTCTTGTCGATCGAGACGATCGCGCAGTTGTGGAAGCCGCCGGCCTCGGGCAGGTGGTAGTCCACGATGTCCGGGACGATGATCTTCAGCAGGGGCAGGAAGAACCGCTCGGTGGCCCGGCCCAGGGGCCCGTCCTCCGTCGGCGGGCGGCCCACGACGATCGACTGGAGCAGCGGGCGCTTCCGCATGGTCACGCAGTCGATCTTCAGTGCGGGGAACGGTTCCTGCGGGGTGTAGAAGCCGGTGTGGTCGCCGAAGGGACCCTCGGGGAGCATCTCGCCCGGCTCCAGCCAGCCCTCGATCACCACCTCCGCCTGCGCCGGGACCTGCAGCGGGACCGTCTTGCAGTCGACCATCTCGATCCGCTTGCCCGCGAGGAAACCGGCGAAGAGGTACTCGTCGATGTCGCCGGGGAGCGGGGCGGTGGAGGCGTAGCTGACGGCCGGGGGGCAGCCGAAGGCGATCGCGACCGGCAGCCGCTCGCCCCGGCGCGCGGCGACCTGGTAGTGGTTGCGGCTGTCCTTGTGGATCTGCCAGTGCATGCCGATGGTGCGCCGGTCGTGGCGCTGGAGGCGGTACAGACCGAGGTTGCGGACCCCGGACTCCGGGTCCTTGGTGTGGGTCAGCCCCAGGTTGAAGAAGGAGCCGCCGTCCTTGGGCCAGGTGAACAGGGCGGGCAGGGCGTCCAGGTCGACGTCGTCCCCGTGCAGGACGACCTCCTGCACCGGCGCGTCGGAGGACTTGACCTTCTTCGGCGGTACGTGGGCCATCGCGCCGAGCTTGCCGAAGGCCTCCCGCACGCCCACGAAGCCGTGCGGCAGCTCGGGCCTGAGCAGCCCGCCGATCTTCTCGCTGATCTCGGCGTAGGACTTCAGGCCGAGGGCCTTCAGGAGCCGGCGGTCGGTGCCGAAGACGTTCATCGCGAGGGGCATCGAGGAGCCCTTCACGTTCTCGAAGAGCAGTGCCGGGCCACCTGCCTTCTGCACCCGGTCGACGATCTCCCCGACCTCCAGATACGGATCGACCTCAGCTTTGACGCGCTTGAGGTCGCCTTCGCGTTCCAGTGCCCTGAGCAGGGAACGAAGATCGTCGTAAGCCATGGGGTCAAGTATCCCCGAGCGGCTACCCTGGCCTTGTACCTGGGGGCTGTGATCGCGTCCCCGACCACCGATCGCTGGAGGGCCCCATGCTCCGGGTGCTGATGTTCCTGGTACCGCTGGCGCTGAGCATCTACGCCTTCATCGACTGCATCAGCACGAAGGACGAGGACATCCGGCACATCCCCAAGCCGTTGTGGGCGATCCTCGTGCTGCTGTTCCCGCTGGTCGGGTCGGTCTCGTGGCTGATCGCGGGCAAGAAGCGCAGCCCGGCCGCCGAGGGCTGGTCCGGGGTGCGCACGGGCCGCTCCCAGCAGTGGGTGGCGCCCGACGACAACCCGGACTTCCTGAAGTCCCTGGACGAGGACGACGACAAGAAGAAGCGGGACGAGCCCTGAGATGGAGCTGCGGCTCCTCGTCACCTTCGAGAAGGTCGCGACCGTCCTGAGCTTCACGCGGGCGGCGACCGAGCTGGCGTACGCGCAGTCCAGTGTCACCAGTCAGATCCGGGCCCTGGAATCCTCCCTCGGCACCGAGCTGTTCGACCGGCTCGGCGGGCGGATCCGGCTGACGGAGGCGGGTGAGCGGCTGCTCCCGTACGCCCGGCAGATCATCGAGCTGAGCGCGGAGGCTCGGGCCGCGGTGACGGCGGCGGAGGAGCCGACGGGGTCGCTCGTCGTCGGCACCATGGAGTCGCTGACCTCCTACCGGCTGCCCCCGCTGCTGGAACTGTTCCACCACCGCTATCCGAAGGTGCGGCTCGCGCTGCGCACGACCATCGGCGACGAGACCCGGCAGGCGCTGCGGCAGGGGACGTACGACCTCGGCTTCCTGATGGAGGCGGAGACGGACCATCCCGGCCTGGAGAGCGAGGTGCTGGCGGTCGAGCCGCTGGCGCTGGTGGCGGGCGCCCCGGTGGAGGTCTCGGGGACGGCCGATCTGCTCCGGCATCCGCTGCTCGCCACGGAACCCGGCTGCGCCTACCGGGACTTGCTGGAGCGGGAGCTCAAGTCGGTGGACCCGGCGGTGGAGTTCATGGAGTTCGGCACCATCGAGGCGACCAAGCGGGCGGCGGCGGCCGGTCTCGGGATCGCCTTGCTGCCCGAGGTGACGGTCGCCGCCGAACTCGCGGAGGGGTCGTTGGTGCGGCTGCCGTGGGAGCCGCCGTTCACGCTTCGGACGCAACTGGCGTGGCGGGCCGGGAAGCGGCTTCCGGCGCACGCCCGGCTGTTCCTGGAGCAGGCACGGAAGCTGATCGCCGAGCAAGGGTGACCTTCAGGCTCGCCGTCACGATCAGCGGGACGCCGAGCGCCTGGACCAGGCCGATGTGATGGCCGTACACCGCCCAGTCGACGGTCATCGCGACCGCCGGGTAGACGAAGGCGAGGACGGCGATCTTCGGGGTGGGCAGCTGGGCGTAGGCGGCGTACATCAGGACGTACATCAGCCCGGTGTGGATGACCCCGAGCCCGACCAGCCAGCCCCAGTCCGCGCCGGTGCCGGCCATCGCGCCGAAGTCGGCGAAGGGCAGGAGGAGCGGGATGCCGACGAGGACCTGGACCAGGGCGATGAGGTGCGGGCGGACGCCGGTGATTCTCTTGGTGACGACGGTGGACAGGCCGTAGAGGAGCGCGGCGAGGAGCGCCTGGCCGAGGCCGAGGACGTACTCGCCCGAGGCGCCGGTCAGGTCCCCGGGGCGGACGCCGGAGACGAGGACCAGGCCCGCGAAGGCGACGCCGATCCAGCCGGCCTTGGCGGCGGTGATCCGCTCGCGGAAGAGGACGGCGCCGAGCAGGACGACGTAGAACGGCTGGGTGTGGTAGACGACCGTGGCGACGGAGATGGACGTGTTCTCGTACGACTGGAAGAGGAAGACCCAGTTGAAGACGATGAACAC
Organism: Streptomyces sp. NPDC002779; assembly: GCF_042888685.1. Lineage (NCBI taxonomy): Bacteria > Bacillati > Actinomycetota > Actinomycetes > Kitasatosporales > Streptomycetaceae > Streptomyces > Streptomyces sp. NPDC002779. The sequence goes on from NZ_JBIAQC010000001.1 coordinate 1,161,990, forward strand.
GCCGCCGAGGACGGCCAGTCCGAGGGTGCGGGGCGTGAAGCCGAGGCCGCGCTCACGGAACCAGCCGCGGGCGAGGATGTAGCCGCCGAGGGCGAGGGCGCCGAACAGGACGCGGAAGAAGACGACGTTGAAGGGCGAGGCGCCCGACTCGACGACGAAGACACCGAGGGTGCCGGAGAGCACCATCGCCGCCGCCAGCTGAACTGAGCCCTTGCTCTGTGAGGTCATGGCGGTGACGCTACGAGCCGGTGTCGGCGCAGGTCCACGGGCTGCTGGGGCGTCCTGCCGATGGGCCCATCGAGGATGCCGATCAGTTGGCTTCAGCCTGTCCGACGTGCACGACCTTGATGTGCTCCGTGCCGAAGGCGTCCTGGATCAAGGGCTCGGCGGTGCCGGGCTCGTCGACCCCGACATGGACCCAGCCGCGCTCGTCGACCGCGACCTCGCGGAGCTGGAAGGTGCCGTCCCAGCGGTTCATGTCCTCGCTGATCCGGTTCGCGAGGGCGTCGAGGTCCTTCCGGTTGGCGTCGGTGTCGTGGATCCGGACGGTGACGCCCTGCTCGGCGGCGTCGCAGACGGCCTTGTCGAAGGCGGCGGAGGGGATGCGGTAGAGGTCGGCCGCGGTGTCGTCCTGGTCGACGGAGAGCCCGGTGAAGGACCCCGCGTACCGCTTCGCGGCGAGTCGGTCGATGTGGGCGAGGGTGCGATAGAGGGGGGTGTCGTCCGGGTTGTCGTCGGTGCCTGACGCGGTGGGGGCGGGACGGGTGCCGACGCACTCGTCCGTCGCCGCCTGCCGCAACTTCTCGACCTCGAGGGGCAGTTCGCCGTTCCGGCGGACGGCGACCAGGAGGAGGTCGTCCGGGTCGTCCCCCACGGCGATGGCCACCTCGGGGTCCAGGCCCTTGACCCGGTACGCCGTCACCTCGCGCGCGGGCGAGCCGTCGTCGCCGTCGCTCGGGGTGTCGTCGCAGGGGGGCTCTACCGCCGTGCCCAGCTTCCCGCCCCGCTGGAAGTCGATGTTGGCCACGTCCCCGTACTGGCGGTCGTCGTAAGCGACGCGGTACGCGCAGACCGCGTCCGCGGTCCCGCCCCCGCCCGCCTCGGCGCAGCCGACCGCGCTCAACGCCACGACCGTGATCCCGGCCATCACCACTACCGCCCTCATGGACTCCCCCTCTTCCCGCTGCCTGTGACTCCGACGTGGCTGGCACCGGTTTCGTTCGGCCAGAGTGGACCCATGGATCAGGCACAGGCACGCACCTGGCTCACCACCGCCGTCGAGGAGGCCCGCGCCGGGCTCGCCGAGGGCGGCATCCCGATCGGCGCGGCGCTCTACGGCGCCGACGGCACCCTGCTCGGCCGCGGCCGCAACCGGCGCGTCCAGGACGACGACCCGTCGACCCACGCGGAGACGGCGGCGTTCCGGAACGCGGGACGGCAGCGGTCGTATCGCGGGACGACCATGGTGACGACCCTCTCGCCCTGCTGGTACTGCTCCGGGCTCGTCCGGCAGTTCCGGATCTCGCGGGTCGTCATCGGGGAGGCCGTCACCTTTCACGGCGGGCACGACTGGCTGGCCGGGCACGGCGTGGAGGTCGTGCTGCTCGACGACCCCGAGTGCGTCGGGATGATGCGCGACTTCATCCGGCAGCGGCCCGAGCTGTGGCACGAGGACATCGGGGAGTGAGGGCCGGGTTTCCCGGGGTCTTGTCTCGTCGGGGGCCTACCGCAGTAGCTCGATCAGGCGTTCGAAGCGGGTTCTCCAGCGGTCCTCCGGCTCCGTTCCGCCCTCGTACTCGTGGGTGAAGCGGAGGGCGCTCGCCTCGTCGCCGTCGCGTTCCAGGTGGAAGCGGATACGGCCGCCGCCCGCCACGGTGTACTCGGCGACCCGGTCCACGTCCCAGGCGGTGACCTCCCCGGCGCCCAGGCCGCGCAGGGCGACGATCCCGCCGAGCCGGGGTTCGAGGACGTCGACGTCGGTGAACCAGCCGGCCAGCCCCTCCGGGGTCGCGAGGGCCGGCCAGACCTCTTCCATGCGCTTCGGGAGCCGCACCAGGAAGTGCAGGATGTGCGTGCTCCCGTCGGTCCGGCTGGTGCCCTGTTCGATGGGTCCGGTCATGACACCAGCGTAGGTTCAGAACCCCACGGACTGCAGCGCGCCCAGGCCCACGTCGGCGTAGGAGTGCTTGCCGGAGACGAAGATGTTGACGCCGTAGTAGTTGAACAGCCAGCAGGCGAAGGCGATCAGGGCCAGGTAGGCGGCCTTGCGGCCCTTCCAGCCGGCCGTGGCGCGGGCGTGCAGGTAGCAGGCGTAGGCGACCCAGGTGATGAAGGACCAGGTCTCCTTGGGGTCCCAGCCCCAGTAGCGGCCCCAGGCGTCGCCCGCCCAGATCGCGCCCGCGATGATCGTGAACGTCCACAGCGGGAAGACGGCGGCGTTGACGCGGTAGGAGAACTTGTCCAGGGACGCCGCGGCGGGCAGCCGGTCCAGCACCGAGTTCGCGAACCGGCCCGGGGTGCCGCCGCCCGCGAGCTTGTTCTCGTAGCTGTCCTTGAAGAGGTACAGCAGCGAGGAGAGCGCGCCCACGTAGAACACCGCGCCGCAGAAGATCGCCGTGGAGACGTGGATGTACAGCCAGTACGAGTGCAGCGCGGGAACCAACTGGTCGCTGTCGGTGTACAAGACAGTGACGGCGAGACCGAGATCGAGGAGGACCGTGGTGATCAGGAACAGCCCGAGCCAGCGCACGTTCTTCTTCAGCGCCAGCAGCGTCAGGTACACCCCGACGGCGACCGTGGAGAAGGTGATGTTGAACTCGTACATGTTGCCCCACGGCGCCCGCTGCACCGACAGGGCCCGGGCGAGCACACCGCCGAACTCGATGAGGAAGGCGAGCACCGTGAGCGAGACGGCGATACGGCCGTAGAGGTCGCCCTGCTCGTCCCCGCCGTGCGCGCCGGGACCGTCGGGCACGTCGCGGGTGCCGCTCGCGGCCCGGACGACGACCTTCGGCCGCTCCAGGACGGCGGTGCCGCCGGCCTTGCGCACCGTGACCGCCGGAGCGCCCGCCTTCTGCGACGCGGTGAGCGCGGCGGCGGTGCGGCCGACCTTGCTGCGGCTGCCGAAGAGCCATTCGGCGATGTACGCGAAGAACGCCAGGGTGTAGACGGCCATCGCGGAGTAGATCAGCGTGTTGCTGAGGCTCGCGAGGCTTTCGTTGGTTGCGGCGGCGAGAGTCACTTCTCAGCCCCTTCGGCAGGTACAGCGGGGTCGGTTGTGGGTTCGGGGTCCGGCGCGCCGGGCGCCGCCTGTTCGTACAGGATCCCGGCGAGGTCGCCGAGCTCCTCTGGCACCTTGGCGGACTCGCTGCGGCCGAGCCCGGCCATCTCCACGACGGTCACCCCGTCGGCGCCCCTGACCGCCCGCACCCACACCCGGCGGCGCTGGATGAACAGGGAGGCGGCCAGGCCGAGGATCGCGGCGAGGGAACCGGCCAGCGCCCAGCCGCTCGCGGGCTGCTGGGTGATCTGGAAGTTCGCCCACTCCTTGGTGCCCTCGTAGGTGATCGAGCCGGCGCCGCCGGGCAGCTTCACGGTCTGCCCGGGCCGCAGGTTCTCCCGCAGCTGCTTGCCCTTGGCGTTCTTGAAGCCCTTCATGTGCTTCTTGTCGAGCTGGTACACGCTCTGCGGGATGCCCGAGTTGACGCCGAGGTCGCCGTGGTAGGGCTCCAGGTTCAGCACCGGGTTGATCAGGGCGGGGAAGGTGGAGGCGACCTCGCTGCCGGCGGTGTAGGTCGGCAGGAAGAAGGCCTTGATCCCGAGCTGCTCGGTCACGCCCTCGGCGTTCTTGTAGCCGTCGAGGACCTTGATCACGCCGGTGGAGGTGACGTTGGAGTCCAGCGGCAGCAGCGGCACGGCGTCCCGGAACACCACCTTGCCCTTGCCGTCCCGGACGGTGACGACGGGGGCGTAGCCGTGGGCGGTGAGGTAGACCTTGGAGTCGCCGATCTCCAGCGGCTGGTTGACCTTGACGGTCGTCCTGCGGTCCTTGCCGTAGGCGCCCTCGGAGTAGGTGAGGGTGGTCTGGTAGGTGCGCGGGGTGCCCTTGTTGGGGCCGGTGGTCTCGTAGGTGCCGGTGAAGTCGCCGAGGGTGAAGCTGAACGGCGTCAGGTCGTCGGTGCTGAAGAGGTTGCCGGACTTGAAGTCGTCGTAGGAGATCAGGGTGTTGGAGAAGCCGTTGCCCTCGACCAGGAGCTTGTTGCCCTCGGACTTGAAGAGCTGGCCCCAGGCGAAGGCGATCAGCATCACGATCAGCGCGATGTGGAAGAGGAGGTTGCCGACCTCGCGCAGATAGCCCTTCTCGGCGGCGACCGCGTCACCGTCGACATGCGCGCGGAAGCGGTTCTTCTTCAGCAGGGCGAGAGCGGCCTCGCGGACCTGCTCGGGCTCCGCCTCGGTGCGCCAGGTGGTGTAGGCGGGCAGCCGGGTCAGCCGCTTCGGGGCGCCCGGCGGCCGGCCGCGCAGCTGGCCCACGAACTGCCAGGTGCGCGGCACGATGCAGCCGATGAGGGAGACGAACAGCAGGATGTAGATCGCGGAGAACCACACCGAACTGTAGACGTGGAAGAGGCCGAGCTTGTCGTAGACCGGCGCGAGGATCTCGTGCCGGTCGCGGAACTCGGCGACCTTCGTCTCGTCGCTGCCGGACTGCGGGATCAGCGAGCCGGGGATCGCGCCGAGGGCCAGCAGCAGGAGCAGCAGCAGCGCGACCCGCATCGAGGTCAGCTGCCGCCAGAACCAGCGGACCCAGCCGACGACCCCCATCGCGGGCAGGTTCGCCGGCTCCTCCTTGGGGGCGGTCGAGAGCTGGGAGCCGGCGGCGCCGAGGTCCTGGTCTTCGGCGCGGTCGGTTGTCGTCTTGCTCATCGGTCAGATCCCCACGGTGAATCCAGCGGACCAGGACTGCATGTCCTGTACGAGGCTGTCCCAGGCTCCGGTCAGCAGCAGCAGACCGGTGACGATCATCATCGCCCCGCCGATCCGCATCACCCAGACGTAGTGGCGCTTGACCCAGCCGAAGGCACCGAGCGCCTTGCGGAAGGCGACCGCGGCGAGCACGAACGGCACGCCGAGGCCCAGGCAGTAGGCGACGGTCAGTATGGCACCGCGGCCCGCGCTCGACTGCTGCGACGACAGGGCGAGCACGGAGGCGAGGGTCGGGCCGATGCAGGGCGTCCAGCCGATGCCGAACAGCGCGCCGAGCAGGGGGGCGCCGACCAGTCCGGCCACCGGCCTGCGGTGGAAGCGGAACTCCCGCTGGGTCATCCAGGGCATCAGGCCCATGAAGAACACGCCCATGAGGATCATGAGCCCGCCCAGCACCTTGGACAGGACGTCCTGCTGCTCCTGGAGCGTCGCCCCGAAGTAGCCGAACAGGGCCCCGCCGGAGACGAACACGGCGGTGAAGCCCGCCACGAACAGGGAGGCGCCCGCGACCATCCGGCCGCGCCGGGCCTCGGCCAGGTCGGTGCCGCTGATGCCGGTGACGTAGGACAGATAGCCGGGGACCAGCGGCAGTACGCACGGGGAGAAGAAGGAGACGAGTCCGCCGAGCAGCGCGATGGGCAGGGCGACCAGCAGGGCGCCGTTGAGCACGGTGCCGTTGTAGCCCTCCGCGGCGAGCGTGGTGAGCGCGCTCACGTCACTTCTCCGCGAGGACCGGGTCGATCATCTTGCGGAGTTTCTCCTCACTGAGCGCGGCCAGCGAGCGGGCCGCGATCTTCCCGTCCCGGTCGAGGACGAGCGTGGAGGGGATCGCCTGCGGGTTGAGGGTGCCCTTCTCGAAGCGGAGCATCAGCTTGCTGCTCGGGTCGTACAGGCTCGGGTAGCTGACGCCGTACTGCTCCTCGAAGGCGCGGGCGCTGCGGATCTGGGGGTCGGCGACATTGATGCCGACGAACTGCACGCCCCGCGACTTGAGGTCCTTGTGGACCTTCTCGAAGTTGGGGGCCTCGGCGCGGCAGGGGGCGCACCAGGAGCCCCACACGTTCAGGACGACGACCTTGCCCTTGAAGGACGAGACCGCGAGCTGCTTGTCGTCGAGGGTCTTCCCGGACAGGTCAGGGGCCGCGTGGCGCTTGCCCTTCGCCACGGTGGAGATGCCGTCCTTGCCCATGATGAAGTTCGTGTCACCGCCGCCGCCCGAGGTGCCTCCGGACGTGCACGCGGACAGCAGCGACGCGGCGGCGACGGCACCGGCGAGGGTCAGGGGGGCGCGACTGGCGGCACTCATGTGAAAAGTTTCGCATGTCCGTTCCGGGGATCTTGCACACCCCCCTTGCAGGTGAAAACCCGCATTTCAGAAGCGCTTCCACCCTTCCGCGGGCGCCTGGCCGACGTCCAGTGTGCGCAGCTTGTCCAGGACCTCCGGCGACTGCACGTCCAGCCAGTCCGTGAACTGCCGGAAGGAGACGAGCCGCACGTCCCCGCCCTTCTCCTTCTCCCGCGCCATGTGCTTCAGGGCCTCCTCGACGGCGTCCATGTAGATGCCGCCGTTCCACTGCTCGAAGTGGTTGCCGACGAAGAAGGGTGCGCGATTTGTCTCATACGCCCGCTTGAAGCCCGATATGTACGCCTGGGCCGACTGCTCGCGCCAGACCGGGTAGTTGTGGGCGGGGGCGTTGGTGGAGTTCACGGACTGGTTGGCGAGCATGTTGTAGTCCATGGACAGGACCTCGAAGCTCCGGCCGGGGAAAGGTATCTGCTGGAGCGGCAGGTCCCAGATGCCCTGCTTCTTGGTGGGCCAGACCTGGCGGCCGCCGGGCGAGGAGGCGTCGTAGCGCCAGCCGAGGTCGCGGGCGACGGGCAGCAGGTTGTCCTGGCCGAGCAGACAGGGCGTGCGGCCGCCGACGAGTTCCTTGTCGTAGTCGAAGGGCAGCGGGGGCAGGTCGGTCCAGCCGCTGTGGCTTCGCCACTCCTTCACGAAGGACTTCGCCTGGTCGATCTCGCTGCGCCACTGCCGCGGGGTCCAGTTGCCGACCGAACCGGAACCGGCGCAGAAGTGGCCGTTGAAGTGGGTGCCGATCTCGTGTCCGTCGAGCCAGGCGCGGCGGACGTTCTCCAGGGTGTCCTTGATGTGCGCGTCGGTGAGGTAGCCGATGTCGGAGGCGCCGCGCGGGTTGTTCGGGGGATCGTAGAGCCGCTTCTTGGACTCGGGCAGGAGATAGAGCCCGGACAGGAAGAAGGTCATGCCGGCGCCGTGCTCCGCGGCGAGGTCGAGGAAGCGCGGGAAGAGGCCGTTGCCGACCTCACCGGCGCCGTCCCAGGAGAAGACGACGAACTGGGGCGGGATCTGCCCCGGTTCCAGCGGCACCGGCCGCTCGGGCTGCTTCGGCTGCTTGCCGGTGTACGCGGTGGAGCCGTCGCCGATGAGACGGGCCGACGGTTTCGGCCCGGAACCGGCCGGGCGGTGATCCGCGGAACCCCGGGAGGGGGTCGGCTCCTCTGACGGGGTGGAGGTCCCGCACCCGCCGAGTCCGACCGCGGCGGCCCCGGCGACGCCGAGTCCGAGTGCTCCCCTGCGGGTGAGAGTGCGCATGGCATCCCCGTTCGTCACGTTCTGTGCTGGTCACCCAGTCAGAGGACGTGACGAAGGGGGAGGTTCCGGCGGATCACATGTGTTTCACAACAAATACGAAGAATGGGCACTAAGGCTCTGAGAGGGCTCAGGGCCCCTCAGGCCCCGAATGCCTTGTTCTTGCCCTTGACCGGCCGTGCCCCGGCCCGCAGATGCGGCGGAACCAGGTCGATCGCCGGCTCGCTGTAGCCGACCGAGACGATCCGGTCGCCCTGGAACGTGAACGTCGTCAGGGACGCCAGCGTGCACTGGCGGCGGCGCGGGTCGTGCCACAGTCGGCGCTTCTCGACGTAGGACCGCACGATCCAGATCGGCAGCTGATGGCTGACCAGCACGGCCTCGTGACCGCGCGCCCGGTCCTTGGCGGTGTCCAGGGCGCCCATCATCCGCACGACCTGGTCGAAGTACGACTCGCCCCAGGACGGCTTGAAGGGGTTGACCAGGTGCTTCCAGTTCCCGGGCCGCTTCAGGGCGCCGTCGCCGACGCCGAAGGTCTTGCCCTGGAAGACGTTGTCGGCCTCGATGAGCCGCTCGTCGGTGGCGAGGTCCAGGCCGTGCGCCTTGGCGATCGGCGTGGCGGTCTGCTGGGCCCGCTCCAGCGGGGAGGAGCCGACATGGGTGATGTCCCGGGCGGCGAGGTGCTCGGCGACCCGGTCGGCCATCTGCCGGCCCAGCTCGGAGAGGTGGTAGCCGGGGAGCCGGCCGTAGAGGACGCCGTCCGGGTTGGCGACCTCGCCGTGCCGCATCAGATGGACGACGGTGATGTCGGAGCCGCTCATGCCCGCGCCTCCGCCGCCGCCCGGGCCGCCGCCGGAAGAGCGTCGGCGATCTTCTGCACGGCCCGCTCGTCGTGGGCCGTGGAGACGAACCAGGACTCGAAGGAGGACGGCGGCAGATAGACGCCGTTCTCCAGCAGCGCGTGGAAGAAGGCGGTGAAGCGGAAGGACTCCTGCTTCTTGGCGTCCTCGTAGTTCCGCACCGGCCGGTCGGTGAAGAACACCGAGAACATGTTGGAGGCGGTCTGCAGCCGGTGCGCGACGCCTTCCTTGGTGAGCGCCTCGCCGACGAGGGTCCGGATCTGCTCCGACACGGCGTCGACCTTCTCGTACGCGGCGTCGTCGAGGAGCCGGAGCTGGGCGAGCCCCGCGGCCGTGGCGACCGGGTTCCCGGAGAGGGTGCCGGCCTGGTAGACGGGCCCGGCGGGCGCGAGGTGCGCCATGACGTCCGCCCGGCCGCCGAAGGCCGCAGCCGGGAAGCCGCCGCCCATGACCTTGCCGAAGGTCATCAGGTCGGGGACGACACCGTCGACGCCGAACCAGCCGGCGCGGCTGGTGCGGAAGCCGGTCATGACCTCGTCGGAGATGTAGAGGGCGCCATTGGCCTGGCAGGCGTCCTTCAGCCCCTGGTTGAACCCGGGCAGCGGCGGTACGACGCCCATGTTGCCCGGCGAGGCCTCGGTGATGACGCAGGCGATCTCGCCCGGGTGCCGGTGGAAGGCCTCCTGCACGGCCTCCAGGTCGTTGTACGGCAGCACGATGGTGTCGCCGGCCTGGGCGCCCGTGACACCCGGGGTGTCCGGCAGCGCGAAGGTGGCGACGCCGGAGCCGGCGGCGGCGAGGAGGGAGTCGACGTGGCCGTGGTAGCAGCCGGCGAACTTGACCACCTTGGTGCGCCGGGTGAACCCGCGGGCGAGCCGGATCGCGGACATGGTGGCCTCGGTGCCGCTGGAGACGAGGCGCACCTGCTCCACCGGGCCGACCCGGTCGACGATCTCCTCGGCGAGCGCGACCTCGCCCTCACCGGGCGTACCGAAGGAGGTGCCGCGCGCGACGGCCTCCTGCACGGCGGCGATGACTTCGGGGTGCGAGTGCCCGAGGATCATGGGCCCCCAGGAACAGACGAGGTCGACGTACTCGCGTCCGTCGGCGTCGGTGAGGTAGGGACCGGTGCCGGACACCATGAACCGGGGTGTTCCGCCCACCGCGCGGAAGGCGCGCACCGGGGAGTTCACGCCGCCGGGCGTGACGGCCGCCGCACGGTCGAACAGAGCCTGCGACTCAGGCGCATCGTATGAATAGGGCAGTGAGCTCATGTCGTGCGACTTCTCCGACCTTCTCCGACTGCTCGGACTCCGGTTGCCAGTGACCTCCTCAGGGTAGGCCAGCGGGCGTCCGGGGCTGTGGGCCCGCTCTCCTCCGACCGGACATCCGACTCCTACCCCCGGGCGATCTGCGAAACTGGGGGCTGGTACAAGATCCTGCGGACAGGTGTTTCAGCGCGCACGTTTCGGCGAGCGGCCGTGGGGGAGGTCACTGACACGATGATCGGGTTGCGCGGCGGGGGCCACGCGTCCCAGAAAAGCAGTCGGGTGGAGATATGCATCGCGGTGGCGGACTGGGCGAGGGGACTGATGACCTGGGTCCTCGACGTGCCCGGCGGGGGAAGCACCGGCGCGAGGCGGCGGACACCACCGACGCACGGCAGGCACAGGGCGGACAGACCGACCCCGAGCGGATCGACCGACGTGTCGACCGGCTCCGGGAGGCGAGCGGGAATGGTGGTCGGGTGGGGGTGACGTACAAGTACTTCGGCGCGCCGGACGGCGCGACCGCGGCCCGCGTCCCGATCTCGATGCGCCCGGAGGAACTCGGCGGCGACGAGCTGGGCATGAACGGCATGTTCACCAAGATCAAGCCGGAGACCATGGCCGCGATGGTGCTCACCGGCATCGAGGGCGTCCCCCTGCACAAGGTCCCCCCGCTGGAGCTGGTCGTCCTGCATCCCGACTACGCCGTGGTGAAACTCCCCATGACGGTCGTCGACCCCCTGCGCGGCATCGGCGAGGAAGCGGTCGGCGCGGCGGCCTTCATCTGGTCCACGGTCCCCGACCGCGGGGGCCCGCGGGACGCGTTCAACGTCTACCAACTCCTGCACGAGTGGCAGGACTTCAGCCACCGCCTGCATGAGGCGGGGCATCAGCCGTACTGCCTTGTGTGGCCCTGATGCGGCTCGCCCCTTCCTGGCGGTGGTGACAGGCGCTGGCGGGCGCTCCCTGGAGTGATCGCGGCCGCCGGCGGGAGGCTAGTCCTCGGCCGTGAGGTAGGCGCCGTACTCCTTGGCGGTCATCAGGCCGTCGGTGCTCGGGGTGCTCAAGGTGACCTCGATCAGCCACCCGTCGCCGTACGGATCCGTGTTGATCAGCTCTGGGTCCTCGCCCAGACGGTCGTTGCGGGCGGTCACCTCGCCGGTCACCGGCATGTAGACCTCGGAAACGGCCTTGACCGACTCCAGGGTGCCGAACGCTTCGCCGGCGACGACCTGGCCGTCGATGGCGGGGAACTCCACGAAGACGATGTCGCCGAGCTGCTTCTGCGCGTGCTCGGTGATGCCGACGCGGACCTTGTTGGCACTCAGGGTGCGGACCCACTCGTGTTCCGAGGTGTATTTCAGGTCTTCCGGGATGTATGTCATGACGCAAGACTGCTACAGAAGGTGTGCATCCGGTGACACATCGTCAATTCTGGGCGGTCCTGAGCCGGGGTTTCTCGGGGGCGTCGTCCAGGTGTTCGTCCAGGGACAGGGCCGCTGTGATCAGGGCCAGGTGGGTGAAGGCCTGGGGGAAGTTGCCGAGTTGTTCGCCGGTGGGGCCGATCTCCTCGGCGAACAGGCCGACGTGGTTGGCGTAGGTGAGCATCTTGTCGAAGGCATAGCGGCCCTGGGCGAGGCGGCCGGAGTGGGCGAGGGCGTCGACGTAGAGGAAGCTGCACAGCGAGAAGGTGCCCTCGCTGCCGCGCAGTCCGTCGGGGGAGGCGGCCGGGTCGTAGCGGTAGACCAGGCTGTCGGAGACCAGCTCGCTCTCCATCGCGTCCAGGGTGGACAGCCAGCGCGGGTCGCGGGGTGTGATGAAGCCGACGGACGGCATCAGCAGCAGTGAGGCGTCGAGCACGTCGCTGCCGTAGTGCTGGACGAACGCCTTGCGCCGCTCGCTCCAGCCGCGGTCCATGATCTGCCGGAAGACGGCGTCCCGGGCGGCGGTCCAGCCGGCCAGGTCGGCGGGGCGGGCCAGCTCGCGGGCGACACGGATGCCGCGGTCGAAGGCGGACCAGCACATCAGCCGGCTGTAGGTGAAGTCCTGCCGGCCGCCCCGGGTCTCCCAGATGCCCTCGTCGGGGCGGTCCCAGTTCTCCACCAGCCAGTCGAGCACGCCGGACAGGCCCAGCCAGCCGTCGTACCCCATGTGGTGGGCGAGGTCCTCGGTACGGGTGAGGGCGTACACCGCCTCGCCGTAGATGTCGAGCTGGAGCTGGTCGGCGGCGCCGTTGCCGATGCGGACCGGGGCGGAGCCGCGGTAGCCCTCCAGATGGCCGAGGGTCTCCTCGGCGAGCCGGGGGTCGCCGTCGACCCGGTACATGATCTGCAACGGCTCCCCGGTGACCGTGCGGCCCTCGCGCAGCCGCTCGCCGAGCCACTGCCGGAAGGCGTGCGCCTCCTCGGTGAAGCCCAGGCCGAGCAGGGCGTGCAGGGAGAGGGAGGCGTCCCGGACCCAGGTGTAGCGGTAGTCCCAGTTGCGTTCGCCGCCGAGCTGCTCGGGCAGGCCCGCGGTCGCGGCGGCGACGGGGGCGCCGGTGGGGGCGTAGGTGAGCAGCTTCAGCGTGATCGCGGACCGGTTGACCGTCTCCAGCCAGCGGCCCCGGTAGCGGCTGCGGCGGATCCAGCGGTGCCAGAAGGCGTACGTCTCCTCGAACTCGGCGCGGACGCTGTCCGCCGTGGGCGAGGGGGGCGGCTCGCCACCGGCCGCGCACACCGTCAGGACCGCCGCCGCCACGTGTTCCGGCTCCAGGTCCACGAAGGCGCGCACGTCCCGCCCGTCCGGTTGCAGGGACACCGGTCCCGCCGTCTGGAGGTAGGCCTCGGTGCCGGGCGCGGAGAAGTGGGCGGTGTCCTCGCGCAGGGTGAGGCGGTGCTCGGCGCGGGCGTAGTCGAAGCGGGGACGGCAGGTGAGCGAGAAGCGGACCCGGCCCCGGGTCACCCGCATCACCCTGACCAGCCGGTGGCGGTCGGTGGCCGTCTCCGGGCGGTCCACGGGCATGAAGTCGACCACTTCGCCGACCCCGTCGGGGGTGAGGAAACGGGTGATGAGCACGGCGGTGTCGGCCAGGTACAGCTGGCGCGTGGTCACGTCCGCGCCCTCCACGGCGATCGCGAAGTGTCCGCCGCGGTCGTGGTCGAGCAGGGCCGCGAAGAGGCTCGGCGAGTCGAAGCGCGGGGCGCAGAACCAGTCCACGACGCCGTCGGAGGAGACGAGCGCGGTGGTCTGGAGGTCGCCGATCATCCCGTGGTCGGCGATGGGCGGGTAGCGCCGCATGGTGTCCCCTTCCGGTGCCTGTCCGGCGGCCCGGTCCGGCCGGCGCCGTACGCCTCGACCTTCCGCGCCGCGCCGGGAGCCGGCCACGAGGGCCGGGCCGTTCGGGTGAAGCGCGCCGCGGGGCTGTTGGTGTGAATCCCCGGCGCCCCCGGTCGCCGGGGCATGCGGGGGCTGTTCGGCGGCCCTTCACTGGGGTGACGGCTGATCACGGACAGGCAGGAGACGTCATGGTTGGACAGGTGGGACGGGCCGGACGGACCGCGGTAGGTGCGGTGCTGGTGGCGGTGTGTGCCGCCGGGGTGGGCGGCTGCTCGGACGGCGGCGACGGTGTCGGTTCGGGCGCCGCCAGCAGGGCGGCCTCCGCGGCCTCCTCCCTGGCCTCCCGGGGTTCCGACGCCGTCGCCTCGGCCACCGCGGAGGCCGGACAGGCGATGGAGTCCATCAAGGGGGGCGTCGAGGCCAAGGACCAGGTGACGCTGGGCAAGCCGGGCACGGACGGCGACGGCCGCACCACGGTCCAGGTGACGGCACGGAACACGGCGGGCGACCCCAAGTCCTTCGCCGTACGGGTCGAGTTCCGCGCCCAGGACGGCAAGCTGGTCGACATGGTGGTGGTGACCCTCTCCGACGTGGCCGCCAACGCCTCCGGCAGCGCGACGGCACGCAGCACCCACAAGCTCTCCGGGAGTGTGCGGGCGGAGGTCGGCACGGCCCTGCGGTACTGAACCCCGCAGAGCACCGCTAGGGGGTGACGACGGCGAAGTCGGGGTCCGGCTCCCCGAGATGGCCGAGCAGTTCGGCCAGTACGCCCGCGTCACCGGTGACCGTGATGCCGTCCCGGGACGCCAGGTCCGCCGGCGGCACCGTGCCGAGCAGGACGGCCCGCAGGTCCGCCTCGCCGAGGGTGACCTCGACCTGCGGGGCGGCCGCGGCCGGGCCGGTGCCCGTCACGTGGGTGAGGACGCCGTTGCGCAGGCGCTGGGTGACGGGCTCGCCGTCGGTCACGTTCCAGCGCACGGTGAGGTCCGCGTCCCAGGCGCGCGGGCCGTCGACCCGGATGGCGAGGGCGTCGAAGAGCTGGTCCAGGGTGAGCGCCGCGAGCAGGTCGGGCGAACTGGTCGCCGTAGGCGTACCGACGGAGCCGTGGCGCAGTTCGAGGGCGCCCATGAGGAAGAAGTTGCGCCAGGTGCCGTTCTCGCTGCCGTAGCCGAGCTGTTCGAGGGCGTCGGCCTGGAGGGCGCGGGCCTCGGTGTGGCCGGGGTCGGCGAAGACGACGTGGTTGACGACCTGGACCACCCAGCGGAAGTCACCGGCGGCGAAGGACTCCCGGGCCCGGCGCAGGACTTCGTCGGCGCCGCCCATGAACTCCACGTACCGCTGGGCGGATTCGACCGGCGGATGCTCCCACAGGTGGGCGGGGTTGCCGTCGAACCAGCCGAGGTAACGCTGGTAGACGGCCTTGGTGTTGTGGCTGACGGAGCCGTAGTAGCCGTGGGTGTGCCAGGCCCGCTCCAGGGCCGGGGGCAGCTCGATCAGCTCGGCGATCTCCGGGCCGGTGAGGCCCTGGTTGAGCATGCGCAGGGTCTGGTCGTGGAGGTAGGCGTACAGGTCCCGCTGTTCGGACAGGAACCCGATCAGGCGCTCGCGGCCCCAGACCGGCCAGTGGTGGGAGGCGAAGGCGACGTCCGAGGAGCCGGCGAACAGGTCGATCGCCTCGGTGAGGTAGCGGGCCCACTCCTTCGGGTCGCGGACCTGCGCGCCCCTGAGCGTCAGCAGGTTGTGCAGATTGTGGGTGGCGTTCTCGGCCATGCACAGCGCCGCGTGGTCGGGGAAGTGGACGTTCAGCTCGGCCGGTGCCTCGGTGCCGGGGGTGAGCTGGAAGACCATGCGGACGCCGTCGACCGTCTCGGTCTGCCCGGTGGCGGTGATGTCCACGGTCGGCGGGATCAGACCGACCGTGCCGGTGGAGACGGTCTGTCCGAGGCCGGTGCCGATCTGCCCGCGCTCGCCCTTCGGCAGGGCGGCGCCGTACATGTAGGCGGCGCGGCGGCTCATGGCCGTACCGGCGTAGACGTTCTCGCTGACCGCGTGCTCCAGGAAGCCCCGCGGGGCGAGGATCGGCACGTCATCCGTCACCACACCGCGTACGCCGCCGAAGTGGTCGGCGTGGCTGTGGGTGTACAGCACGCCCGTCACCGGCCGGTCCCCGCGATGGGCCCGGTACAGGGCCAGCCCCGCGGCGGCGGTCTCGGCGCACAGCAGCGGGTCGATGACGAAGACGCCCCGCTCGCCCTCGACCAGGGTCATGTTCGACAGGTCGAAGCCGCGCACCTGGTAGATGCCTTCGACCACCTCGAACAGGCCGTGGTCGGAGCAGAGCCTGCTCTGCCGCCACAGGCTGGGGTTGGCGGTGTCGGGGCAGTCCTGGGCGAGGAAGCCGTAGGCGTCCAGGTCCCAGACGGTACGGCCTTCCGTGTCGCGTACGACGCCGTCCCGGGCCGTGCCCATGAACCCGTGCCGCGCGTCCGCCAGATCCTGCTCGTCGTCGAAGGGGAACCGGCTGAGCACCGCCCGGTTGGCCGCGGCGATGCCCGGCTCGGCGGGCCTGGATCCGTCGGAGCGGGTCATGTCGGACTCCCTCGCAGCGTCGTGTGGAACTCCCTCACCGGAGGGGTTGGTGCCACCGTCTCCCGGACCCGGCGGCGTCACGAGCGGGTGTGGGCCGGACAGGGGAACGACGACTCGCCCCCGGCCGTGCCCCGCCGGACACTCGAAGTCCCTCTCTCCCCTGGACCTGGACCGGTGAATGGCGACAGAGCCCGTACGCGCCCGGCCGCCGCACCGCGGCAGCGGCAGCGGCAGTCAGCGTGCCCGGCGCGCCCGCAGCAACGGCGCCGCGCTCGTGCTGGTCGCCGCGGGGGCGCTGCTGGGCTGGGCGTTGCCGCGGTGGGAACGGCATCTGCCCGAGGCCGGGCTGAGCTTCGACGCCTCAACGGCGCAGGCCACGCTCGCCGCGATCGCCGGGGGGATGATCACCCTCGCCGGGTTCGTGGTCACGGCCATCACGCTCGTCGTGCAGACCGTGCAGGCCATGTCGCCGCGGCTGGTGTCGGCGCTGGGGCACTTCAGCCGGTACCTGGTCCTGTTCGGTCTGCTGATCGGGACGGCCCTGTACGCGCTGGTGACCCTGAGCCAGATCCGGGGTGACAGCGTGCCCCGGGTGAGTGTGACGCTCGCGATCGGCCTCGTCCTGATCGACTCCGTCACGGTCCTGCGCCTGCTCGCCTCACTCCGCCACGCCGTCACCGGGGGCGGCCTGGCCCGAGCGGTGGGGGAGCGGCTGCGGACGGTTATCGAGGAGGTGTTTCCGGTGGAGGGGGCAGGGAGGTGGGAGGGGGCAGGGAGGTGGGAGGGGGCAGGGAGGTGGGAGGGGGCTGGGGGTTCGGAGCAGGCGGGGGGCTCTGGGCGGGCTGGGGGCTCTGGGCGGGCTGGGGGCTCGCGCTTGGCTCGGGATACGGGGGCAACTGGGCCGGAGCCCAAGAGGCACCCCGAGGCCGCTGGGGAATCCGGCTCGACGCACTCCGCAGACGTAACCGGGCCGGAGCCCAAGAGGCACCCCGAGGCCGCTGGGGAATCCGGCTCGACGCACTCCGCCGAGACGTCCGAGGCGGAGCCCACGTGGCGTCCAGAACCGGCCCGGGATCCCAGCTCGGCGTACTCCGCCGTGTTCGGGGCGTCAGGGAGTCCCGGGGAGCCCCGCGGCATCCCGCTCGTCCATCACGGGCCCCCGGCCGTCGTCTTCGCCGTCGACGAACCGCGCCTGACCCGGCTCGCGGCCCGCCATGACGTCCAGGTCCAGCTGCGGCAGGCGGTCGGTGACTTCGTCGGATCCGGGGTCGTGGTCGGACGGCTCGACGGCCGTGGTCCCGTCCCCGCCCGCCTGGCCCGGCGGGCCGCCTCCTGTGTGCGCTACGGCCCCACCCGTACCGTGGAACAGGACGTGGGGTACGGCTTCCGCCTGCTCGCCGACATCGCGATCCGCTCGTTGTCCCCGGCCGTCAACGACCCGACCACGGCCGTCCAGGCGCTGGACCAGATCGAGGAGGGCCTGCTGCGGCTGGCCCGCCGCCCGCTGGGACCCGCCTGGCTGCTCGACCGGGCCGGCCGGCCCCGTGTCCGCTGCCCCGCACCGCAGTGGGCCGACTTCGTCTCCCTCGCCCTGGACGAGACCCTTCTCTACGGCTGCGCCAACCCGCAGGTCGTACGGCGGCTGCGGGCCCTGCTCGACCGGGTGCGCGCCGAGGCACCCGAGGACCGGGCGCAGCCGCTCGACGAGCGCCGGGCAGCACTGGAACGGCTGACCGCGACCGCCCTGCCCGACCCCCTGCTGAACCGGGTGGCGTCCCACCCGGACTCCCAGGGCCTCGGCGCCCCGTCCGACGAGGCCTCCCGCTGACTCCATCTGGCCGACCCGGCCGCCGTCCGGGGGCGGGCCTCGCGGGGAGCGGCTGACCACAACACCCCGAGCCGAACCGAACCACCATCCCGCCGGCCCCTCGGGGGCCTCGATAGTCCACCCGAGGACACCCCCTGCCCCGTCGGACCACCCCCGCTCCCTGCCCCGAGGCGGACGGCCTTGCCCAGGGCCGATTGACCGCAACACCTTGAGGCGAACCTGAACCCCCAGCGGCCCCGACACCCCGCCCCAGCGTCCCAACGCCCCACCCCCGAGAACACCCCCTGCCCCCGACGGGCCACCCCCGCTCGCCGCCCCGAGGCGGACGGCCTTGACTGGGGGCGAGTGGTGCGGCCGTGGGAGGCGGTATGACGTGGACGGTGCGGATCCAGCGTCTGCGCGACCGTGCCGAGGAGCGCTTTCCCGTCCTGACCGAGGTCACCAACCGGCTGCTGTCCGCGAACCTCCTGGACGCGGGGACCAGGCTCGCCGCCCAGGCGTTCCTGGCCTCCGTACCGCTGCTGTTCGCCGTCGCCGCCTTCACCCCGACCGGCGTCCGCGAGCAACTCGGGGAGTCGCTGCGCGCGATGTTCGGGCTCAACGGCCGGGCCGAACTGGAACTGGATCAGGTCCTCGGCGGCTCCGTAGACGAGACCGCCCGCGAGACCGGCGGTGTCGTCGGACTGCTCGTCGCGCTGGTCTCCGCCACCAGCTTCAGCCGGGTCATGGCCCGCGTCTGCGAACGCGCCTGGCAGTTGCCGAGGGCGAGCACCCGGATCGCGGCCTGGCGCTGGGTGGTGTGGCTCCTCGCACTGGTGCTGTTCGTCCTGTTGCAGGGCCCCATCCGCAGCGGCTTCGGCGTCGGCCTGTGGCTGGGCGTCCCGCTGCTGTTCCTGGCGAGCACGGGCGTGTGGCTGTGGACGCAGCGCCTGCTGCTGGCGGGCCGCGTCGACTGGCTGCCGCTGCTGCCCGGCGCGATCCTCACCGCGGCTTCCACCACCGCCCTGGCCCTGACGGCCCGCCTCTACGTCCCCAACGCGCTCAACCGCAGCCTCGCGGAGTACGGCTCCCTCGGTCTGGTCCTCACCCTCCTCTCCTGGCTGATCGTGGTCTGCGCCGCGGCCACCTTCTCGGTCACCATCGGAGCGGTCCTGGCGGAGGAGCCCCCGCTGAACCGGTACGTGAGGAGGGACCGGCCACCGTCATGACGGGAACGGGGTGCCGGAGACCCGGCACCCCTCCCCCGGCTCACGCCGCCTGACGCACGGCCTCCAGCAGCGCCGCCCGCGCCCGCGCCACCCGCGAACGCACGGTCCCGACCGGGCAGTCGCTCACCGCGGCGGCCTCCTCGTACGGCAGGCCGAGCAACTGGGTGAGCACGAACGCCTCCCGGCGCTCGACGGGCAGCGCGGCCAGCAGATCGCGCAGGACGACCCCGTCGTCGAACCCGGGCACGCCTCGCGGCTGAGCGTTCTCCACGGCCAGCCGCCAGTCCGCTACGTCGCACAGGCGGGGCCGCGCGGCCGCACGACGATAACTGTCGATCACCGCGCGCCGGGCGATGGCCAGCAGCCAGGACCGGGCCGAGGAACGCCCCTCGAAGCGGTGCAGACTGCCGAGCGCCCGCAGGAACGTGTCCTGCGCGAGGTCGTCCACAGCCTGGGGATCAGCCCCGAGGTGCGCGACATACCGCACCACATCCCGCTGCAGCGCCCCCACGAACCGCTCGACGGCAACGGAGTCCCCGGCACGCGCGGCAAGCGCCCACCCGGTTATCGCATCGTCGAGGGCGGCGGATCTGGGGGGTGCGGGGTGGTACGGAAGGGGGTTCGGGGCGTGCGGGACGGTTGCCACCGGTTTCCACGCGCACGGCGGCGTTTCCGGCAAGGCAGGAGCGATCACCTGTTGTCCTTCGGGTCGTCCCGAGTCCGGACCGCGGCGTGCGGTGCGGGCAGGCGTGGCGGTCAGGGACCCGGTGAGGGATGTGGGGGTACGGCCACAGGGCCGTAAGCGCCGGCTGTCGTCAGGCGACAGCGGGCCCCACCGGCGGACCCCGAGAGGTGATCGCGTGTACGAGGAGAAGGCGCGGTACGCGGTCCGCGCGGCCCCGGTCGAGGCGTGGGCGCGGGGTGAGGTCGGCGGGGGCGGGCAGGGCGAGCAGCAGCCGCAGCGGCGCGGCCAGCCATCCGGCCACCGCCCGCAGGATGCGGAACGCGGCCTTCTCGCCGTACGCCAGCCACAACCCGCACAGCAGGGCGGCGAGCAGATGGGCGGCGAGCATCCCCACCGACGGAGACACCTCCGCCGGCGACGGCACCGCGGCCGTCATCGAACTCCCGTGATGCATGTGCCCCATATCCATGGCACCCATGGAGTGCACGTGCCCCGCACCCATATCCGCACCGGACGCGCCGGACGAACCGGACCCGCCGGACGCACCAGACCCGCCAGACGCACCGGACGCACCCAACCCGCCAGACGCCGACTGCGCCCAGGAGAACACCGAGTGCAGCCCCGTCTGCGCGGCCACCACGACCGTCACGACCAGCGGCAGCCCACGCTCGCGGCCCGCCAGGCACCACCCCACGGCCCCGGCGCCGGCCACCCCGGCCGCCAGCGTCCACGCGGGCACATGGCTGCCGGACATCAGGACGTGCCCCAGGGCGGCGAGCAGCACGCACACGGCCGCGAACACCGCGGCCCGTGTCGTGCGCGTACCCCACCCTGCTGTCACAGCGCCTCATCCTCGCATCCGGGCACGTCCCGTCAGGCGTGGGTACGACGTCCGCCCCCGCCCCGCACTCAATCCCGAGCCTGTGACCCACACCACGGCGTTCCGGTGTTCATGTCCGTGAATAAGAATCAACTACCCGGATATTGACGCGCACACAACACAACTCCCAAGCTTCCGGGGAGAAAGCGCTTGCTCCCAAGAGCCTGGAGGCACCCGATGCACTTGAGACCCGCCCTCGCGTGCGCCGCACTGCTCGCCGGTGCGCTGGTCGCGCTGTCCGGCAACCCGGCACAGGCCGCGACCACCCGGTACGAGGCCGAGGCCGCCGTCTGCACCGGCACCATCGACTCCGACTGGCCCGGGTACTCCGGCAGCGGCTTCTGCAACGGCACCAACGCCACCGGCGCGTACGTCCAGTTCACCGTGAACGCGGCCACCGCCGGCACCGCCACCCTGAACGTCCGCTTCGCCAACGGCACCACCACCCCCCGCCCGGCGAACCTGATCGTCAACGGCACCACCGTGCAGACCCCGTCCTTCGAGGGCACCGGCACCTGGTCGGCCTGGACCACCAAGACGCTGACCGTCCCGCTCGCCGCGGGCAGCAACACCGTCCGCCTCAGCCCGACCACCGCGACCGGCCTGCCCAACCTCGACCACCTGGACGTCGTCACCGGCGACACCCCGCCGCCGACCGGCGCCACGCTCTACGCCGCCCCGAACGGCACCGACAGCGCGGCCGGCACCCAGTCGGCCCCGACCACCCTCACCTCGGCGATCAGCCGGATCTCCGCGGGCGGCACGATCTACCTGCGCGGAGGGACGTACCGCCAGCCCTCGACGGTCACCGTCCCGGCGGGCCAGAACGGCACCGCCGGTGCCCGCACCACCCTGGCCGCCTACCCGGGCGAGACCCCGGTGCTCAACTTCTCCGCACAGATCGAGAGTTCGGCCAACCGCGGGCTCCAGCTCAACGCCTCGTACTGGCACATCAAGGGCCTGATCGTGGAACGGGCCGGGGACAACGGCATCTTCGTCGGCGGCAGCAACAACGTCATCGAGCGCACGGTGACCCGCTTCAACCGCGACACCGGACTCCAGCTCGGCCGGATGACCTCCACCACGCCGACCGCCCAGTGGCCGTCCAACAACCTCATCCTGAGCGCCGAGTCGCACGACAACGCCGACTCGGACGGCGAGGACGCCGACGGCTTCGCCGCGAAGCTCACCACGGGCACCGGCAACGTCTTCCGCCACGCCGTCGCCCACCACAACATCGACGACGGCTGGGACCTGTACACCTACGCCGACCAGGACCCCATCGGCCCGGTGACCGTCGAGGACTCCCTCGCCTACGAGAACGGCACCCTCAGCGACGGCTCCCAGGCCGGCGCCGGCGACCGCAACGGCTACAAGCTCGGCGGCGAGAACGTGCCCGTCAACCACATCGTGCGGCGCAGCTTCGCCGTCGACAACGGCAAGCACGGGTTCACCTACAACAGCAACCCGGGCACGATGACGATCTCCGACAACGTCAGCGTCGACAACACCGAGCGCAACTTCAACTTCGACGCGGGCACTTCGGTGTTCCGCAACAACACCTCCTGCCGCTTCAGCAGCGGCACGAACGACCGGATCATCGGCAACTCCGACGCCACCAACCAGTTCTGGTCCGGTACGAACGGCTCCCGCTGCTCCTCCTACGACGGCGCCCTCGGCTGGTCCTTCGCCCCGGACGGCCGCCTGGTGGTGACGTTCGGCGGCACCGCGGTCACCCCGTAACCCCACGGCACCGGCGTCCGGCCCGCTCGCGGGCGCCGGTGCTCACCTCGTCCCCACGGTCCGCAGGATCACCGGCACCAACGTCCGTGCCGCCGCCACGACTTCGCGCACCGAGACATGCTCCCGCGCACTGTGGGCGACCTGGATGTCACCGGGCCCGAACTGGAGCGTGGGGATACCGGCCCCGGCGTACAGGCGCAGATCACTGCCGTACGTCGCCCCCCGCACCCGCGGCCTGCCGTCGCCGACGGCGTCGGACCGGGCGTCCCGCACCAGCTCCGCCAACGGATGCCCGTCCGGCAGCGCCCCGCTCGCGAACTGCCCGCCGGGCCAGGTCACTTGAGCCGGATTCTCGCGCAGCCAGGGATCCTCGGCACACGCCCGCGCCACACACCGCTCGAACTCCGCGCGCGCATCGGCCGGTTCCTCCCCCAGCCGCACCCCGAGCCGTCCCTCGGCCACCAGCAGATCGGGCACGCTGCTCGCCCAGTCACCGGCGCGCAGAGTGCCGACGGAGAGGCCGTACGGGATCGGGTACTCGGCCATCAGCGGCGCGGGGTCCCTGTTCCGCTCGGCCTCCAGGCGGGCCAGCGCCCGGTGCAGCGGCAGATAGGCGTCGATCGCGCTCACGCCCTGCTCGCGCGAGCTGCCGTGCGCCGACTTGCCGGGTACCGCGAGGCGGAAGGTCAGCGCACCGGCGTTGGCGGTGATGACGCTCCCCGCGGTGGGCTCGGCGATGACACAGGCGTCACCGCGGTAGCCGCGTTCCAGGGTCCCGAAGGCGCCGATCCCGCCGTCCTCCTCCCCCACGACGAAGTGCACGGCGACCCGCCCGCGCAGCCTGATCCCGGCCGCCCGTATCGCGGCGAGCGCGGCGAGGTGCGCGGTCAGTCCCGCCTTCATGTCGCAGGCGCCGCGGCCGTGCACGAGATCTCCGGTGACCCGGGGGACGAAGGGGTCGCCGGGCCAGGTGGCAGGGTCTCCTGGGGGTACGACATCGACGTGGCCCTGCAGGACGAGGGTCGGCCCGTCCCCACCGGCCGTCGTCCCGACCAGGCCCCAGGCCTCGTCGCGGGGGGCCTCGGAGCCGGGGAAGGCGGGGTGTGAGCGCAGAGCGTCGAGATCCATGGACCACAAGTCGACGTCCAGCCCGATGAGTTCGAGGCGACGGGCGAGGTGATGCTGGATCTCGGATTCGGCGGGAGTGCCGGTGACGCTGGGTATCGCGATCAGTTCGAGCAGGGTACGGCCGACGTCGGCCTCATCGATGGCGTCCAGCCCAAGCGCCTCTTCACGGCTCAACATAACGCCGGATGCTAGAACCCACCCAGGGGCGCGAGGAACTGCGCGCTCAGCCCCCACCGCCCCGCGCCCAACCACGCAACTCAACCACCCCCCACCGTGAACCCGATAACAGACCCACCCCCCGCCCGCCGCGCAGCGAACGTCGCACCCCCGTGCGCGAAGGCAACCTCCCGCACGATCGACAACCCCAGCCCCGACCCCGGCAGGGACCGCGCATCCGCGGCCCGGTAGAACCGGTCGAACACATGCCGAAGGTCGTCGTCGGTGATCCCGGGCCCCCGGTCCAGCACCTCCACCCGGACAGTCCCGTGCACCGCGGGCCCCGCCACGTTGATCTCGATCGGCGCCGTCCCGCCCCGGTCGAACTTCGCCGCGTTCTCCACCAGGTTGGACACGGCCCGCTGCAGCATCCCCGGCCGCCCGTCCGTCGTCGTATCGCCACTGGCCCGCACCACGATCCGCCGCCCGGTGCGGCGCCGGGCGAGCCCCGCCACGTCCTCCGCGACATCGGCGAGGTCCACCCGTTGCGGCGGCTCCGAGTCGGACTGCCCGGCCGCCAGGTCCACCAGCTCATTGACCAGGTCGGTCAGTTCGAGCGCCTCCTGGGCGAGGTCGGCGACCAGCTCGTCCCGGGTCTGCGGCGGGAACTCCTCGATACGGCGCAGCAGCGAGATGTTGGTACGCAGGGATGTCAGCGGGGTGCGCAGCTCGTGCCCCGCGTCCTGCACCAGCCGCCGCTGGTCCTCCTCGGACTGGGCGAGCCGTCCCAGCATGCGGTCGAAGGCCCGCCCCAGACGCCCCACCTCGTCGTATCCGGTGACCGGCACCTGGATGCCGAGCCGCCGGGTCCGCGCCACGTCCTCCGCGGCGGAGGTGAGGACGATCAACCGGCGGGTGATGCGCCGGGCCAGCCACCACCCGAACAGCCCGGCCGCGACCACGACCGCCGACATGAGGATCAGGGTCCGCTGCTGGAGCGCGCGCAGCAGATCCTCGGTGTTGCTGAACTCCTGCGCGATCTGCACCGCTCCCCGTCCGCCCCCGAACGAGACGGTGGCGACGCGGTAGACGTCGTCGCCGACATCGACGTCCGCGTGCACGACCGTGCGCCCGGAGACCTGCTGGGCGGCGATCCGCCGGTCGGCGTCGGTGACGGGCAGGCCGGGGCGGCCGGGGTCGTAGACAGAGCCGTCCGCGCCGAGGACCTGCACGTCCGTGCGGGCGGGGCGGACCAGGTCGTGGCCGGGGGCGGTGGAGGAGAAGTCGACGGGTTCCATCCGCCGGTTGCGGACCTCGCTGCGCACGTCCTGCACGACCTCGTCGAACACGGACTGCTGGTCCACCCGCACCAGCCGGGCGGCGGCGCTGTAGGACAGGATGCCGACCAGGACGGTGACCCCGGCGGTGACGGCGGCGAAGGACACCGCGAAGGTGGTGCGCAGGGAGACCAGCCGGGGCCGCGGGCGCCGCAGCAGCCGGCCGAAGCGGGCCACTCAGTTCTCCCGGAGCACGTAACCCACCCCGCGCACCGTGTGGATCAGCGGCGGGGCGCCGGGCTCGTCGAGCTTGCGGCGCAGATAGCCGACGTAGACGGCGAGGTTCTTGGAGCCGGGGCCGAAGTCGTAGCCCCAGATGCGGTCGTAGATGGTGGCGTGGTCGAGGACGATCCCGGCGTTGCGCACCAGCAGTTCCAGCAGCTCGAACTCGGTGCGGGTGAGCTCCAGCTCGCGCCCGCCGCGCCAGGCCCGGCGCGCCTGGAGGTCCATGCGCAGCCCGGCCGCCTCCACACCCCGCTCGGGCTCGGGCTCCGGCTGCTTCGGTACGTCGGCGACGGACGGGGGCTCGGCCTGTCCGGTGCGGCGCAGCAGCGCCCGCAGGCGGGCGAAGACCTCCTCGACGTCGAAGGGCTTGACCACGTAGTCGTCGGCGCCCGCGTCCAGGCCCGCGATCCGGTCCTGGGTCTCCACCAGCGCCGTCAGCATCAGGATCGGCGTGCGGTCGCCCTCGGCGCGCAGGACCCGGCAGACCTGGAGGCCGTCGATGCCGGGCATCATCACGTCGAGGACGAGCACGTCCGGCGGTGCGGTGTGGGCCTGCGCCAGCGCCTCCACGCCGTCGGCGACCGCGATGACCCGGTAGCCCTCCAGGGTCAGGGCACGCTCCAGGGCATGCCGGATGGCGCGGTCGTCTTCGGCGAGGAGCACGGTCTGAGGCACGGTGTTCAGTGTGCCAACCCGGCCCGTCCTACGGTGTGGCGAGCAGCTCACCCGGGGTGCCTCTTACCGGCCTCTCACCCCGTGGGACGCAGCGCGGCGAGCTGTTCCGCGAAGGGCACCAGACGCTCCGCCCCGGCGGCTTTCGTCGTGCTCAGCCCGCTCATCAGCGCGGCCAGCTCACCCGCGGCCCGCTCGACGCGGCCGTCCAGGCCCTCCGCTCCCCAGTCCTCCGAGGCCGCGTAGACGCCGGTCGGGACGATCACGGCCTTGAGGTAGGCGAAGAGCGGGCGCAGGGCGTGTTCCAGGACGAGCGAGTGCCGGGCGGTGCCGCCGGTCGCGGCGACCAGCACCGGCTTCCCGGCCAGCGCGTCCTGCTCCAGGACGTCGAAGAACGACTTGAACAGTCCGCTGTACGAGGCCGAGAACACCGGGGTGACGACGATCAGCCCGTCGGCCCGGGTAACCGTGTCTTGCGCGGCGGCCAGCTTCCGGCCAGGGAAGCCGCCTGTGAAGTTGTGCGCGATCTCCACCGCGAGGTCGCGCAGCTCCACGACCTCGACCTCGGCCCCGGTCCGCCCGGCGGCCGCGGCGGCGAGACGGTCGCCGAGCAGCCGGGTGGAGGACGGGACGCTCAGCCCCGCCGAGACGACGACGAGCTTCATGCGACGGTCACCTCCTGGGCCTTCTTGATGAGGGAAGCGTGGGTGGGAGCCTCCGGGACACCGGCCGGGCGGTTCTTCGCGAACTCCTCGCGCAGCACCGGCACGACCTCCTCGCCGAGCAGGTCGAGCTGCTCCAGCACGGTCTTCAGGGGCAGCCCGGCGTGGTCCATCAGGAACAGCTGGCGCTGGTAGTCACCGGCGTACTCGCGGAAGGACAGGGTCTTCTCGATGACCTGCTGCGGCGAGCCGACGGTCAGCGGGGTCTGCTCGGTGAAGTCCTCCAGCGAGGGCCCGTGGCCGTAGACGGGCGCGTTGTCGAAGTACGGGCGGAACTCGCGCACCGCGTCCTGGGAGTTCTTCCGCATGAACACCTGCCCACCGAGTCCGACGATCGCCTGCTCGGCGGTGCCGTGCCCGTAGTGGGCGTAGCGGGTCCGGTACAGCTCGACCATCCGCTTGGTGTGGTCGGCCGGCCAGAAGATGTTGTTGTGGAAGAAGCCGTCGCCGTAGAAGGCGGCCTGCTCGGCGATCTCCGGCGAGCGGATGGAACCGTGCCAGACGAACGGCGGTACGCCGTCCAGCGGCCGGGGCGTGGAGGTGAAGCCCTGCAGGGGCGTGCGGAACTTGCCGTCCCAGTTCACCACGTCCTCGCGCCACAGCCGGTGGAGCAGGTGGTAGTTCTCGATGGCGAGGTTGATGCCCTCGCGGATGTCCTTGCCGAACCAGGGGTAGACCGGGCCGGTGTTGCCGCGGCCCATCATCAGGTCGACCCGGCCGTCGGCCAGGTGCTGGAGCATCGCGAAGTCCTCGGCGATCTTCACCGGGTCGTTGGTGGTGATCAGCGTGGTCGAGGTGGACAGGACCAGCCGTTCCGTCCGGGCCGCGATGTAGCCGAGCATCGTGGTCGGCGAGGACGGCACGAACGGCGGGTTGTGGTGCTCACCGGTCGCGAAGACGTCCAGACCGACCTCCTCGGCCTTCAGCGCGATGGCGACCATGGCCTTGATGCGCTCCCGCTCGGTCGGCGTCCGGCCCGTGGTGGGGTCCGGTGTGACATCGCCGACGCTGAAGATCCCGAACTGCATGGCCGCTCACCCTCCAGGTTGTTGACTGTTCAACTATACCTGGGAACGGCACCCCCGGTCCCGCTATTCCCACCGCCCGGCAGCCCCCTCAGAAGTAGTACGCGTCCCCGGTGTCCAGGATCAGCACCCGCTGCCGGTCGTTGTCCGGGTTCCGGTCCACCGCCCCGCCGCTCCACACCGTGTCGATCTCCAGCCGCACCTCGGAAGCGGCCTTGTGGAGCTGGACGCGCAGCCCGATCCGCTCCCCCGCCTCGTCCGCCGCCAGTGCCCCCACCCGGCACAGCACCGCCCGCGCCCCGGACCGGGCGCACCCGTCGGGCAGTTCCTGCCGGTCGGCGAGCGGCTCGGACCAGCGCAGCCGTACCGTCGCGTCCGGTACCGCCGCCGGTCCGTGATTGCGCGGGGTGAACCGCAGGTCGACCTGACCAAAGGCCAGGGACGCGGCCCCGTGATAGGCGAGATCCGCCTCCCGCCCTTCGGCGGCGCCGGCATCGGCCGCCCCGCCCGCCGCCAGCAGCACCGCCGCGACCCCGGTCCCGAGCACCCGCACACTCCGCATACCGCCCACTCCTCCGCGATCGCACACCGCCGGTCATCTCGTCGTACGGATGTATCCCACGCGGAGCGGGCCGCAGGCGCCCTCCATCAGGTGACGGCCCGCGGACGGCCGTATGCGAAGCTGCTGCGCATGCTCGTCGCCCGCTCCGCAGCCCTCTTCGCCGTCGCCGCCCTGTTCGAGATCGGCGGCGCCTGGCTGGTCTGGCAGGGGGTGCGCGAGCACCGCGGGCTGCTGTGGATCGGCGCGGGCGTCGTCGCGCTCGGCGCCTACGGTTTCGTGGCCACCCTCCAGCCCGACGCGGACTTCGGGCGCATCCTCGCCGCGTACGGCGGGGTCTTCGTGGCCGGCTCCCTCACCTGGGGCATGGTCGCGGACGGCTACCGGCCCGACCGGTGGGACGTGACGGGTGCGCTGATCTGCCTCGCGGGGATGGCCGTGATCATGTACGCCCCGCGAGGCGGCTGAGCCGGGGGATCAGCCGGGCGGCAGCAGGCCGAGCTGGTCGAGGAACTCCATCTCGTCGAAGTAGAGCCGGTAGTCGACGATGTGTCCGGTGTCGTCGACGGTGGCGAAGTCCACCCCGCGGATCCTGATCTCCTTCTGCGTCGGGGGCAGCGTCTCCCCGGTGGGGAGCTGGATCGGCCCCGTGTTCCGGCCGGTGTAGATGCCCTCGTCGATGGCCGTGTCACCGACCTCGTACGAGTGCACCGACTCGAACCTGGCCTCCGGCATCGCCTCCGTCATCTGCCGCCAGTACGCGGCGATGTCCTCCCGGCCGTGCAGCTCACCGCCGTCCGGCGTGATCGCGACGGCGTCCTGCGCGTAGAGCTCGCCGATGGTCTTCTGGTCCGCCGACGTGATCGCTTCCGTGAGCCGGTCCATGACCTCACGTGCCTGTCCCATGGTCCACCTCCCACAGTGGGGATCACCCGTTTCATTGTCCCACCGCCCGCCTATCCTGGCCGGACAGTCCGCCGACCCGAGACCTTCCACCGGTCCGCCCCGAGGAGCAGCCCCATGGCCACCGCCGCACCCTCCGCCGCCTCCCGCATCGCCGTCGTCACCGGTGCGAGCAGCGGAATCGGCGCCGCCACCGCACGGCGGCTCGCGGCGGCCGGATACCGGGTCGTCCTCACCGCCCGCCGCAAGGACCGCATCGAGGCGCTGGCCGAGGAGATCAGCGCGGCCGGCCACTCGGCGGCGGCCTACCAGCTGGACGTCACCGACCGCGCCGCGGTCGACGAGTTCGCCACCGCCTTCCGGACCATCGGCGTCCTGGTGAACAACGCCGGCGGAGCCCTCGGCGCCGACCCGGTGGCCACCGGCGACCCGGCCGACTGGCGCACGATGTACGAGACGAACGTCATCGGCACCCTCAACCTCACCCAGGCCCTGCTCCCGAAGCTGGAGGCGAGCGGCGACGGCACGGTGGTCGTCGTCTCCTCCACCGCGGGCCACAGCACCTACGAGGGCGGCGGCGGGTACGTCGCCGCCAAGCACGGCGCCCACGTCCTGGCGGAGACCCTCCGCCTGGAGATCGTCGGCCGCCCGGTCCGCGTCATCGAGATCGCGCCCGGCATGGTGAAGACCGACGAGTTCGCGCTCACCCGCTTCGGCGGCGACGAGGAGAAGGCGGCCAAGGTCTACCAGGGCGTGGCCGAGCCGCTGTCCGCGGACGACGTGGCCGACACCATCACCTGGGCGGTGACCCGCCCCAGCCACGTCAACATCGATCTGCTGGTGGTCCGCCCGCGCGCCCAGGCGTCCAACACCAAGGTGCACCGCGACCTGTGACGACCTTTCCGTTTCCGGGGGCTTCGCAACACAACGGGCAGTAGAACGATCGTGTGGACAGACACATACGCTTCGACGCCCTGCACAACTTCCGCGATCTGGGCGGCTATCCGGCCGCGGACGGCCGCCGCGTCCGCCCGTCCCGCCTCTACCGCGCGGACTCCCTGAGCAAGCTGGCCGAAGCCACCCCGGACTGGTCCCGCTTCCGCTCCCTGGGCATCCGCACGGTGATCGACCTGCGCCATCCCTGGGAGATCGAGAGCCGCGGCCGCGTCCCGCACCACGACGGCCTCGCCTACCACAACCTCAGCATCGAGCACCGCCCCTACGACCAGCCCGCGCTCGCCGCCGACGTGGATCCGGGCCCGTATCTGGCGGAGCGCTACCTGGAGGTGGCGCAGGACGGCACGGAGGAGATCCGCCGGGCCCTGGAACTGGTGGCCGATGCGGCCGAGGCGGACCAGCCCCTGGTCTTCCACTGCGCCTCCGGCAAGGACCGTACGGGACTGCTGGCGGCCCTGGTCCTGGGACTGCTCGGCGTCGACGACCACACCGTCATCGAGGACTTCAGCCTCACGGAGCTGGCGGCCCCGGCGCTCCTCGCCGAGTGGCGGGCGCGGAACGACGGCCGGACACCGACCTGGCTGGGCTACGGCCGCGCCCCCGAGTCGGTGATGCGCCTGTTCCTGGCCTCCCTCACCACCCATTACGGCTCGCTCGAGGACTACGTCACCAAGGCCCTGTCCCTGGACGCGCAGGCCCTCACGCACACCCTGCGCACCGCACTCCTGGAACAACCCCCCGCCACCTGGCCACAGTTGACCTACCGCAAGGCGGTGGTGACCGACACCGGCACCCTCGCCCGCCTCCACGACTCCGCGGCCCTGTGGCAACTGGCCCGCGGCATCGACCAGTGGAAGCCCGGCGAGAAGGACGAGGCCCATTTCCTCGACCGCATGCGGGACGGCGAGGTCTGGCTCGCCCACGCGGGCGGCCGGCTGGCCGGCGCCTGGGAACTGTGCTGGACCGACCCCGAGGCCTGGGGCCCCCGCCCGGACGACGCCGGTTACATCCACCGCCTGATGACCACTGCCCACACCGCCCCACCGGGCACGGGCCGAGCCCTGCTGGCCGAGGCGGAATCCCGCATCACCACAACCGGCCGCCCCTACGCCCGCCTGACCTGCCCCACCGCCAACCCCCGCCTGCGCACGTACTACGAGTCCGCGGGCTACCAGGTGGTCGGCGAACACCCCACGAAACAGGGCGACCTGAGAGGCCCGTACCCGGTGACGCTGCTGCTGGAGAAGAAGCTGGCCTGACGCGCGAAAGGGCCCGAGCCAGAACGGCCCGGGCCCCCGCGGTCGGTCAGCCCTTGACGCAGACGACCTGCTTCAGCTTCGCCACGACCTCGACGAGGTCCCGCTGCTGATCGATGACCTGCTCGATCGGCTTGTAGGCACCCGGGATCTCATCGACGACCCCGGAGTCCTTGCGGCACTCCACGCCCCGCGTCTGCTCCTCCAGGTCCTTCGTCGAGAAGCGGCGCTTGGCGGCGGTACGGCTCATGCGCCGGCCCGCGCCGTGCGAGGCCGAGTTGAAGGACAGCGGGTTGCCGAGGCCCTTCACGATGTACGAACCGGTGCCCATCGAGCCCGGGATGATCCCGTACTCGCCGGAGCCCGCACGGATCGCGCCCTTGCGGGTGACCAACAGGTCCATCCCGTCGTAGCGCTCCTCGGCCACGTAGTTGTGGTGCGCGCTGATCTCCGGCTCGAAGGTGGGCCGCGCCTTCTTGAACTCCTTGCGGACCACGTCCTTCAGGAGCGCCATCATGATCGAGCGGTTGTACTTCGCGTACTCCTGCGCCCAGAACAGGTCGTTGCGGTACGCCGCCATCTGCGGGGTGTCCGCGATGAAGACGGCGAGGTCGCGGTCGACCAGACCCTGGTTGTGCGGCAGCTTCTGGGCCACACCGATGTGGAAGTCGGCCAGTTCCTTGCCGATGTTCCGCGAACCGGAGTGCAGCATGAGCCAGACGGCACCCTCGGTGTCCGTACAAACTTCAACGAAGTGGTTGCCGCTGCCCAGCGTCCCCATCTGCTTGGTGGCCCGCTCCTGCCGGAACTTCACCGCGTCCGCGATTCCGTCGAAGCGGCCCCAGAAGTCGTCCCACCCGGCCGTGCCGAAGGCGTGCATCCGGGTCGGGTCGACGGCGTCGTCGTGCATGCCCCGGCCCACCGGGATCGCCTGCTCGATCTTCGACCGCAGCCTCGACAGATCCCCCGGCAGATCGTTCACCGTGAGGGACGTCCGGACCGCCGACATACCGCAGCCGATGTCGACGCCGACCGCCGCCGGGCACACCGCACCCTGCATCGCGATCACCGAGCCGACCGTCGCGCCCTTGCCGTAGTGAACGTCCGGCATGACCGCCAGACCTTTGATCCACGGCAGGGTCGCCACGTTCCGCAGCTGCTGGAGGGCCACGTCCTCCACCGTCGCCGGATCCGTCCACATCCGGATCGGAACCTTCGCGCCGGGCATTTCCACGTACGACATATCGTCCTCATTCCCCCGATAAGCAACACAAGTCTTAAATCGCAAAACCGGCGCCAAGGTCAACGTAAGGGACAACGGACCGGCGTTCACGGCAGTGCGTGCGATACACATTGTCTGCAGGGGCCGCCCCCACCCCGCAAACGATTAACCCGCAGCGAGAGGAGCCGACCGTGCAGCGGAAGGCGTACGTATCCGGCGCCGTCGCGCTCCTCGCGGCCCTGCTGGCCGGCTGCACCGGCGGCTCCGCGGACACCGGCACGACGGACGGCTCCAACGCGGACGACTCCGGTACGGCGACGACGGCGGCCGAGCCCGGCCGCTACCGCACGCTGCCCGAACCCTGCGGCGCGGTCAGCGCCGACACCCTCGACGTCCTGCTGCCCGGCATCCCGCAGATCGCCGACCCGAACCAGCGCGAGAAGGCCTACGAGGGCACCGCCACCCTCACCTACGACACCGACCGCAAGGTCGGCTGCCGCTGGAAGGTGGAGTCCGCCGACGCCACCGACCACCTCTTCATCGACTTCGAGCGGGTGGTGTCCTACGACAACAGCGTCAGCGACGACACCCAGGCCGAGCAGCTCTTCGCCGGCCGGCGCACGGCGGCCGACCTCCCGGTGCCGACCGTCACCGAGTCCGACTCCGTGGCCCCCACCATCACCCCGAGCGGCTCCGCGTCCGCCTCGGCGACCCCCTCGGAACCGGACCCCGCCTCTTCCTCCCCCTCCTCCTCGCCGTCCGCCACCCCCACCGACCTCCAGCCCCGCGTCCTGGACGACGTGGGCGACGAGGCGTTCCTGGACGACGTGTTGAGCAGCGCCGGTTCGACGGTCCAGCAGCGCACGGTGACTGTGGCGTTCCGCACGTCCAACGTCATCGTGACCATCCAGTACGAGGAGCAGCCGGCCACCGTCGGCACCGTCCCGGACAGCAAGGAAATGCAGGACAGGGCGCGGAATCTGGCGGCCGAGCTGGCGGACGCGCTGGCCGGCTGAGGTCCGTTCGCGGCCGTTCGCGAAGACGGCGAAACCGAAACGCCCGCCGTGCTCACCGCGTACCGTGGCCCCTCGGACCCGATCCGACGGCAGGAACCACGAGTCTCATGAGTGAAGGAACCATGCAGCGAGCAGTCCAGCGTGACCCGAGCCCCCAGCGAGCCAGGCGCCTTTCCCGCGCTGTTGTCGGTGCGGCCGCCGTCCCCGTGATGCTGATCGCCGCGGGCTGCTCCTCGGACTCCGGCACGGACGACGCGAGCAAGAGCTCCGCGAGCGCCTCGGCCTCGGCGAGCCCGTCGCCCACGGTGCAGGCCGCCGCGTACGGCAAGCTGCCCGAGGCCTGCGACGTGCTGTCGAAGGGCACCCTGAGCGATCTCGTGCCGAAGGCGAGCAAGTCGGGCAAGGAGGGCGCGTCCAACGACACGGCGGCGCGCGCCAGTTGCTCCTGGAACAGCCTGGACAACAACGGCGTGGACGGCTCGCAGTTCCGCTGGCTGAACGTCTCGCTGCTGCGCTTCGACTCCGACGTCACCCGCGGCGAGGGCGACAAGCTGGCGCAGGAGTACTACGCGAAGCAGGTCGAGGACGTCCAGGCGGTGGACGGCGCGAAGAACGTCAAGTCCGAGCCGGTCACCGGCACGGGCGACGAGGCGACGGCCGTGCGCTACGACCTGAAGAAGAAGGAAGGGCTCTTCAAGCAGCAGTCGGTCGTGGCCCGCGTCGAGAACGTCGTCGTCACCCTCGACTACAACGGCGCCGGTCTCGCCGGTGAGCAGACCCCGAGCGCGGACACCCTCACCAAGCTGGCGAAGAAGGCCGCCAAGGAGGCGGTGGCCGCGGTGACGGAGGCGAACGGCGCGGGCGGCGGCTCGGCGAGCGCGAACCCGGCCAAGTCGGCTTCCGGCTCGGCCTCGAAGTCGCCCTCGAAGAAGCCCTCCGCCACGGCGACGAAGAAGAGCTGACCCCCTCCGGCACCACGTGCGCCGCACACATGTGCCACCCTGTTGCGCGCAACACCAGGTAAGGGAGGGGAGTACGGGTGGCCGCGCCAATACAGCTGACCCGGATGCACCGCGTTCTCATCGGCGTGGTCGTGTTCGGCGCCGTGATCATCGCCGGCATCGGCTTCGCGGGGTCGTACGCCGCCGTCCGCGAGCTGGCCCTGCAGAAGGGGTTCGGGAACTTCTCGTACGTCTTCCCGATCGGCATCGACGCGGGCATCTGCGTCCTGCTGGCGCTGGACCTGCTCCTGACGTGGATCCGCATCCCGTTCCCGCTGCTGCGCCAGACGGCCTGGCTGCTGACGGCGGCGACGATCGCCTTCAACGGCGCGGCGGCCTGGCCGGACCCGCTGGGCGTCGGCATGCACGGGGTGATCCCGATCCTGTTCGTGGTCTCGGTGGAGGCGGCCCGGCACGCGATCGGCCGGATCGCGGACATCACGGCCGACAAGCACATGGAGGGCGTCCGGCTGACCCGCTGGCTGCTGAGCCCGGTCCCGACGTTCCTGCTGTGGCGCCGCATGAAGCTCTGGGAGCTCCGCTCGTACGAGCAGGTCATCAAGCTGGAGCAGGAGCGCCTGGTCTACCAGGCCCGCCTCCGCTCCCGTTACGGCCGGTCCTGGCGCCGCAAGGCCCCGGTGGAAAGCCTG
The DNA here is from genome assembly GCF_042888685.1 of Streptomyces sp. NPDC002779. NCBI lineage: Bacteria > Bacillati > Actinomycetota > Actinomycetes > Kitasatosporales > Streptomycetaceae > Streptomyces > Streptomyces sp. NPDC002779. The sequence continues at coordinate 1,196,792 of NZ_JBIAQC010000001.1, forward strand.
ATGCCCCTGCGCCTGGCCCGCTACGGCGTCCCCCTGGCGGAAACGGCCCCGGCGGGCCTGGCGGCGGCGGGAATCGAACCGGCCCTGCTCCCTCCGGCGCCCCGGCCCGAGCCGGTCACGGCCGGCCGCGCCGACGCGGCGGTGCCCGCCCGCGAGCAGCGCCCCGAACTGCCCCGCGATCCGCACCCCGAGTACCTCGACCACGAACCCGAGCCGGAAGAGAGCCCCTGGCTGCACGCCAGGCACCCGGAAGAGATCGAGTACCACGGCGGCTACGACCCCACGTACGACCCGGGCTTCGACCAGTGGCACCAGGAGGAACCCCCCACCCCGGAGCCCTCCATGGAGGAAACCGGCAGCTTCCCCATCCCCGTCGCCCCCGGCCGCACCCGTGAACTCGGCGAGGGCGGCGGCACCCTCCCCGCCGAACCGGACGAGGACGCCTACTACCAGGTCTTCCGCGAGTCGATAAAGAGCGGCAACGGAGCCCCCACGCCCCGCGGCTTCATGGCCGACGTGGAGGCGACCTACGGGGTCACGCTCCCCGAGGCCGAGGCCAAGCGCATGGTGAACCGTTTCTCGAACCGCCTCAACGCGGAACTGGCGGACGAGCACATCGCCTGACAGGCACAGAAACAGCAGGCACACGAAAGGGGGCCCTCGACCAAGCCGAGGGCCCCCTTTCCGTACGTACCGCCTACTCCCCGAGCAGGGCCCGCACCCGCTCCTGCCCCACCGCCAGCAGCAGCGTGGGCAGCCGGGGCCCGGTGTCCCGCCCGACGAGCAGGTGGTACAGCAGCGCGAAGAACGTCCGCTGAGCCGTCTTGATCTCCGGCGGCAGCTCCTTGGGCGTGGCGTCGGCCGAGAAGCCGGCCTGCACCTTGGGCACGCCGTAGACGAGGTGGGTCAGCCCGTCCAGCGACCAGTGCGAGGCCAGCCCGTCGAGCAGCAGCCGCAGCGACTGCCGGGACGCCTCGTCCAGCGACTTCAGCAGCTCGGCGTCGGGCTCGGACCGCACGATGGTCCGCTGGTCGGCGGGCACATGCGTGTTGATCCACGCCTCGGCCTTGTCGTACCGCGGCCGGGCCTCGTCCAGCGAGCCGAGCGGGTTCGCCGGGTCCAGCTCGGACAGGATCCGCAGCGCCTGGTCCGCGTGCCCGGCGGTGATGTCGGCGACGGACGCGAGGGTCCGGTACGGCATCGGCCGGGCCGTCCGGGGCAGCTCCCCGGCGGCCGTGCGCACCGCACGGGCGTGCGCGGCGACGTCCGCCGGGAGGGCGGAGCCGTCGGCGACCTTGGCGTCGAGCTTGTCCCACTCGTCGTACAGCCGCTGGATCTCCTGGTCGAAGGCGATCTTGAAGGACTGGTTGGGGCGGCGGCGGGCGTACAGCCAGCGCAGCAGCTGCGGCTCCATGATCTGGAGGGCGTCCGCGGGCGTGGGCACGCCGCCGCGCGAGGAGGACATCTTCGCCATGCCGGAGATGCCGACGAAGGCGTACATCGGCCCGATGGGCTGCCGGCCGCCGAAGATCCCGACGATCTGCCCGCCGACCTGGAAGGACGACCCCGGGGACGAGTGGTCGACACCGCTCGGCTCGAAGACGACACCTTCGTAGGCCCAGCGCATGGGCCAGTCGACCTTCCACACCAGCTTGCCGCGGTTGAACTCGCTCAGCCGGACGGTCTCCGCGAAGCCGCACTCGTTGCAGGTGTACGACAGCTCGGTGGTCTCGTCCTCGTAGGAGGTGACCGTGGTGAGGTCCTTCTCGCAGTTGCCGCAGTACGGCTTGTACGGGAAGTACCCGGCCGAGCCGGAGGAGCCGTCGTCCTCGGCCGCGGCCCCCGAACCCTCGGCGGCCTCCAGCTCGGCCTCGTCGACGGGCTTCTGCTGCTGCTTCTTCGCGGGGGACTTCTTGGTGCGGTACTGGTCGAGGATCGCGTCGATGTCGCCGCGGTGCTTCATGGCGTGCAGGATCTGCTCGCGGTACACCCCGGAGGTGTACTGCGCGGTCTGGCTGATCCCGTCGAACTCCACTCCCAGCTCGGCGAGCGAGTCGATCATCGCGGCCTTGAAGTGCTCGGCCCAGTTCGGGTGCGGGGAGCCCTTGGGCGCCGGCACCGAGGTGAGCGGCTTGCCGATGTGCTCGGTCCAGGCCTCCTCGTCGACCCCGGCGATGCCCTGGGGCACCTTGCGGTAGCGGTCGTAGTCGTCCCAGGAGATCAGGTGCCTGACCTGGTGGCCACGGCGCCGGATCTCGTCCGCGACGAGGTGGGGGGTCATGACCTCACGGAGGTTGCCCAGGTGGATGGGCCCGGAGGGGGAGAGCCCGGACGCGACGACGACCGGTTTGCCCGGGGCCCGACGCTCCGACTCCTCGATGACCTCATCCGCGAAACGGGAGACCCAGTCGGTGGTCTCGGTGCTCTGAGCCACGATCGGCACGTCCTTCTTTCTGAACGGGTGAGGCTCCATTGTCACAGACCTGCGTGCGGCCGGAAAAACGGCTTTACCCCCCGTGGGATACTGACCGTGCCCATCGATTCCCACGAGGAGAACGGCACCCACTCCTATGGCTCCGGTCACGTCCCTCAGCGACTCCGTCGAACAGCAGCTCACCGCCGCCCTCTCCGCCGCCCTGCCGGAGACCTCCGCGGACCCCCTGCTGCGACGCAGTGACCGGGCCGACTTCCAGGCGAACGGTGTCCTCGCACTGGCCAAGCAGGCCAAGGCGAACCCGCGGGAGCTGGCGGCGCAGGTCGTCGGCAGCATCGTCACCGGCGACGTGATCAAGGACGTCGAGGTCTCGGGCCCCGGCTTCCTCAACATCACGCTCACCGACAGGGCGATCACCGAGAACCTCGCCGCCCGGTACGCCGACCCCGACCGCCTCGGCGTGGCGCCGAAGCAGAACCCCGGCGTCACGGTCATCGACTACGCCCAGCCGAACGTGGCGAAGGAGATGCACGTCGGCCACCTGCGGTCCGCGGTGATCGGCGACGCCCTGCGCGGCATGCTCGACTTCACCGGCGAGAAGACGATCGGCCGGCACCACATCGGCGACTGGGGCACCCAGTTCGGCATGCTCATCCAGTACCTGCTGGAGCACCCCGGCGTGCTGGCCCCCGCCTCGGAGGTCGACGGCGAGCAGGCCATGTCGAACCTGAACCGGGTGTACAAGGCCTCCCGCGCGCTCTTCGACTCCGACGAGGAGTTCAAGGAGCGGGCGCGCAAGCGGGTCGTGGCCCTGCAGTCCGGCGACCGGGAGACCCTGGAGCTGTGGCAGCAGTTCGTGGACGAGTCGAAGGTCTACTTCTACTCGGTCTTCGAGAAGCTGGACATGCGGGTCCGGGACGAGGAGATCGTCGGCGAGTCGGCGTACAACGACCTGATGCCGGAGACGGCCCGGCTGCTGGAGGAGTCCGGCGTCGCCGTGCGCTCCGAGGGCGCGCTCGTGGTCTTCTTCGACGAGATCCGCGGCAAGGACGACCAGCCGGTGCCGCTGATCGTGCAGAAGGCGGACGGCGGCTTCGGCTACGCGGCCTCCGACCTGTCCGCGATCCGCAACCGGGTCTTCGACCTGAAGGCGACGACGCTCCTGTACGTGGTGGACGTCCGCCAGTCGCTGCACTTCAAGATGGTCTTCGAGACGGCCCGCCGGGCGGGCTGGCTCGGCGAGCACGTCACCGCGCACAACATGGGCTACGGCACGGTGCTCGGCGCGGACGGCAAGCCGTTCAAGACCCGTGAGGGCGAGACGGTGAAGCTGGAGGACCTCCTCGACGAGGCCACCCAGCGGGCCGCCGAGGTCGTACGGGAGAAGGCGCGGGACCTCACCGAGGACGAGATCCAGGAGCGGGCCGCGCAGGTCGGCATCGGCGCCGTGAAGTACGCGGACCTGTCGACGTCGCCGAACCGGGACTACAAGTTCGACCTGGACCAGATGGTGTCGTTGAACGGCGAGACGAGCGTGTACCTGCAGTACGCGTACGCCCGGATCCAGTCGATCCTGCGCAAGGCGGGCGCGACCGAGCCGGCCGCGCACCCGGAGCTCGCACTCGCCCCGGCCGAGCGGGCTCTCGGCCTGCACCTGGACGCCTTCGGCGACACGGTCTTCGAGGCGGCGGCGGAGTACGCCCCGCACAAACTGGCCGCGTACCTGTACCAGCTGGCGTCGCTGTTCACGACGTTCTACGACAAGTGCCCGGTGATCAAGCCGGAGCCGCCGAGGGACGTGGCGGAGAACCGTCTGCTGCTGTGCGACCTCACGGCCCGCACCCTCCACCGGGGCATGGCCCTGCTGGGCATCCGGACGCCCGCACGGCTGTAACCGCGCACGCGGGACCGCGGCCCGTCCTCTCCCCCGCTGGGAGGACGGGCCGCGGCGTGTGCGGGCCCGCTCAGCAGCCGATGGAGTTGAAGTCGGCGAAGGCGGCCCTGGTCTTCGTTCCGGCGACCCCGTCGACGGTGAGGCCGTAGTCGAAGATGTTCAGGTAGCGCTGGAGCGCCTTGACGGTGTTGGTTCCGACGACTCCGTCGACGGCACCGGCGCCCAGGCCCAGGTCGTTGAACTTCCGCTGGGCCGCCTTCCAGCTGTTGGTGCCCAGCTGGCCGTCGATCGCGCCCGGGTTGTAGCCCGTGTCGCGCAGCCAGCACTGCCAGTTCTTGGCCTGGGTGGTGTTCAGGCCGAGGTTGTTGACCGCGAGCGGTGCGACGGCCTCGGCGCTCACGGCCGGCCGGGCGGCCGGTGCGGAGGCCGCGTGGGCGGTGCCCGTGGCGGCCAGGCCCCCCGCGGCGATCCCGGCGGCGGCGGTCAGACTGACGAGGGTCCTCGTCATGGCTCCCATGGTGTTCCCCCTTCGATTGGACAGTGGTGCGTCGCCATCGAGACTGCGGGGTCGGGCCGGCCGCCCGCCACGGTCACCGGGCAAGTGACGGCCTCCCGGGACGTCCCGCGCGCTGACCTGCGGGGACGCGGTCGGCCGGGACGGCGGCGCGGGACGGCCGCGGTGGCCGGTTCCGGACGGCGGCGGGAACCGCGGGGCGGTGGGGGCCGTACTTGCCGGCATGGCGCGTTGGAGAGAGCTGCCCGCCGGATTGAGCCCGCAGGTGCGCCAGTTGGTGGTGCGCCTGCGCCGGCTGAAGGACCACAGCGGGCTGAGCATGCGGCAACTGGCCGTCAAGACGGGGTACAGCGCGAAGTCCTGGGAGCGGTACCTGGGCGGCCGGTCGCTGCCGCCCCGGGAGGCCGTGGCGGCGCTGGCCCGCGTCGGCGGGGACGATCCGACGAGGCTGCTCGCCCTGCACGAGGTCGCCGCGGAGGCGTGGGGTGCGCGCCGGGTGGCACCGGAGGCACCGCGGCGCCTGCGGGTCGTGTTCGTGTCGGGTGCGGTGGCCCTGGTGGTGGCGATCGCCACGTCGGTCGTGCTGGTCGTGCGGTTCACGGACGGCGGCTCCGGGGAGGAACGCGCGGCGGCGCCTCCGAGGCCCGCGTCGGCGTCCCGGTCCAAGCGCACCTACGAGTGCCGGGTCGAGCGGAGCGCGGACGGCCGCTGGTACGCGGGCAACAGCCGTACCCGGGACGCGATCCTGGCGTACGGCCAGGCGGGCCCGGAGGTAGCGGAGGCGCAGTGCCTGCTGCGCCGGGCCGGGTTCCCGGCGGGCGAGATCGACGGGATCTACGGCCCGTTGACGCAGGGCGCGGTCAAGCGGATCCAGGAGCGGGAGGGTCTGGTCGTGGACGGCATCATCGGGCCGCACACCTGGAAGGCCCTGCGCGGATGACCGGCGCCCGACTCGCCGCCGAGTTGCGGGAGTTGCGGTCGCGTACGGGCCTGAGCATGGCGGCGCTGGCGGGCCGGACGACGTACAGCAAGTCGTCCTGGGAGCGGTACCTCAACGGCAAGACGCTGCCGCCCCGGCGGGCCGTGCAAGAGCTGTGCCGGATCGCCCGGGAGCCCGAGGGCCGGTATCTGGCGCTGTGGGAGATCGCGGAGGCGGAGTGGAGCGGCCGGGCGAAGGAGCCGGAGCCGCCCGTCGCGGCAGGCCGGCGGCGACGCGTTCCGCTCGTGGCCGGGTGCGTCGTACTGCTCGCCGGGGTCGTCGCGGCGGGCCTGCTCCTGCTGCCGGGCGACGGCGCCGAACCGTCCGCCGCCCCCGCCGGCACGCTCACCGGCCCCCGCTGCCGAGGGGCCGCCTGCGAGGGGCAGGACCCCATGCACATGGGCTGCGGCAGGGGCCCCGCCACCCTCGCCGAGCACCGCACGGCCTCCGGAGCCTGGGTGGCGGTGCGCTACAACCCGGCGTGCGGGGCGAGTTGGGGCCGGATGTGGGGCACGCGGGTCGGGGACCGGCTGGAGGTGGAGGCGGGCGGCGCGACCCGCGGCAGGCGGATCGAGGACGGCATCGACGCGGACGCCTACGTCTACACGCCGATGACCGCGACGCCCCCCGGAGCCACCGTCCGCGCTTGCTTCTGGCCCGCCGACGGCCGCCGGGAGTGCGTGGACGCCCGCGCCGGCTAGGCCTCGATCCCGAACTCCTCCTTCAGCAGCCGCTCGACGTCCTCGTCCGCGACCTCGCGTGCGCTGACCGTGCCGTCGGCGCGGGTCTCGGTGAGGAGGTTGCCGTGCAGCAGGACATGGCGGTCGGGGGTGACGCGCTGGACGTAGCGGCTCTGGGTGAACGGGGAGCGCGGGTTGGTCCCGACGTGCCAGTTGAACACCTCGTAGTCGGGCTCCTCGAAGGGGTCCAGGGTGAAGGCGTACTGCTGCTCCCAGTCCTTGCCGTCGTGCCACTCCAGCATCCACAGCTCCAGCGGCCCGTGGTGCGGGACGTGCACGAGCCGGTGCCGGCGGCCCGCGCCGCGGAACTCGGCGCCGGTCCTCAGCGGCACCGGCTCCAGCAGCGCGCCGAGGGCTCCGTAGCCGACGTCGGCGAGGTAGGGCTCGGGTTCGCCGGGGACCTGGACGAGCAGGGTCATGTGGGTGCGGGGCCGGCTCTCGGGCCGGTCCGCGCCGAGGACGACCCGGGCCGCCAGCGTGGTCACCCGGAAGCCGAGGGCCTCCAGGGCGTGCCGGAAGAGGGTGTTGTGCTCGTAGCAGTAGCCGCCGCGGCGCCCGTGGATCAACTTGGCCATGAGGTCGCCGAGTTCCAGCGAGGGCGCCCTGCCGCTGACCGCGTCCAGGTTCTCGAACGGAACGGACCGGGAGTGCGCCAGATGCACCCCCCGCAGCGTGGCCAGGTCGGCCCTGCGCTCCCCGTCCCATCCGATGCGGCCGAGATACGCGTCGAGGTCGAACTCCACTGTGTCGGACATGCCTTCACCCTAGGCAGCCGCCCCCGCCCCCGTCGGCGGACCTCAGCCGCAACAGCGCCGGGACTTCCGTCCTAGTCCCGCAGCCCTCGGCCCAACCGCCGCAGCCCTTCCGCGATCTGCTCCGGGGTCTCCGTCACGTAGCACAGGCGCAGGGTCGAGGGGTCGGGTTCGCCGGCGTAGAAGGGGGCGCCGGGGACGTAGGCGACGTCCTCGCGCACCACCTTCGGCAGCAGGGCGGCCGTGTCGTACGACTCGGGCAGCCGGGCCCACAGGAACATGCCGCCCTCGGGCCGGTTCCAGGTCGAGCCGGGCGGGAGGGCGTCGGCCAGGCCCGCGAGCATGGCGTCGCGCCGCTCGCCGTAGACGCGCGCGACGCGGGCCACGTGGGCGTCGAGGTCCCGGTCGGCCAAGTAGCGTGCGGCGGCGAGCTGGTTGACGGTCGGGGTGTGCAGGTCGGCGGCCTGCTTGGCGACCGTGCAGGCGCGGCGCAGCCCGGCCGGGGCGCGCAGCCAGCCCAGGCGCAGCCCGGGTGCCATGACCTTGGAGAAGGATCCGAGCAGGACGGTACGGTCCTCGGCGCCCGGGTGGGCGGCGATCCACGGCACGCGCTCGCCCTCGAAGCGCAGTTCGCCGTACGGGTCGTCCTCGACGATCCACAGCCCGTGCCGGGCGGCCACCGCGGCGACGGCGGCCCGGCGGGCGGCGGGCAGGGTGCGGCCGGTCGGGTTCTGGAAGGTGGGGACGGTGTAGAGCAGCTTGGGGCGCTCCCGGACGACCAGTTCCTCCAGCGCGGCCGGGTCGACGCCGTCCCCGTCGCCCGGCACCGCCACGAGCCGCGCCCCGGTGAGAGCGAAGGCCTGAAGTGCCGCCAGATAGCAGGGGCTTTCGACCAGCACGGTGTCCCCGGGCTCCAGCAGCGCGGTGGCGAGCAGGGACAGCGCCTGCTGCGAGCCGGTGGTGACGAGGATGTCGTCGGCGTCGGTGGCGAGCCCCCGCGCGGACGTCCGCGCGGCGAGCGCGGCCCGCAGCTCCGGCTCGCCCTCGGTGGGGGCGTACTGGAGCGCCCGCGCGGGCACGTCGGCCAGCACCGCCCCGTAGGCCGCCGCGATCCCCGCCACGTCGAACAGCTCCGGCGCCGGCAGCCCGCCGGCGAAGTTGATCACCTCGGGCCGCGCGGTGACGGCCAGGATGTCGCGTACCGGCGACCCTCCCACCGACCGGGCGCGGGAGGCGAGCGGCGGAACGGGCGCGGAACGGAACGGCACGGGCTCGACGACGGTCACGGGGCGGCTCCTCGTTGGCGATACGGCTGCTTCCCGCACTGTAAGGAGCTAGGTGGTGCCTACAAGCAGCTTTCCGCGATACGGACGCCCGGCCTCCGGGACGCGCTGGGCTACTGACGCTCCTGGAGCTTCTGAGCAGCCTCGGTGGCCCAGTAGGTGAGGATGTTCCGCGCTCCGGCCCGCTTGATCCCGGTGAGCGTCTCCAGGATGGCCCGGTCCCGGTCGATCCAGCCCTTCTCGGCGGCGGCCTCGACCATGGAGTACTCGCCGGAGATCTGGTAGGCGGCGACGGGCACGTCCACGGCGTCCGCGACGCGCGCGACGATGTCGAGATAGGGCCCGGCGGGCTTGACCATCACCATGTCGGCCCCCTCCTCCAGATCGAGGGCCAACTCCCGCAGGGAATCCCGGGCGTTGGCGGGGTCCTGCTGGTAGGTCTTGCGGTCCCCCTGGAGGGAGGAGCCGACGGCCTCGCGGAAGGGGCCGTAGAAGGCGGACGCGTACTTGGCGGTGTACGCGAGGATGGCGACGTCCTCCCGGCCGATCTGGTCCAGAGCGTCCCGGACGACCCCGATCTGCCCGTCCATCATCCCGCTGGGCCCGACGACATGGGCGCCGGCGTCGGCCTGGACCTGAGCCATCTCGGCGTACCGCTCCAGGGTGGCGTCATTGTCGACGCGCCCCTGGGCGTCGAGCACCCCGCAGTGTCCGTGGTCTGTGGTCTCGTCGAGACACAGATCGGACATCACGAGCAGCTCGTCACCGACCTCGGCGCGCACGTCCCGCAGGGCGACCTGCAAAATGCCGTCCGGGTCGGTCCCGGGGGTGCCGAGGGCGTCCTTCTTGCTCTCCTCGGGCACGCCGAAGAGCATGATCCCGGAAACGCCGGCGGCGACGGCCTCGGCGGCGGCCTTCTTCAGGCTGTCCCGGGTGTGCTGCACGACGCCCGGCATGGCGGCGATCGGCACAGGCTCACTGACCCCTTCCCGCACGAAGGCCGGAAGGATGAAGTCGGCCGGATGCAGCCGGGTCTCGGCAACCATCCGCCGCATGACAGCGGAACCCCGCAACCGCCGGGGCCGAGTCCCCGGAAAAGATCCATACGTCGTCATACCACCTACGCTACGCCCGCCCAGACCCCCCCGATGCCGACGCAATGTCGGCCTCCCCCACCCACCACAACCCCGCCCACGCAGCTACAGGCAGCCGTGCCCAACGCACGCAGCCGCGGGCCGTCGACCTCCACCCACGCAGCCACGGACAGCCGCCCCCAACCCACGCAGCCGCAGGCAGTCGTGTCCTCCACCCACACAGCCGCAGACACCCGCCCCACCGCGACACCAGCGCCCCCACCGGCGCAACCACAGGCACCCGCCCCCACCCACGCCACTGCGCACCGACACCCGACCCGCGCAACCGCGGGCAGCCGCGCCCCCAGCCCACGCAGCCGCAGGCCGTCGTGCCCCACCCACGTCACCGCGACACCAGCGCCCCACCCGCGCAACCGCGGGCCGTCGTGCCCAACCCGCGCAGCCGCAGACAACCGTCCCCCACCCGCGCGGCTGCAGACAGCCGCCCCCAACCCGCGTAGCTGCGGGCGTCCGCCGCTGGGGCGGCACTGGTGGGCTGGGGGTTCCCCCTCTGGGGGAGGCATCCCGCCAGCGGGGGCTCAGCGAAACCCACCCCACCCCAGCCCCAACCAACCCGCACCCCAAAAAGGCCCCCACGAAGGCGCCCCGCAACCCCCGCACCCGCACCCGCCCCCACCCCCGCCAACCTGCACACCCCACCCCCACCAGTCATCCTGGAAGAACAAGCGCGCGCACCCAGGACCCCGACGGCCGCCCCCGACCGCCGCCGTCCCTCCGTACACCCCCGACGGAGGACCACATGACCGCCCCCCACCCCACCCCCGACCTCTTCGCCCTCTCGGAGATCCAGGGCCCAGTCCTGCGCCCCCGCGACCCCGGCTACGGCGACGAAGTCACCGGCTTCAACCTCGCCGCCCTCCACACCCCGGACGTCGTCGTAGGAGCCACCAGCCCCCACGACATCGTCACCGCCCTCCGCTGGGCCTCGGCCACCCACACCCCCGTCGCCGTCCAGGCCACCGGCCACGGCGCCAACTTCCCCATCGACCACGGCCTGCTCATCAACACCACCCGCATGACCGACGTGACGGTCACCCCGGAAACCCGCACCGCGAAGATCTCCGCGGGCGCCAAGTGGCGACACGTCCTGGACGCCGCCACCCCCTACGGCCTCGCCGCCCTCAGCGGCTCCGCCACCGACGCGGGAGCCATCGGCTACACCCTCGGCGGCGGCCTCCCCGTCCTGGGCCGCGCCTACGGCTTCGCCGCCGACCTGGTCCACAGCTTCCAGGTGGTCACCCCGGACGGCACCCTGCACGAAACGGACGCCACCCACGAACCGGAACTCTTCCGGTCCCTGAAGGGCGGCAAGGGAAACGTAGGCGTCGTCACCTCCATGACCTGCGGCCTGCTCGAACTCCCCACCCTCCTCGGCGGCGGAATCTACTGCGAGATCCAGCACGCCGAAGCCCTCATGACCGCCTGGGCACAGTGGGCCCAGGACGTCCCGGAGACCATGTGCAGCGCGTTCACGCTGCTGCGCCTGCCCCCGATCCCCCAGATCCCCGAACCCCTGCGCGGCGGCTCCTGGGCCCGCGTCGCGGTGGCCTGGACCGCGGACCCCGCCGAGGGCGAAGCCCTGCTGGCACCGATCCGCGAGGCCGCCCCGGTAGCCGTCGACCTGGTCGAGGAGATGCCGTACGCGGCACTCGACCGCATCTACATGGAACCCCAGGACCCGCTCCCCGCCCGGGAATCGTGCAGCCTGCTGCGCGACCTCCCGCCGGAGGCGATCCGCGCCTTCCTCCACGAGGCGGGCCCGCAGGCAGCCGACTACCCCCTGCTGGCGGTCGGCCTGCGCCACATGGGCGGCGCCCTGTCCCGCCCGGCACGCACCGAGGACGCGATCTGCGCCCGGGACGCCACCTTCCTCCTCGAAGCGGTGGGCGTCCTGGCCGCCCCGCCGGCGGCGGAAGCGATCGAGCGGGCCACGGCCTCCCTGCACCGCACCATGGCTCCGTACGGCACCGGCCGCACCATGGTCAACATCCACGGCACCCCGGGCGACGCCGAGGACCGGGCCCGCGCCTGGACCCCGGAGGTCCTCACCCGCCTGCGCGAGGCCAAGAAGACGTACGACCCGGACAACCTGCTGCGCTACGGCCACACCGTCACGTAGCACGGCAGCCGGACATACCACTGGGGCGGCACCGATCCGGTGCCGCCCCAGCCGACCGTCACGTTCAGGTCGTCGTACGCCTCCGCCGCGCCCCCGGCCGCCGCTCGCTCGGCCGGGTCACCGCGTCCCCCGCCTCCAGGGCCGCGGCCCGGCGCTGCGCGCCGAAGTCCGCCAGCGCCTCGGCCAGCTTGTGCACGGACGGCTCCGGAGCCATCACGTCCACCCGCAGCCCGTGCTCCTCGGCGGTCTTCGCCGTGGCGGGACCGATGCAGGCGATCACGGTCACGTTGTGCGGCTTGCCGGCGATCCCGACCAGGTTCCGCACCGTGGAGGACGACGTGAAGAGAACGGCGTCGAAGCCACCCCCCTTGATCGCCTCCCGGGTCTCCGCCGGCGGCGGCGACGCCCGCACGGTCCGGTAGGCCGTGACGTCGTCCACCTCCCAGCCCAGCTCGATCAGCCCGGCGACCAGCGTCTCGGTGGCGATGTCGGCCCGCGGCAGGAACACCCGGTCGATCGGGTCGAAGACCGGGTCGTATGGCGGCCAGTCCTCCAGCAGGCCCGCGGCCGACTGCTCCCCGGACGGCACCAGATCCGGCTTCACCCCGAAGGCGATCAGCGCCTTGGCCGTCTGCTCCCCCACCGCCGCGACCTTGATCCCGGCGAAGGCCCGCGCGTCGAGCCCGTACTCCTCGAACTTCTCCCGCACGGCCTTGACCGCGTTCACCGAGGTGAAGGCGATCCACTCGTACCGCCCGGTCACCAGCCCCTTGACCGCGCGCTCCATCTGCTGGGGCGTGCGCGGCGGCTCGACGGCGATGGTCGGCACCTCGTGCGGCACGGCCCCGTAGGACCGAAGCTGGTCGGAGAGCGAGGCCGCCTGCTCCTTGGTGCGCGGCACGAGCACTCGCCATCCGAAGAGCGGCTTGGACTCGAACCACGACAGCTGCTCGCGCTGGGCGGCTGCGGAACGCTCACCGACCACGGCTATGACCTGCCGCCCGCCCTCCGGCGAGGGCAGCACCTTGGCCTGCTTCAGCGTCTGTGCGATGGTGCCGAGCGTGGCGGTCCAGGTCCGCTGACGCGTGGTCGTGCCGGCGACCGTGACCGTCATCGGCGTATCGGGCTTGCGCCCGGCCGCCACCAGCTCACCGGCGGCCGCGGCGACGGAGTCGAGGGTCGTCGAGACGACCACCGTGCCGTCGGAGGTACCCACCTCCGTCCAGCACCGGTCGGACGCCGTGCGCGCGTCCACGAACCGCACGTCCGCGCCCTGCGCGTCACGCAGCGGCACACCGGCGTACGCGGGCACACCGACCGCGGCCGCGACACCCGGGACGACCTCGAAGGGCACCCCCGCCGCGGCGCACGCCAGCATCTCCTCGGCGGCGTAGGCGTCGAGCCCGGGGTCCCCGGACACCGCACGCACGACCCGCCTGCCGCCCCGCGCGGCCTCCATGACAAGATGTGCGGCATCCCGCACAGCGGGTGCACCAGCGGTTGTTGACGTACCGTCAACGACCGCGAGCTGAGGCGTGCCTGTGCCCGGAACAGGGTCCGACGAGGGATCCGTGTTCACGACGGACACGCCCGGCCTGGCGTGCACCCGGACGACGTCGAGCACGTCGTGCTCGGCGACGAGGACGTCCGCGTTCGCCAGCGCCTCGACGGCGCGCAGAGTCAGCAGCCCCGGATCCCCGGGTCCGGCACCGAGGAAGGTGACGTGACCGTGTTCCAGGCCGGCGGAAAGGGCGGTGGGGCTCACTGTGCTCGCTCCCCCATCAGACCGGCCGCGCCCTGGGCAAGCATCTCGGCCGCGAGTTCGCGACCGAGTGCCAGCGCATGGTCGTGCGTCTCGGGCACGGGACCGGTGGTGGACAGCTGCACCGTACGAGAGCCGTCGGTCGTGCCGACGACGCCCCGCAGGCGCATCTCCTTGACAATCTGCCCGTCGCCCAGCAGGTCGGCCAGCGCGCCCACAGGGGCGGAGCAGCCGGCCTCCAGGGCGGCGAGCAGGGACCGTTCGGCCGTCACGGCGACCCGCGTGAACGGGTCGTCGAGCTCGCCGAGCGCGGCGATCAGGTCCGCGTTGTCCGCGGAGCACTCGATCGCCAGGGCCCCCTGGCCGGGGGCGGGCAAAACCGTGTCGACCGAGAGGAAGTCGGTCACCTCGTCGATGCGTCCGATGCGGTTCAGTCCGGCGGCGGCGAGCACGACGGCATCCAGCGCGCCGTCCCGCACGAACCCGATCCGCGTGTCGACGTTGCCGCGGATCGGCACCGTCTCGATGTCCAGCCCGTGGCTGCGCGCGTACCCGTTCAGCTGCGCCATGCGGCGCGGCGAACCCGTACCGATGCGCGCCCCGCGCGGCAGGTCGGTGAACTTCAGCGCGTCCCGGGCGACGATCACGTCCCGCGGGTCCTCGCGCTCCGGGATCGCGGCCAGCGCCAGGTCCTCGGGCTGCCCGGTGGGCAGGTCCTTGAGGGAGTGCACCGCGAAGTCGACCTCGCCGCGCAGCAGCGCGTCCCGCAGCGCGGTGACGAACACCCCCGTGCCGCCGATCTGCGCGAGGTTCTCCCGCGACACATCGCCGTACGTGGTGATCTCGACGAGCTCAACGGGCCTTCCCGTCACCCGGCGCACGGCGTCCGCCACCTGCCCGGACTGGGCCATGGCGAGCTTGCTGCGCCGGGTCCCGAGCCTCAGTGCCTTGTCTTTCATGCCGGCCCTCGGTCCTTCTCGGTGCTGTCCTCGGCCCGGGAGACGGCGGCCACCGTCTCGGGGTCGAGGTCGAACAGGGTCCGCAGTGCGTCCGCGTACCCGGCGCCGCCGGGTTCGGCCGCGAGCTGCTTGACCCGTACGGTCGGCGCGTGCAGGAGCTTGTCCACGACGCGCTTCACGGTCTGGGTGATCTCGCTGCGGTGCTTGTCGTCGAGACCCGGCAGCCGCGCCTCGAGCCGGGCGATCTCCCCGGCGACGACATCCGCGGCCATGGTGCGCAGCGCGACCACGGTCGGCGTGATGTGCGCGGCCCGCAGCGCCGCCCCGAAGGCGGCGACCTCGTCGGAGACGATACGGCGCACCTGGTCGACGTCGGCCGCCATCGGAGCGTCCGCCGAGGCGTCGGCGAGCGACTCGATGTCCACCAGCCGCACCCCGGCCAGCCGGTGCACGGCCGCGTCGATGTCCCGCGGCATCGCGAGATCGAGCAGGTACAGCACGGGTTCGGGCCGCGCGGACTCGGCCACCGACTCGGGCCTGCGACGCTCGGGGATCCGTCCGGCGGTGGCCGCGGCGGCCGCGAGCGCGGCGATGGCCTCGGCCTCGTCGGGGGTGGTCTGCGGGCGCGGGGCGTTGTCCACCCAGGCGGCGTGCTGCTCCAGCTCGGCGGCCCCCATCCCGGCCACGGCGGCCTCCCCGAGCACGGAGAAGCCGGCGGTGGCCCGGACGGCGGGCAGGTCGAGCGGGCAGTTCTCCTCGGCGGCGGGACCCGCGACGGACGCGGAGCCCGCGGGCTGCCGTACCGCCGGGGCGGAGACCGGAGCCTGATCGGGGCCGGGCTGCGCGAAGGGCACCCGGCCCGTCAGCGCTCCGGCGATGGTCTCCGCGGCCAGCACGATGCCCGTCGCCCCGGTGCAGGACACCGCGACATCGGCACGTGTCAGTTCATCGGGCACCGCGTCCATCGGCACCGCACGCGCCGGCCCCGCCGCGCCCTCGTTCAGGATCTCGACGAGCCGCTCGGCCCGGTCGGCCGTACGGTTCGCGATCACGATCTCGGCGACCCCGGCCCGCGCCAGCGTCGCCGCGGCCAGCGAGGACATCGACCCGGCGCCGATGACCAGCGCCTTCTTCCCGCGCGCCCAGTCCTGCACGGCCGTACCGCCGGAGAGCTGCTCCAGCCCGAAGGTGACCAGGGACTGCCCGGCGCGGTCGATGCCGGTCTCGGAGTGCGCGCGCTTGCCGACCCGCAGGGCCTGCTGGAACAGGTCGTTGAGCAGGCGCCCCGCGGTGTGCAGGTCCTGCGCCCGGGCCAGCGAGTCCTTGATCTGCCCGAGGATCTGCCCCTCGCCGACGACCATGGAGTCCAGCCCGCAGGCCACCGAGAACAGGTGGTGGACAGCCCGGTCCTCGTAGTGCACGTAGAGGTAGGGCGTGAGCTCGTCCAGCCCCACCCCGCTGTGCTGGGCGAGCAGCGTGGACAGCTCGGCGACACCGGCGTGGAACTTGTCCACGTCGGCGTACAGCTCGATCCGGTTGCAGGTGGCGAGCACCGCGGCCTCGGTGGCCGGCTCGGCGGCGACCGTGTCCTGGATCAGCTTGACCTGGGCGTCCGCGTTCAACGCGGCCCGCTCCAGCACGCTGACCGGGGCGCTGCGGTGGCTCAGTCCTACGACGAGAAGGCTCATGCCGGCATCACGGCGGGTACGTCCCCGTCGGGTCCCTTGTCGCCGGACTCGGCGCGGACGGCGGGCACACGACCGGCGCCGTCGGCCGCCGCGGCTTCCTCGCCGGCCTTGCGCTGCTCGTGGAAGGCGAGGATCTGCAGCTCGATGGAGAGGTCGACCTTGCGCACGTCGACGCCCTCGGGGACGTTCAGCACGGTCGGCGCGAAGTTCAGGATGGAGGTGACCCCGGCGGCGACCAGCCGCTCGCACACCTGCTGGGCGGCTCCGGCCGGAGTGGCGATGACACCGATGGACACGCCGTTGTCGTCGATGATCTTCTCGAGCTCGTCGGTGTGCTGCACCGGGATCCCGGCGACGGGCTTGCCGGCCATCGCGGGATCGGCGTCGATCAGCGCCGCCACCCGGAAGCCGCGCGAGGCGAAGCCGCCGTAGTTGGCGAGCGCCGCGCCGAGGTTGCCGATACCGACGATCACAACCGGCCAGTCCTGGGTCAGCCCCAGTTCGCGGGAGATCTGGTACACGAGATACTCGACGTCGTAACCCACGCCACGCGTCCCGTAGGAGCCCAGGTACGAGAAGTCCTTGCGCAGCTTCGCGGAGTTGACCCCCGCCGCGGCCGCGAGTTCCTCGGAGGAAACCGTGGGTACCGAGCGCTCGGAGAGTCCGGTCAGCGCACGGAGGTACAGCGGAAGCCGGGCGACGGTGGCCTCGGGAATCCCTCGGCTACGGGTCGCCGGTCGGTGAGTTCGGCCAGTTGCCACGGTGCTCCTGCGGGTAGAGCGGGGCTGTAGGCGGTCATGCGTCCCCAGACCGCCCCGTCGAATGCAGGCTATGTCTTTGTGAACGCGTGCACAAAGATGGTGTCCGATTTGCCCGGCCAACGTGACCGGGGTCACGCGCGTCTGTCTCGGAGGCAAAACCGCACACTTCCCTCATCAATCTCGCCCCCAAGACCAACTCTCCATCGATCCTAAGCGACCGGCCGGACTAGTTGGACTGGTCGGTCAGTGCCTTGCGGAGCCGCTCCTCGTTCACGCGCCAGAACGTGTGCTGCTCTCCGTCGACGAGCACGACGGGGATCTGTTCCCAGTACTGGTCGTGGAGTTGGGGGTCCTGGGTGATGTCCTTCTGCTCCCAGCGGACCCCGAGATCACCGCAGACCTTCTCGATGACGATCTGTGCGTCATCACACAGATGACAGCCCGGCTTGCGGACGAGAGTGACGAGCCGGTCCTGGGGCGCCTGCGCCTTGCGGCGGAAGAGTGGACTCATGTCAGCCATTCTCGCCCGCGCCGAGGCAGCCGGGACAGCCGCCGACATCGCCCGGGAGCCCGCGGACAGGGGCCGCCGCGGCGATGACTTCTTTAACGGCACGGTCGCGGAGAGTTCACAGCCTCCCAACCTCTCGACTCCGGAACCCCCGAACAAAATGGCTATGCTCACGCCATGGCCGCTCTCGGATGGCTCACTCCCCGTAGGCGCTCCGCCACCGCGCGGAGCGTGTTGGCAGGCGAGGCCTCGGCGGAGGCCGCGCGCAAGTCGGTCCCCCCGGAGGACGAACCGCAGTTCCCGGTGCTCGGGGACGACCGGGCGGCGGCGTTCTTCGACCTGGACAACACCGTGATGCAGGGCGCCGCACTGTTCCACTTCGGCCGTGGCCTGCACAAACGGAAGTTCTTCGAGACCCGTGACCTGGCCCGCTTCGCCTGGCAGCAGGCGTGGTTCCGGCTGGCCGGGGTCGAGGATCCCGAGCACATGCAGGAGGCGCGGGACTCGGCGCTGTCGATCGTCAAGGGCCACCGGGTCTCGGAGCTGATGTCGATCGGCGAGGAGATCTACGACGAGTACATGGCCGAGCGGATCTGGCCCGGGACGCGGGCGCTGGCGCAGGCCCATCTGGACGCCGGCCAGAAGGTGTGGCTGGTGACGGCGGCACCGGTGGAGATCGCGCAGGTGATCGCGCGCCGGCTGGGCCTGACCGGTGCCCTCGGCACGGTGGCGGAATCGGTGGACGGCGTCTACACGGGCAAGCTGGTCGGGGAACCCCTGCACGGCCCGGCGAAGGCGGAGGCGGTCCGGGCGCTGGCGACGGCGGAGGGCCTGGACCTGACCCGCTGCGCGGCCTACAGCGACAGCCACAACGACATCCCGATGCTGTCCCTGGTGGGCCACCCCTACGCGATCAACCCGGACGCCAAGCTCCGCAAGCACGCCCGCGAACTGGACTGGCGCCTGCGCGACTACCGGACGGGCCGCAAGGCCGCCAAGGTCGGCATCCCCGCGGCGGCCGGAGTCGGCGCGGTGGCCGGCGGCACGGCCGCGGCGATCGCCATCTCGCGCCGCCGCCGCTGAACCGGCCCGCGCCCGCGTCTCCGGCCGACCGGACCGCGCCCACCCGCGCCCACCTCTGATCACCAGCCCTCCGCGCCGACGGAACCCGGCCAATCGCAAGACCGTACCCACTCAACCCGCTGTCCAGCCCCCTTGGCTGCACACGGCCACAACACGCCCCGGCCCCGACCGGAATACGCCCACACCTGATCAACAAACGATCACAGTGCGGCACTTGATCGGGCCTCATTCGGTTACAGAAGCGACGTAATCGATGATTTGAGCAACTGGGTGTAGCAGCGCCTGTACGAAGCGTTATTCTCCTCAGACGCAATCCGGTACCCCTCCGTCGCTACGACGGGTGAACGGTCCCGTACTGCACGTGATGGAAGCTCTGCCTCTGGGAGTCCCGTGTACCCACACGTCGGGGTTGACGCCTCGGGCCTGGCTACGCTGCGCGCAACGGTCCAAGACCTGTTGCGCGGCTTCGTCCCCACCGCGTACGCCGTCCCCACCCTTGCCGTAGCCGCCACCCCCGTCGGGCCGTGCTACGCGCTCGCCGACGGCGGCCCCGCCGTCGGCAGACGGGGGCGTTCGACCGGTGCCACGACCGCCCGGCGTCCGGCCGCTGACAGCGACAGCGCCCGCATGATGGATCTCGTCGAACGCGCACAGGCCGGCGAGGCCGACGCCTTCGGGCGTCTCTACGACCAGTACAGCGACACTGTCTACCGGTACATCTACTACCGCGTGGGCGGAAAGGCCACCGCCGAGGACCTCACGAGCGAGACCTTTCTGCGCGCCCTGCGACGGATCGGCACCTTCACCTGGCAAGGGCGTGACTTCGGCGCCTGGCTCGTCACCATCGCCCGCAATCTCGTCGCCGACCACTTCAAGTCCAGCCGCTTCCGGCTGGAGGTCACCACCGGCGAGATGCTCGACGCCAACGAGGTCGAGCGCTCCCCCGAGGACTCGGTGCTGGAGTCGCTGTCCAACGCGGCCCTGCTGGACGCCGTCCGGCGGCTCAATCCACAGCAGCAGGAGTGCGTCACGCTCCGCTTCCTCCAGGGCCTCTCCGTCGCCGAGACCGCCCGCGTCATGGGCAAGAACGAAGGGGCCATCAAGACCCTCCAGTACCGCGCCGTACGCACCCTCGCCCGGCTCCTGCCGGACGACGCCCGCTGACCGCATACGGTCGGTAATGGCCAAGTCGCTTTCGGTAATAGTCCGTTGACTTCCCGATCCGATCATCCGCCGTCCGTAACCCAAGTGCCGCGACGCTCGTTGTGCGGGATGCAGGCTCCCTGTGGTCACCACCCGGCCACCGCCGATCACCCGATCGTGTGGATGTGCTCAGGTGGTGCAACCCTCAGGACCCCCTGGGGAGTCGACCGTCATGACGAGAGGAGGTGCCGCCAGTGATCGCGAACGTATCGGCGCACCGGCGGGCGAACGCCTTCGCCCTGGCCCTGGAGGAGCAGTCCGACCGGGGCACGGCGGCCGAGCAGTCCGAAGGACCGGCACCGGCCCCGGCTGCTGCGGAACAGACCGGGCAGGGCCGCCTGTTGGCCCTCGCCTCGGGTCTCGGCGAACTGCCCAAACCGGAGATGGATCCGGAGGTCAAGGTCGTGCAGCGGGCCCAGCTCGTGGCCGCGATGGAGGCCATGCTGCTGGAGGGCGCGGGCGGCAGGATGGATTCCGCGGTACCCGAACAGCGCTCCCATCGGGCCCGGGGCGCACACCGGGCGACCCCGCTCGGCAAACTGCGACCGCGGTCCCGGCTCACCAAGGGCCTGGCCGCGGGCGGCCTCAGCGTCGGAGTCGCCGCCGGTGCCTTCGGCGGAGTCGCCGCCGCCAGCGGTGACGCCCTGCCCGGAGACTCGCTCTACGGCCTCAAGCGCGGCATCGAGGACTTCAAGCGCGGCCTCACCGACACCGACAGCGAGCGCGGCCAGGTCTTCCTCGACCAGGCCTCCACCCGGCTCAGCGAAGCGCGCCGGCTGATGGAGCGCGACCGCGGCGGCCACCTCGACCACGAATCCCTCGGCGAGATCCGCCGCGCCCTGTCCGGGATGCACCACGACGCCTCCGAGGGCCACCGGCTGCTCTCCGCGGCGTACGCGGCCGACCCGGACTCGCTCGGCCCCATGCAGGCGCTGTCCGCCTTCTCCCGCTCGCACCGCGACACCTGGGGCGCCCTGCGCGACCGGCTCCCCGTGCAGCTCGGCGACGTCGGTGAGCGGGTGTCGTCGGTCTTCGACGCCATAGACGAAGAAGTGGCCCCGCTGCAGACCCTGCTGCCCGAGCCTCCCGCCAAGGGCGGCGGCTCCGGCCCCCGGCAGGGCGGTTCCGGCGCGGCCTCCACCGGCTCGTCCGGCACGGACCGCTCGGCGGCCCCCAGCAGCGGCAACAGCGCCTCCGACGGCCGCCAGTCCAGCAGCGGCGGCCCCAGCAGGTCCGCGAGTTCCGGCGGCGAGGACGACGGCCTGCTCGGCGGCAGCACCGGCGGCCTGCTCGACCCGCCGAAGGAGAGCACGGGCAGTACGACTCCGTCGACCAGCACCCCGCCGGTCCCGGAGCCGGATGTGACACTCCCGCCGCTCCTCCCGGGCCTGCTCCCCGGGTTCGGCATCGACGGCGAGAACGCGGACTAGCCGGTACGCGGATCGGGGGCGCCCTTCTCGGGAAGGGCGCCCCCGTTGCCGTATAAACGTTTCTTCGGTCCGCCCGGGTGCGGCAGGGCTCAGAAGAAGACCGACCTGCGTTGCACCAGCAGCTTGTACAGGGTGTGCTGGATCTGTTCCCTGACCTGGTCCGTCAGGTTGAACATCAGCATCGGATCCTCCGCCGCCTCCAGCGGATAGCCGTCGGTGAGGATGGGCTCGCCGAACTGGATCGTCCACTTCGTCGGCAGCGGGATCGCGCCGAGCGGGCCGAGCCACGGGAAGGTCGGCGTCAGCGGGAAGTACGGGAATCCGAGGACCCGGGCCAGCGTCTTGGCGTTGCCGATCATCGGGTAGATCTCCTCCGCCCCCACGATCGAGCACGGGATGATCGGGGCGCCTTGGCGCAGTGCCGTGGAGACGAAGCCGCCGCGGCCGAAGCGCTGGAGCTTGTAGCGCTCACTGAAGGGCTTGCCGATGCCCTTGAAGCCCTCCGGCATCACGCCGACCAGTTCGCCCTGGCCGAGGAGGCGTTCGGCGTCCTCCGCGCAGGCCAGGGTGTGGCCGAGCTTGCGGGCGAACTCGTTGACCACCGGCAGCATGAAGACCAGGTCCGCGGCGAGCAGCCGTAGATGACGCCCGGCGGGGTGGTTGTCGTGGACGGCGACCTGCATCATCAGGCCGTCCAGCGGCAGGGTGCCGGAGTGGTTGGCGACGATCAGGGCGCCGCCCTCGGCCGGGATGTTCTCCACACCCTTCACCTCGACCCGGAAGTACTTCTCGTACACCGGGCGCAGCAGCGACATCAGGACCTGGTCGGTCAGCTCCTCGTCGTAGCCGAAGTCGTCGACCTCGTAGTCCCCGGTGAGGCGGCGGCGCAGGAAGGA
This sequence comes from Streptomyces sp. NPDC002779, assembly GCF_042888685.1. Taxonomy (NCBI): domain Bacteria; kingdom Bacillati; phylum Actinomycetota; class Actinomycetes; order Kitasatosporales; family Streptomycetaceae; genus Streptomyces; species Streptomyces sp. NPDC002779. The sequence continues at coordinate 1,218,951 of NZ_JBIAQC010000001.1, forward strand.
CAGACCGCCGGCGATGCGCTGTTCCAGGCCGCCGCCCTCCTGCTGCTCCCGCATCTCTTCCGTCACCGGGACATCATCCTGCGCGGCCGCCGGGTCGGGCAGGGGCTGGGCCTCAGGGACCTCACGGACCTCATGGACCAGCGCGGGCTCCGCGCTCTTGCGCCGGTTCCCCACGCTCCGGCGCCGCACCGGCCGCTGTACGGCGCCCGCGCGGGACCGGTCGTCGTCGAACGGAATGACCTTGGCGTCCGCCATCGTTGATGCGCTCCTCAGTTGGCGCTCTGCGTCGGGGGGTGACCGCTGCCCTCGAGGGACAGCGCGGCGATCCGGTCGACGGCCCCCGCGAGGGCCTCCGGCGGGAGCAGTCCGGGTCCGCGGCTGCGCGCGAAGTCCGCGAAGGTCTCCGCGGTCGTGTACTTCGGCTGGAAGCCGAGCGTCTCCCGCATCTGGTCCGTGGCCACGACCCGGCCGTGGGTGAGCAGCCGGATCTGTTCGGGCGAGAAGTCCGTCATGCCGAGCGTGCGCACCAGCGAGCCGGCCCAGGTGACGGCGGGCAGCAGCAGGGGCACGGTGGGCCGGCCGAGCCGTCGCGAACACTGCGACAGCAGCAGGACTCCGTCACCGGCGATGTTGAAGGTGCCGCTGTTGAGGGTGCCGCGCTCGGGTTCGTGCGAACCGATTCGCAGCACCTCGATCACATCGTCCTCGTGCACGAACTGCAGCCGTGGGTCGTAGCCGAACACGGTCGGCAGCACGGGCAGTGAGAAGTACGCCGCGAGCGGGGTGTCCGCGGTCGGGCCGAGGATGTTGGCGAACCGCAGCACACAGACGGCGACGTCCGGCCGCCGCCGGGCGAAGCCGCGCACATAGCCCTCGACCTCGACGGTGTCCTTGGCGAACCCGCCGCTGGGCAGCGACTTGGGCGGGGTGGTCTCGGTGAACATAGCGGGATCGCGCGGCGCCGACCCGTACACGTTCGTACTGGACTTCACCACCAGCCGCTTGACGGCCGGCGACTTCTGGCAGGCCCCGAGAAGCTGCATGGTGCCGATGACGTTGGTCTCCTTGACCGTGGTCCGGCTGCCGGCGCCGAGCGCCGTGCCCGTGACGTCCAGGTGTACGACCGTGTCGGCGCCCGTCTCGGCCAGCACCCGCGCTATGCCGGCCTGCCGGATGTCGGCCTGGATGAAGTCCGCACCGCCCAGATGGTGCTCGGGCGGAACCGCGTCCACGGCGACGACCCGGTCGACCTGGGGGTCACGCTGGATCCGCCGTACGAACCGGCCCCCCAGTTGACGGGCCACTCCGGTCACGAGCACGACCTTGCCCAAGATCAGCGCCTTCCTTCCAGGAATCGTCCAGACCTGATGTACCGCTGCTCGTTACCCTGCCGGGTTCCCCGTGTGCCGCCAACTTAGCGGCTCGGTGTCGCGCTGTGAGGACCACCCACTGCACGAAGTGACGGCACCCCCGGACGTACGAACAGACCGAGCCATCCCGGCGTCCAGACCTACGCACAGGCTCCGGTCCGCCGCACACCGGCCCCGGGAACGCGCGCGGCCCCCCACCTGTCCGGTGGGGGGCCACACGTACGCTCTCGCGGCTCGCGTCGCGACCTTACTTCTTGTTGCGACGCTGAACGCGCGTGCGCTTGAGCAGCTTGCGGTGCTTCTTCTTGGCCATCCGCTTGCGCCGCTTCTTGATAACAGAGCCCACGACTACCCTCGCTCACTTCTCATCACTCGGTGTTTGGGCGCCATGGGCCCACACGACCTACGAGGGGCTAGCCTAACCCGCCCGAGCGCTGAGGTCGTAATCGAGGTGGCCGGGGGAGATCCGATGGTGCCCTGAGGACTCCCCCGCACCCGTGTGCCGTCAGGCGGTTTCCACCCCCACATAACTCTCGCGGAGGTACTCGTGCACCGCTTGCTCGGGGACGCGGAAGGACCGCCCCACCCGGATCGCGGGCAGATGACCGCTGTGCACCAAGCGGTACACGGTCATCTTCGACACTCGCATCACCGAGGCGACTTCCGCCACGGTAAGGAACTGAACCTCGTTCAGAGGCCTCTCGCCAGCTGCAGCCATGACACACCTGAACCTTCCGCACTCGACGGCCACCGGCTTCCCCTTCCGGTGACTCTTCGTCGTTGCGTGCTCACTCCCCAATGTAGGGGCGGGTGATGCGAGTGGGGAAGAGGTGCACCCATCGGCGGCCTACTGTGACAGACACGCTCGATTGAGTACGTAGCGGGTAAGCGGCCGGTAGTAATCGGACCGCACAGCGTCATCAAGTGGAACGACGACGGACACGGTCCCCTCGGCCTCCCCCACGAAGAGCGCGGGGTCATCCGTATCGGCGAGACCAATGGCCTCGAACCCCAGCTGACCTGCCCCGCAGACCCAGCCGTGATCCCCGATGACCAGCTCCGGCAACGGCCCGCCGGCCTCGGCGGCCGCGGCCAGCGCGGTACGAACCGGGAGGGGCGAGTGGGTGTGTGCGCCGGTCTCACCACCGGAGCCCGGGTGGCCCGGTTCTCGCACGAGCGCGACTCCTCGTACGTAGTCCAGGTTGTACGTGCGTAGACCGAACCGGGTCGTTATGTCGACACAGCGACCCTGCGCCGGTGTGAGTACAACACAGCCGGCCGTCGAGAGAGCGTCCGCCAAAGCGACGTAGAAACCGAGCAGCCGATGCGGATGTCCGGTGCCGATCAGCACGGGGCCGCTGCGCTGAGCGACGGCCGCGATCCGGGCGGCGAAGGAGTCGAGAGCGGCCACAGTTCGCGCCGGATCGATCACATCATGCCCGTCCACGCGCGACGGATCAGCGGAAACTCCACATTTATCGGCCATGAGTGCGACCAATTCGCGGGGCTCCCAGGAACATTGCGGATCAATCCCGAGCAAAACCCTCGGATCCCGGGCCGCGAAGAGCCGATAACTCCGCAGACTCGCCTCCCGCGAGGTGGCCACCACCCCCGCCAGCCGAGCAGCGACCAGATGAGCACGCAGAGCACCGATGGACAACACGGGAGCGATGCTGACGGACGAGCCCGCCCGGGACGACCAGAACGGCAGAACACCCCACGGTCGGCGTAACGGCCCCATCAGCCCGTCCGGCGTTTGAGGACGAGGCCCTCTCAGCCCGTCCGGCGTTTGAGGACGAGGCCCTCTCGGGGCCGACCGGGGGGTCCAGGGGGCGGAGCCCCCGGGCGGGGCGGAAGGGGCGGCAGCCCCTGGGGGTGGGACGGGTAGGGGCGGCGGGGGCGAAACCCCCTCCCCTACGGCAACAGCCCCCGCAACGGAAACACCGCCCGCCGAGCCGCCAGCACGGCCTGGTCCAGCCGATCCGCAGGGTCGTACCCCGCCTCCCACGCCCCCCACTCCACCGGCCACCGCCCGTCCGTCATCCGCGCCGGCGCCAACTGCCGCGTACGAGCGAACACTTCCTGCCGCCACCCCTCAGGAATAACGGCCTCCGGCGCGATCTCCCGCCCCGCCGCGATCCCCACCAGATGCGTCCACGACCGCGGCACGACATCCACCACCGCGTACCCGCCACCCCCGAGCGCCACCCACCGCCCCTCGGCGAACTCATGCGCCAGCTCATGACAGGCGACCTGCACAGCCCGCTGCGCATCCAGCGACACCGCCAGATGCGCCAACGGATCCTCGAAGTGCGTATCCGCCCCATGCTGCGTCACCAGCACCTGCGGCCGGAACTCAGCAATCAGCTCCGGCACCACGGAGTGAAACGCCCGCAACCACCCCGCGTCCCCCGTCCCCGCCGGCAACGCCACATTCACCGCCGATCCCTCGGCCTCCCCGGCCGCCCCGGTCTCCTCCGGCCACCCGGTCTGCGGGAACAGCGTCCGCGGATGCTCGTGCAGCGAGATCGTCAGAACCCGCGGATCCTCCCAGAAGGCGGCCTGCACCCCGTCCCCGTGATGCACGTCCACATCCACGTACGCGACCCGCTCGGCACCCAGCTCCAACAGCCGCGCGATGGCGAGCGACGCGTCGTTGTAGATGCAGAACCCCGACGCACTCGCGGGCATCGCATGATGCAGCCCGCCCGCGAAGTTCACCGCGTGCAGCGCGTCACCCCGCCACACGGCCTCCGCGGCCCCCACCGACTGCCCCGCGATCAGCGCCGAGACCTCGTGCATCCCCGCGAACGCCGGATCATCGAGCGTCCCCAGCCCGTACGACCCGTCCGCCGCCCCCGGATCCACCGACGCGGCCTTCACGGCCGCGATGTAGTCCTCCCGGTGCACGAGCCGCAGCGTCGACTCCCCCGCCGCCTTCGCCGCGACCACATCGACCTCCCGGTCGAGCCCGAAGGCCTCGACCAGTCGCCGGGTCAGCGCGAGCCGGACCGGATCCATCGGATGCTCCGGACCGAAGTCATATCCCGTTACTGCCTCGTCCCACATCAGCTGTGCGCGGCCGCTCATGCCCGCCACCGTATCGGTCCGGTTGAGCGTCGAACGACCGGGCGTACACGAGCGTCACCAGCACCAACACCATCGGCGCCAGCATCGCCCCGCGATAATTCCACGCATCGCCCAAGGCCCCCACCAACGGCGAACCGATCAAAAAGCCCACATAGTTGAACACATTCAGCCGGGCAACGGCCGCATCGGACGCCCCCGGGAACAACCGCCCCGCCGCCGCGAAGGTCTGCGGCACCAGCACACACAACCCCAGCCCCACCAAGGTGAACCCGAGCATCCCCACCCACGCCCCGGGCGCCACGGCCACGACGGCGAACCCACCCGCCGCGACCACCGTCCCGCCCCGCACCACCGCCACGGCCCCGAACCGCCGCACCCCGAAGTCCCCGATGGCCCGCCCCACCAGCGTGGTCACCATGTAGACGGCATACGGCACGGTCGCCAGCTGCTCACTGCTCCCGAGCACGTCCTGGAGGTACTTCGCGCTCCAGTTGGAGACCGTGGAATCCCCGATGTACGCGAAGGTCATCACCAGACACAACGGCAGCAGCACCTTGAACCCGACGCCCCCCGCCGAGCCCTTCACCGCCTCCCCCCGCACAGCCGCCGCCGGCTCCCCGTCGACGTACCACCGACTCCCCACGAACGCGGCGGGCAGCAGCACGACCACGACGGGCAGGTACGACACGAACAGCGCGAGATCCCAGTGCGCCCCCGCCCACGCCAGCGAGGCCCCCAGAATCCCGCCCAGGCTGTACGCGGCGTGGAAACTGAGCATGATGCTGCGCCCGTACGACCGCTGCAGACTGACCCCGAGCATGTTCATCGAGGCGTCCAACGCCCCCACCGACAGCCCGAACGCCCCGAGCGCCACGGCCAGCTCGACCATCCGGTCCCCGGCCGCGACCCCCAGCAGCGCCAGGAACACCACCGGCTGGGACCACCGCAGCACCCGGCTGGGCGGCACCCGCTTCACCAGCCGCCCGGTCGCCACGCTCCCGACGCCGGCCAGGACGGGCACGGCGGCGAGGAAGACCGGCAGCAGCGCGTCGGAGACCCCGTACCGGTCCTGGATGGCCGGGATCCGGGTCACCAGCAGCGCGAAGGCGACGCCCTGGGCGAAGAAGCTGAACGCCAGCGAGGCCCTGCCGCGCCGCAGCACATCAGTCATGGCGGGAGCGTAGGGCCCGTGCGTACTCGTGGGTAGATCCAGCCAAAGATGAGTTTCCCTCAGCTTCGGTCAGACCAGCAGGTCGTTCAACTCCCCCATGTCACCGAAGAGTCCGGTGGCACCCTCCAGCCGCGCGGCGGGCGTCATCGCCGTGAAGCCGTAGACATCCATCCCGGCCGCGACGGCGGCACGCACCCCCAGCGGACTGTCCTCCACGACGACACACCGCTCCGGCGCGACCCCCATCCGCTCGGCCGCGTACAGGAACAGATCCGGCGCCGGCTTCCCCCGCCCCACATCCTGCGAGCTGAAGATCCGCCCGTCCTCGAACCACCGCGTCAGCCCGGTCGTCCGATGCCCCACCCGAATCCGCTCATGACTCCCGGAGGAGGCCACGCAGTACGGCACCCCGTCCGCGGCCAGCTTCTCCAGCACTCCCTCGGCCCCGGCCACCGGCTTCAGCTCCTGCTCGAAGGCAGCGAACACCCGAGCGTGAAAGACATCATCGAAGTCCCCCGGCAGCCGCTCCCCGGTCCGCGCCTCGACGAGATCGTGTACGCGGTGCATGGCGGCGCCCATGTAGTCGCGCAGGGAGTCCTCGTAGGAGGTCGGGTGCCCCAGCTCGGTGAGATAGGCGGCGAGCAGCCGGTTGGAGATGGGCTCACTGTCGACGAGCACACCGTCGTTGTCGAAGATCACGAGGTCATAGCGCATAACAAGAAGCCTAAACGCAGAAAACCCCGCACCGATAAGGTGCGGGGTTTTCCCAAAAATTGTTCGGCGGTGTCCTACTCTCCCACAGGGTCCCCCCTGCAGTACCATCGGCGCTGTAAGGCTTAGCTTCCGGGTTCGGAATGTAACCGGGCGTTTCCCTCACGCTATGACCACCGAAACACTATGAAGTTGGACCGGAAAAAAACACGGTCGTTGCCTCAGAACTAACACAGTGGACGCGAGCAACTGAGGACAAGCCCTCGGCCTATTAGTACCGGTCACCTCCACACCTTACGGTGCT